>DATJEP010000124.1:0-2670 GCA_035496475.1 Candidatus Udaeobacter sp.
TACAGCCGTGCGCCGCGCGGTCCGATAACACCCCCGAAGAGCCAAATGATGATGGATCGCAAGACCATATCAATCATGAAAGCGTGCGAGCTGGGCGGGGTCAGACCCCGGGCGGTGAAGGTTAGCGGAGGCGGAGTCGGATTTCGCGGGTGGTGGTCATCGCGTCGAGGACGCCCGCCACCACCTGCGCCGCCCGGGCGCGGGCGGCCTCGTCGGCGGACTTGGCCTCGAGCAGTTCGGCGTTCGCGAGGATGATCCCAAGCTGGTTGTTGAGGCGATGGAACAGGAGCCCGAGGTCGCCCGTGTCTTCGCCGCCGCCGAAGGTGCGGGATCGATCGTTCGCAGCCGGCATCATGAGGCTTCTTTGCGCGTCAGTTCTCCGGACCGCTCCGGATCGCGCCAGAGCGTGTCCACGAAGATGCGGACCGATCCCCCGGCGGTGCGGATGTACTCCACTTTCCCGCCGGCGATCCAGTTGTAGATGGTGCGGCGGCTGACCCCGACCAGCTCGCACGCTTTCATGATTGATATGGTCTTGCGATCCATCATCATTTGGCTCTTCGGGGGTGTTATCGGACCGCGCGGCGCACGGCTGTAGGGCGCGGGCTCAGCCTTCCATTGACCCGCGCCGGGGCGGGTGTCAAAATACCGCCGCCGCACTAAATGACTGAAAACGCAAAACATTTGCTCCTCGTGGACGACGAGGCGGCGCTGCGGGAAGCCATCGCGGAGCGCCTGTCGGACCACGGCTTCGTGGTCGAGCAGGCCGCCAGCGGCGAGGAGGCGCGGACGCGGCTCGCCGAATTCGCCTTCGACATGATCGTCACCGACCTCCGCCTGCCCGGCGTCGACGGACGCGCGGTGCTCGAGTTCGCGCTCGAGCGCTACCCGGAAATCATCGCCATCATCATCACCGGATTCGGAACGGTGAAAGACGCGGTGAACGCCATCAAGCAGGGAGCGGCGGACTTCATCACCAAGCCGTTTCAATTCGACGCGCTGCTCCACGTGCTGAACTCGGCGCTCGAACAGCGCCGGCTCCGGTCGGAGAACGCCTACCTGCGCTCCCAGCTCGAGGAGCGCTATCGCATCGACGGACTGGTGGGCCGCAGCCGCGCGATGCGCGATCTGTCGCAGTTGCTCGAGACCGTCGCCGCCACGGCGAGCACCGTCCTCATCACCGGCGAGACCGGAACGGGAAAGGAGCTCGCGGCACGCGCCATCCACCACGCCAGTCCGCGGCGCGCGAACCGCTTCGTCGCGATCAATTGCAGCGCGATTCCGGAAACGCTCCTCGAGGCGGAGCTGTTCGGGCACGCGCGCGGCGCGTTCACCGGCGCCGTGGGGACCCGGCAGGGCCGCCTCGAACAGGCGCACAAAGGCACGCTGTTCCTCGACGAAGTCGGGACGATGAGCCCGGCGCTGCAGGCGAAGCTGCTGCGCGTGCTGCAGGAGCGCGAGTTCGAGCGCGTCGGCGATACGCACACGATCAAGATCGACGTCCGGATCATTGCGGCCACGCACTCCGACCTGGCGCGGATGGTGGCCGACGGCACGTTCCGCGAGGATCTGTTCTACCGGCTGAACGTGATTCCCGTCGCGCTTCCCGCGCTGCGCGATCGCCGCGATGACATTCCGCTGCTCGTGCAGCATTTCCTGCAGAAGCTCGGCGCCGAGCAGGTGCCGCCGCGCCATGTGACGATGTCGCAGGAAGCGCTGCGGCGGCTGATGTCGTACGCCTGGCCCGGCAACGTCCGCCAGCTCGAAAACGTCGTCGAACGCGCGCTCGCGTTCAGCCACGGACGCACGCAGATCGACGTGCCGGATCTCGGGGCGGAGATCCAGAGCCTGGCGGCGCCGGCGGAAGGCGCGCCGTGGTTTCCCGACGAGGGGCTCGACCTCGAGCGCTACATCGAAGGCGTCGAGTTGACGATGATCAAACGGTCTCTCGAGCGCACCCAGGGCAACAAGGTACAGGCCGCGCGGCTGCTCAACCTGAAACGCACGACGCTCATCGAGAAGCTGAAGCGGCTCGAGCGCGGGCAGTGGGGACACTGAATGCCGCCGCGACACGCCTACTGGACGATCATCTTCGGGAATCAGCCGACCTCCTTCCGCGCCGCGACGCGCGAGGAACTGCTGCCCACCTTCAAACAGATTCAGGCGAAGCATCCCGACGCGGTGATGATGTGGTTCGCGGGGGGACGGCTCTGGCAATCCGAAGAGGAGGCGCGCGACGCCCGCCGCCGGCGGCAGGAGAGCCGCGGGCCGGGACGGGACACGCGCGAACAGCGGCCGCCACGGCCCGAGTGGGGAGATCGCCCACGCGACGATCGTCCGCCACGCCCCGACTGGAAAGATCGCCCCCGCGACGATCGCCCGCCACGGCCCGAGTGGAAAGATCGCCCTCGCGACGAGCGGCCGCCACGGCCCGAGTGGAAGGATCGCCCACGCGACGATCGTTCGGCGCGCCCCGACTGGAAGGATCGGCCGCAAGGCGATCGTCCGCCTCGGCCCGAATGGAAAGATCGCGAGCGCGAGCAGCGCCCACCGCGCCCGCAGTGGAACGATCGGCCATGGAGCCAGCGTCCCCCGCGGCCCGAGTGGAAGGACCGGCCCCGGGAGCAGCGGCCGCCGGATCGGTCGCGCGATGAACGTGCGGCGCGCCCG
>DATJEP010000125.1:0-2801 GCA_035496475.1 Candidatus Udaeobacter sp.
GGGCTGAGCGCGCATGGCGTTTGCGCCTCGATCCATGCTGCTCTAGGTTCACCGGCCGATGCTGAGCCGACGCGTTCTCCCTTCTCCACGACGCCACGCCACGCGCCGTTTCGCGCCGGGCCTGATGCTTCTCGCCGGCGCGCTGCCCGTGCTCACCGGTTGCGCGCTCCATCCGAAGGTGCTGGCGCAGGTCGGAAGCAGGGCGATCACGGTCGACGACTTCAATCTCGCCGCGCGCGCCAACTGGTCGCAATATCCCGGCAATCCCGACCAGGCCCGCCGCCTCCTGCTCGATGATCTGGTGCGACGCGCGTTGCTGCTCGATCTCGCCGACGCCCGCGGCCTCGGTCGCGACACCTCGGTCGCCCGCTATCGCCGCGCGATCGAGGACGAGGTCCTGACCCAGGCGCTGACCGAGCAGCTGGTTCCGCGATCGGTTCCGGTCAGCGATGCCGAAGTCGCCGAGTTCTTCGATCGCACCCGGATCCGCGCCCACCTCGAGCTGATCTACACCACCGATGCCAGCGTCGCGCGCGCCGCGGCTGCCGAACTCAAGGCCGGTCGGCCGTTCGATCAGGTCGCGTCCCGCTACACGCCGCCGGGACTGCTGCCGGCCGGCGGCGATCTCGGCGAGGTCTCCGGGGGATCGATGGTCGATCCGCTCGACTCATTTGTGCGCGAGGCCCCGCTCGGCGCGATCGAGGGACCCGTCGAAGCGCCGGGCGAAGGCTGGTTCGTCGCGCGCGTGACGAACCGGCACCTCACGCCCACCGGCACACCGCTCGACACCCAGCGGCCGATGTTCACCGATCTCGTGCGGCAGCGGAAGCAGCGGCTGATCTCGATGCGCGCGTTCGAATCGCTGCGCGCGCAGTACCATCTCGCCGCCGTGCCGGGCGGTCCCCAGGCGCTGTTCGCGGTCCTGAATCCCGCCTCGAAGAGCGACAGCGGCGCGGCCCCACCGGCCTTGGACCGAAGCCGGCCGCTGATGAGCTACGCGGACGCCGCGGGACGCACACATCTCTACACGATGGGCGAGGCGCTCGATGACCTCGAGGCTCCGGATCGCCCGAAGCCGTCGCATGCCGATCTGCCCGCGATCGAGGCCTGGCTCCAGCAGCAGCTGATCCGCCGCGTGGTGGTGCTCGAGGCGAGGCGCCGCGGACTGGATCGCGACCCGGCGATCCGGCGTACGCTCGATGAGCGCGTGAACAACGCGGTGCTCGAATCGATCTACGCGCTCGCCGTCGCGGACGTCACGACGGCGAGTGACGCCGACGTTCAGGCGACCTATGCGCAACGCGCCGATCGATATCGCCGGCTCGAAGCCGCGCGCATCGCGCACCTTTCGTTTCCGGATTCCGCCGCCGCGTTCGACCTGATTCGTCACGGCGGGCATGGCGGATCCCTGAGCGATGCCGCGAAGATGGCCGGCGCTTCGGGCCGGCTGATCGAAGAGCGGATCGTGTTCCCGAGCTCGAGCCCGGTGTGGGGACCGATCGCGCCGCAGATCCAGCAGCTCGCCGAGGGTGAATGGGCGGGGCCGATGAAGACGGCGGACGGATGGATGGTGTTCCAGCTGACCGCGAAGGAGACGAGCGCGCAGGCGCTGGATCAGCTGTCACCCGCGGTGCAGCAGAGCGTGCGGCAGGAAGCGGTCACGCTGCGGCGCGAAGAGCGGCTCGCCGCCCTGACCGATTCGCTGCGCAAGGCGGTCCGGCCGTTCGAAGTGCACGAAGACGTGCTGGCGCGCATTCCCTGGCCGCCGGCCGGAGCGCTGAACTAGCCGGGCGCTCAATTGGACCGGAGGCGTGGCCGATAATGGTCGCGATGGTCCCGACGATTCTCGAATCGCGGCGTCTCTCGTTGGGAGCGCTCGTCCTCGTCACCGCGATCACGCTCGCGGGGTGTTCGCTGCATCGCGGCGCGGCGGGTCACGGTGCGGATCTGGCGCGCCCGGCGCCTTCCATCGCCGGACGTTACGCGGTCGGCGGGTCGAGCGAGCACGTCCTGATCTCGTCGCTCGGCGGGGACCGCTATCGGATCGACAGCCCCGGCTTCTGGGAAGGCGTCGGCATCTTCGACGGCAAGACCTATTGGGGCGTGTTCCGCTATCCGACGAACTCCCACCACGCCTCGCTCGCGAACGTCTGCGGCCTGCACCGCGCCGAGCTCCAGGGCGACCGGTCGTTCAAGGTCCACGGGTCCTTCAACTCCACGGGGTTCGGCGAGTTCGACCTCGTCTGGACGCGCCTGCCCTGATCGGTTCGGCCCGCCGCGCGGTCCCGCCCGATGCGCCGGGCCGCTACCTCAGCTTGCGCCTGACTTCGGCGGCGCGGCGCTCGCTGGCCTCGACGCGAGTGCCGTCCTTCAGCCGCAGCACCAGCACGCCGTCTTCGCCGCCGTACGACTCGATCGCGTTCACGTTGACGAGCGCGCCGCGGTGCACGCGGACGAACTGGCCCTCGGGCAGGCGCTGCTCGAGCTCCTGCAGCGTGTAGTCGACCAGATACTCCTTGCCCTCGGCGCGCGCCAGCACCAGGCGGTCGCGCGAGAACAGCAGCGGCACCTGCTCCAGGTCGAGCAGGCGCACCTCGCGCCGATGGCGCACCGGCAGACGCTTGAGCGGCGGCAGCTGGTCGCGCAGCCCGGGGGACTCGAGCGCGGCTTCGATGGCGCGCGTGCGGCCGGCGGGGCGCCCGCCGCGCGACTCGGCGATCACGCGCTGCAGGGTGTCGGCGAGACGCTCGCGCCTTATCGGCTTGAGCAGGTAGTCGAGCGCCGCGACCTCGAACGCTTCG
>DATJEP010000126.1:0-6642 GCA_035496475.1 Candidatus Udaeobacter sp.
CTCGAGCGGCGCGTGACCGGGAGCAAGACCGTAGTCGAGCCCCATCCATCCCCCGCCCGCGGCGATGCGAAGACCGAAGCCGAATCCATCCCGCGACTGATCCTGCATGGTGTCGCCGCCCGCGGGCAGCGCGACACGCGTCGCCATCCAGGCATGATCCCAGAACAGGTACGCCCATTCCGGCGCCAGCGCGCCGCCGAGGGTGCGTCCCCACTCCAGGCGCGAGAGCGCGTAGCGATCGGCGCGGAACTGCTGCTCGTCGTAGCCGCGCAGCGTCGTGGCGCCGCCGATGGGATAGCGCTCGAACAGCGGCAGCACCCTCTGCGAGCTGAAGCGCCCGGCGCCCTCCACCGCCAGATCGATGGCGCTCGCGGCGGTGACCGGATGCCGCCACTCGATGCCGACCGACGCGGCGCTGGCGCGCGCGGTGCGATCGCCCGCAGGACGCAGGTGCTCGCTCTTCCAGATCTCGGTCGCGCTCAGCCGCACCTTCGCGCCGCGACGCGCGCCGGGTGAAGGATCGAGCGTGCTGCGCTCGAAGGCGAACGTGCTGTTCTGCAGATCCGCCTCCTCGACCTCCGCGTTCTCCGACACGACGCGTTCCTCCTCGAAGCCGGCCTCGATGCGCTCCCGGCCGGACAGGGCGTAGATCCCGCGCGCTCCCCATCGCGTGCGCGTGTAGAGCGTGTCCTGAAGATCCTGATCGACCCCGATCTCGATCCGCAGCGGCTGACCGAAGAGCTGCGGCTCGCTGGCATGCGCACCGAACAGGCTGACACCGCGGCCACGCGATTCCCAGCGCAGGCCGACACCGCGTCCGGTGCCGATCAGGTTCTGGAGCTCGAGCCTCAGCAGCCCGACGGTTCCGGCCTGACCCTGAACGCCGAGCGCGCCTTCGAACTCATTGTAGCGCGGCTCGTCAACGCGGTAGACCAGATGGGCCCGGCTCCAGTCGCCTTCACCCTCCAGCCCCTCGAACGAGACGCTGCGGAAGAGCCCGAGCGCGTCGAGCCGGTCGCGCGCGTCTTCGGCGACGGCCCGCCGGTAGGGCATCCCGGTGAGGTGGCCGAGCGCGCGCTGCGCGACGTCCTCGCGCGTGACGTGAAGGCCTTCGATACGGACGCGCGTGATCTGGATGCGCGGCCCGAGTGCCCCGGAGAGGTGAACGCGCACGGTGCCGGAATCGGCCTCCCAGCTCCGCACGCCGAGCTCGGCATAGGGATACCCCTCGCCCGCCACGCTCTCCACCGCGCGATCGATGGCGGCCGAGACCAGCTGCGGCGACGCCGCTCCGCCCGGCGTCAGCGCCAGCGCGCGGCCGAACAGCGCGGAGTCGTGCGCGCTCGGCGCCTCGATGGCGACCGAAGCCAGCCGGTAGTGCGGGCCCTCGGCGACGTCGATCAGGAGCCGCGGGAGCGGGATGGAATCCCAGCGCGCCCGCGCATGGGCATCGAGGTACCCGAGCGCCTCGAGTCGCGCGACCAGGTTGCCGAGCGCCGCGGCGGTGCGCGCGCTGTCGCCCGGCGCACGCAGCGCGTCGGCGAACAGCGCGTCGTTCTCGCGGGCGCCGAGCACACGGCCATGCACCTCGAGCCGCGCCGGCGCCGCGTGCACGCGCGCGGCGAAGACCGTCGCGATCGCGACGAAGAGCAGAGCCCTGACCGAGCGGCGCATCAGAAGAACGCCCTCATCTCGGCGCGTCCCGCGGTGATCGCGCTGCGTCCCGGGAATTCGCGAACCGACGCCGAGAGACCGAGCGTGAAGCTCTCGAGCAGGCGGTAGTCGAATCGCGTCGTGCCCTGCCAGCGGGGCGATCCGGCGGGATCCGCGGTCGGAATCAAAGCCACCGCCGGAGGACCCGAGGTGAACGCGCGGCGCGCGCTGAAATCTCCATGGCCGCGCTTCCCGACCGTGACGCCGAGGTCGGGCCCGATCTCGATCACGCGGGTGTCATCGATCTGACCCTCCGGCCGTGTCCATCCGAGCGTGGTCACGCCGGCCAGCCGGAATCGCGCGTCCGGTGTGTAGATCAGCCGCGTGTCGAGCTGCCGCCCCTCGATCACGCGATGAGACTGCGCGAGCCCGATCAGGATCTGATCGGCGCTCTGCTGGCGCGCCGTCGCCTCGAGCTCGGTGCTGAAGGCCGAGGCGGGCCGGGCGCGCCAGCGCACGTTCGCCTCGCGCTGATCGGTGGTCTGGGCGAAGTTGTCGAACGAGCGGTCGGCGTTGACGCGCCGCTCGAGACGGAACCGCAGCGCGGCCGCCCGCGACTGAGGCGCCAGCTCCGATTCGAGCCGCTGGAGCACCGAGCCGCGCTCCAATCCGGGATCGCCGAGCGCGGCGCCCGGAGACACGACCGGATCGCTGGCGTGGAGATCGCCGAGCCGGCGCGCCTCGCTCTCGAACGTGAACTCCACCCGCGAGCCGCGCCAGGCCTCGGCATTGCCGAACGACCATGCCGCGCGTCCGCGCGTCGCCGCGCGCGCCAATCGGTCGAGCGCCGAGGTCACGCTCAGCACCAGGTTGTAGTCGCCGGTGCCGACGAAATTGCCGAACGCGTCATAGGCGCCCTTTCCCGCTCCGACGAACACCAGCGTTCGATCTCGGCGGTTCTCGCCCTCCGAGCTGATCTCGAGATCGAGCTCGCCCTTGAGGCCGTGGCCGGGCTCGGCGCGGAAGCGGGCGGTGGCGAGATCGCTGCGTGTCCGCGTTGGATCGGCGAGCGGCAGCACGTCGCGGCGCTGTGCCAGCAGCGAGACGCCGATCGCGCCGCCGGAGGGGCTGTCGAGCGCCAGGTGAAATGTCCGCGCCTCCGACTGATCCTCGAATCCCACCGCGGTCCGCCGCGCGTCACGCCTGAGGTCGTAGCCGCCGAGCGCGTGCCACGCCACCCTGGTGCCGGTGCCGAGTTCGGCGCCGCCGGCGATGAAGCGGTCGCCGACCTTGCCGGTATCGCTCGGAAAGCGCCGCTCGTCGCGCTCGAACCGCAACGCGGGCGCCATCCAGGGCAACGCCCAGCGCCCGCCGAATCGCATGTGATCGCGGCCGCCGTGGCTCGACAGCCAGTCGGAATGCTCGGCCGTCGATCGTTCCCATTCGCCCTGGGTCGCGAAGGTGCCGTCGCGGTTCCAGTTCAGCGAGGTGCGGCGCGACGTGAATCCGTCCGGCGTGCGGATCGCGCCGACGTCGCCCTGCAGCGTTCCGCCCATCCGCGGCTTCCATTCACCCAGCACCGAAAGGCGACCGGCGTGCTCGAAGTCCGCGCCGGTCGGCAGAGCCCAGTGCTCGGCCTCGAACGGCAGCTCGAGCCGCGCGAACGGATCGAAGCTGGGATCTACCTTGCGACTCTCGATCGAAAGCGCGCCGCGGCCGCCGAGCAGGCGCGGAGACCCTTCGAGGCGGAGCGTCGCGCGGCCGGCATACCCGGCGTCGTGCTGGTCATCGAGCGAGGAGAACGTGTTGAGGTCGTGGTGGGACGCGGCGCCCTCGACCTCCATCGACAACGGCCCCATCCGTGCGCCCGCCCCCGCCGCCCACAGGCTGTGCGATTCGGCGAAGGGGAGCGCGCGCCCCACCAGAAAACCGCCGAGGCCGGTCCCGACGAATCGGTAGGCGGTGCGCCCCGAGACCACCGCCGAATCGGCGTAGTCACCGCGCCCCGCGCCGACCGGCGCGAACTGAACCGAGAACTTCCCCGAGTCGGGGCCGACGAACGCATAGACCAGACGCCCGCCCGAGACCCGCACGGTGTCGTAGTCGCCCCCGCCCGATGTGACGCCGGGGCCGATCGCGCGCGAAACGGAATCACCGGCGAGCGCCAGCGCCACGCGATCCTCGGGTGCCAGCTCCGCTCCCAGCGGCCGCCCGCGGTCGTCGCCTTCGGTCAGGAGGCGCGTGAAGCCATAGAGCGCTCCGCGATCCCAGCGCGCGCTCGCCGCGGTGAAGTTGCGGCGGTAGCGCCGCAGCGCGAACTGATAGTCGATGGTGATGCGGGACGCCGAGGTGATGAGGTGTCGATTCGTGAACGTGATGCGCGCGCGCTCGTAATCCATCGAATAGTCGGCGCTCTCGCCTCGAGTCAGGCGCGTGCCATCGAGCGTGACGACCTCACTGCCGGCGACCACGGTGATCCCGGTGCCGCCGTCACGGTCGGTGAGGATGTAGGGTCCCTGCTGGCCGTCGGTGCCGAGGAACTCCATGCGGTTGTATTCGCCGGCGGCGCTGGCCGCCGAGGCCACGCCGCGAAACCCCGCACCGCTCCATTCGGCGCGGACGCCCTGCAGGCGTCGCTCGAGCCGGGCGAACTGGCCGTCGTCGAAGCGCAGCGACAGATCGCCGAGCGTCGCGCCGCCCTGGGGCGCGGTCAGCTCGAGGCGCACCTGGTCCGCGGCCTGAAGGTCGAGCGTGCCGCCCGAGGCGGTGACCGGCGTATTGCGATCGGTCAGCACGCCGGTCAGCTGGATGCCGGGCGCGAGCGTTCCACTGAGCGCGAGATCGAGCGACTGTCGCAGCACCGCGTCCTGCTGCGATCCGAATTCCACCGCCAGCGTCTTGTTGCCGTTCAGAGTCAGCGACGCGCCCGAAGGCGGCGCGGTGGCGTGCGCGGTGATCGGCCGGGGCTCGACCGGCGCGGCGACGGCGGCCGCGCTGTCGCGGTCGCGAGCCGGACGGTAGCGATAATGCTGAACCTCGAGCGGTGGCGGGGCGAGCAGCCAGCAGGCGTGGACATAGAGCGTCTCGCCGGGCAGCGCGTCACGCAGCAGGCGCAGCTCGCCGCGGACGCGGTCGAGGCTGTAGTCGAGTCCGGGCCGCCACGGCCCACGGGCCGACCACATCGAGTCGCTGCCGGCGCGCAGGAACGAGTGCCCGAGCGCGAGCACCGGCGCCTCGGGCCGGGGAACCAGCGTGATGGTTCCACACGAGGGATCGGCGATGGTCTGCGACTCGGCCGCGCGCGCGAACGGGAGCGCGGCGAGCAGAAGCGCGAGCACGGCGACCGCCACGCTTCTACTCCGTGCGCACGGTGTCGGCGTGTGCCGGCTCCGCGATCAGCCGCCGCAGCGCCGGATGCGCACCCTCGGCCACCAGCAGCGTGCCGTCGTTCGCGAATGTGATGGCGCGGGGGTGCGCGAGATCGGTTCGCGAGGCCAGCGGCCGGCCCGAGGCGTCGAACAACCACAGCCGGCCCGATCGCTCGTCCGCGACCGCCACCCGGTCACCGCTGACCGCGACCGGCAGCGCGCCCTCCGATGCCGCGGCATGCAGCGGCCAGCTCGCCGCGACGCGGCCGCCGGGATCGAGCCGCTGCAGACGCCCGGCGCCGCGCTCGGCGGTCACGAGATCGCCGCGAGCGGTGAACGCGAGACCGGCCAGCCCGCGGAACGATCCGGCCTTGGCGCCGAAGCCGCCGATCGCGCGAACGAACTGCCCGCCGACGTCGAACATCAGGACCCGATCCTGGTCGCGATCGGCGATCGCGAATGCCCCGCCCCGGTCGCATGCGAGGTCGATCGGATCGACCCGCCCGATCTCGGACTCGAGGTCGCTGGCCTCGAGATCGATGATCACGCCGAGGAAGTGACCGAGCAGGTCGTAGCGCGCCACGCGGCGGTTCTCGCGATCGAGCACCACGACCTCGAGCGTGCCGTGCAGCGCGACCGCGCCGGGCCGGCGGAACTGGCCGGGATCGCTGCCGAGCGTCCCCTCTCCGCCGAGGAAACGGCCCTGAGCATCGAAGCGCAGCACACGATGCGCGCGCGCGTCGCTGACGAACAGACGCCCGAACGCGTCGGACGCCACGCCCGACGGTTCGGGAGCGCCGAGCGAGACCGGAACCACACCCGCGACCCCGAGGTCGCGCAGAAGGAATGGCAGGCTGTCGGGCGCGGCGACGGCGGCCGCCGTGCTGTCGGGCGTCGCCGCGGCAACGGGCGCGGCCGGACCGCCGGCCAGAGCGGCGATCACACAGAGAAGAATGAACACCGGAGCTCCCGCTTCAGAATCTCGTGCCGAGTCCGAAGCGCACCGAGACGGCCGCGGACGAGAAATCGGGCGTCACCTCGAGACGAAGCGCGTGGCCGCTCGAGCCGCCCGGCGCGCTGGGCCGCGGCTGCCGGGCGACGCCGGCGGCGTGCACCGCGCTGATCAGCCGGTTCGCGATCGCCAGCGCGAGCGCGGTATTGGCGCGCAGGCCGGCCCGGTGCGCGTCCTTCCTCTGCGCCGTGTAGCGCGCGTAGCTCTCCGGATCCTGCCACGACCAGCTCTCGGCCCCGCCGATCTGATGGCTCGCGATGTACGCGCGATAGGCGGCGGGATCGTTGTAGTAGAGGTTCGCGGCGTCGCGATAGACCACGAACGTGTTGTAGTCGTCGCTGCTGGGATAGGAGCCGACGATGCGCCGGAATTCCTCGCTGCGGTCGGAGAGATCGATCCCGGCGAAGAGCCGCGCCGTGCGCAATGACGCATCGGTGCGGAGGCGCTGCTGCACTTCGAATGCCACGAACGACGACCAGATCCCGGCGTCGATCACGCCGAACACCCGGGCGGCGCGCGGATGTCCGTTCGCGAGCTGTCCCCACCCCGGCACCGTCAGGGACTGCAGCATCGCCCGGGCGCGCTCGGCGGTCAGCACCCCCATCGAGC
>DATJEP010000127.1:0-9609 GCA_035496475.1 Candidatus Udaeobacter sp.
GGACGCCGAAGCGCTGATCAGCGGCGAACAGCCCGTACGCGGCGGCCAGACTGCCGATCACGATCACGTGCGGATGGACCTCCGCGGGAATCGCGTGCGCGACCTGCTGAAGAACGGCCGCGGGGGAGACTTCCCGCACGGTGGGCGTCACGCGCCCTCGCGTCTCTTCTCGAGCGCCTCGTAGAGCTGACCGGCCTGCTGCCGCAGGTTGGCCTCGCGAAGATCGAGCAGGCACTCGATCGGATCGGCCCACGGGAGTCCGCCCTTGCGCGCCGTGAACAGCGGATCGGCATGACGGACGGCGTGCACGACCACGGTGGCGGGCTCCAGCGAATCGTCGACCCGCTCGAGCGCCGGATCGAGCGCATGAATGAAATCGAGGTCGAGCGGCTGTCCGGGCCGATGCTGCGAGAGATCGAGGCGGGGGAGCCCGACCAGATCGAGATCGGGCACATAGTGTCGCGCGCCCAGCGCACCGCCGATTGCCAGGCCGTCGGGCCGAAGCTTCTCCAGCCGGCGCAGGAGGGACTCGGGCGAGAGGGATTGGCCGGATCGATCGATGAAGCGGGCGGTCGAACGCGCCCGCGCGCTCGCGGCGAGAAGTTGCAGATAAGTGTCGAGCGAAAAGCGGCGCAAGCGAAGGCGCCGGTCCGATTCGCGCTCGATCAGGCCGCCGAGTTTGTCGAGCGCTGCGGCGACGGTGGGGTAGGAGAATCCGGACGCCCGGGTCAGCCAATCGGTGGTCACCGGCTCGCCGTTCGTCACCCAGTGATTCAGCAGGATCTTGATCACCGCGAAGGAAGCGTCGCCTCGAATCGGATGTGAATCCTGAGGGCGCTTGCGCAGGAGCGCCTTGCGAACGACGCGCTGCTCGGCCGAATCGAGATCGCGGGGGATGCCGATGAAGCCCGCGCCGTTCGGAACGCAGAGCGTCAGCCGCCGGGCCAGACCGGGTTTCAGAACCGATGCGGCCCGCCGCCATTCCTGATCGAGGCGCTCGCGCGTGATCGAGACATCGGGCAGGATCAGCAGCGCGCTTCGATCGGGCCGCTCCGCCATCGCATAGGCGAGCTGCAGCAGCCCTTCACGAATGCTGCGCAGCGCGGTGACGCCGAACTTGACCTCGACCAGGTGGCCGTCGATTTCGGCGTCGAACAGGGATTCCTGCGGGCGCGAACTCATCCTTCATTAGGATGTGCCTGTCTGATTAAAGTTGCAACTCAATATTAAAGTTGCAATTTGACTTGAGGGAGGCCATGGACCGGCCGATCCGCACCGGTGCGGCTGGGCCTGGCTAAGCCATTACAGGACAATGGCTCGCACGATGCGGCGTTCGGCCCCCTGGCTCAGGCGAACGAGATAGACTCCGGCCGCCAGCCGCTGCCCCCGCGCCAGGTCGATGGTATGGCGGCCCGGCCCGAGCGATCCGACCGTCCGCCCGGCAACGCGCCTTCCGGCCACGTCGATCACCTCGAGCGTCGCGGGCTCCGAACTCGGCAGCGCGAACTCGATCGTGAATCGATCGCCGAAGGAGGGATTCGGCCGCACGCCGTCGAGCGCGAATTCGACCCTGGCCTCGACCGCCGGCGTATCGAGCGTCTGATTCGGGCCCACCACGGCGAACACGCTCTCGTTCCCGTTGACGTCGACGGCCGACAGCTTGTACCAGCTCCCGGGCGGGCCCGGATCGGCGTAGCCGGTGTCCGGAGAGGTCGCGATGAGATTCGCGGGCGACGGCCCGAAGGTCGACGTTGCGCCGCGATAGAGGCGGTACGTCCCGAAGTCGGACTCGTGATTCGGCCCCCAGTGGAGATGCGTCGCGCCCGCGACATAGGCGCCGGTGAAAGGCGAGGGGGAAGCGGGCGCCAGGTTGTCGATGGAGACGCCGTACTCCACCGCCGAATCGAAGAAGGTAAGCGGATTCGAAGTCGCCGCGCGCACCATGAAGGTCGTGTATTCGAGCAGAGATGGTGTGGCGTCGGCCAGCGTCGGAACGACGACGTTGTACTCGCTCTCGCCGTGCGCCGGGGCGGTCATGAGATACGTCCATCCCGCGAGCTCGGCGTGTTCCGGAGTCGGCGATGCGTCTTTGATTCCCGCCGAGCCCGCCTCATCCGGCGCGCGCCTGGAATGCGCCGCACTCGGCACAGGATCGATGCGACGGTAGATCTCGTATCCGGTGACGGTGACGCCCGAGCCATAGTCGTCCGCCGAGCAGCGCGTGAAACGGATCTGCGCCTGACGACCCTGGTCGTTGACGACGTCGGACACCGGCGAGACCGAAGGCGGCGTCTCGAACTTGGTCACCACGTAGCGCCCCGCGTCGGCGAGATAAATGTTGCCGGCAGCGTCCGCCGCGAGGCCGAGCGGGCTGCCGAGCAGTCCCCCGCCGATCCCGTACGAGCCCGACAGGTAGGTTCCGTTGCTGGTGAACTTCTGGAGCCGATGGTTGTACTGGTCAGCCACGCACACGTTCCCGGCCGCGTCGACCGCGATCCCGTAGGGAGAGTTGAACTGCCCCGGGAAGCTTCCAGCCGTGCCCCACTGCAGGATGTATGCGCCGGAGTTGGTGAATTTCTGGATTCGATTGTTGCCATTGTCCGTGACGTAGACGTTCCCGATGGCGTCGACCGCGACCCCGACGGGGTATTGGAACTGTCCGTTACCGATCCCGTTGGAGCCCCATTGCGTGAGGTACGTGCCCGAGCTGGAGAACTTCTGGACGCGGTGGTTCAGCTGATCGACGACGAAGACGTTGCCGAAGAAGTCCGCCGCGACCCCCTGCGGCCCGTTGAATTGGCCACTGCCGGTTCCGAACGAACCCCACTTGGTGATGAAGTTGCCGACTCCGTCGAATTTCTGGATGCGATCGTTGTAGTAGTCGGTGACGTACACGTAGCCGAACTGATCCGCGCAGATCGCGACGGGATAGGTGAACTGCCCGTCGCCCGATCCGAGCGATCCCCACTGATCGAGGAACGTGCCGGAGGGGCGGAATCTCTGGACACTGTTGAGGCCCGCGTCCACGACGTAGACGTACCCCGTAAATGGCGCCGCAACGCCCATGGGAGTCTCGAACATGCCACTTCCGGGACCGAATCCACCCCACTCGAGCATGCCGCGATCCGGCACCTCGGCGAGCACGGCGCCCACGCCGCTGAACTTCTGAATACGGTAGTTCAGGCGATCGACGATGTAGAGATTCATCGCCGGATCGAGCGCGACAGCCACCGGCGCGTAGAAGAGGCCGTCGCCGCTGCCCGGCCCTCCCCACTGGCCGATGTAGGTTCCCGAAACGTCGAATTTCTGCATGCGATTGTTGCCGTAGTCGGTGACGTAGACGTTGCCGACCGCGTCGACCGCGACCCCGGTGGGAGTGGTGAACTGGCCGTTGCCGGATCCGGCCGTGCCCCACTGCGAGATGTAGGCGCCGGTGTTGCTGAACTTCTGGATGCGGTTGTTGAGCTGGTCGGCGACGAAGACATGACCGGCGGCATCGGCGGCGATGTCGAATGGGGCGCTGAATTGCCCGGTACCGGTTCCGGCCGCGCCCCACTTGGTGATGAAGTTGCCGACTCCGTCGAATTTCTGGACGCGGTTGTTGGCCTGATCGACCACGTAGATGTTGCCCGATCGGTCCGCCGCAACGCCGACCGGCACGCTGAACTGCCCATTGCCGGCGCCGCCCGATCCCCACTGCAACACCCAGTAGGCGCCGCCCGCGGTGAACTTCTGAATACGGTTGTTGCCGGCATCGGAGACGAACACGTTGCCGGAAGGATCCACCGCGATCCCGGCCGGCTGATTGAACTGCCCGGGGGCGCTGCCGAACGAACCCCACTGCGCGATGAGGTTGCCGAGCCGATTGAACTCCTGGACACGCGAGTTGTTGGTGTCCACGACGTACACGTTCCCGACCGCATCGGTTGTGGCCGCAAGCGGGGCGTTGAACAGGCCGGGAGCGGAGCCGAAGCTCCCCCAGGAGAGGACGAATGTCGGCGTCGGCGCGGCGGCGGACGCGAACGACCTGACCGGGGCGACGAGGATCGACAAGGCGACGAACGCGCGGAGCAAGCGGGACATGGCGGCCTCCGAGAGATGCGCGACTAGAACGGACTGACCATCCGAGACTTCGAGGTCGCGATCACATCTTCGCCATGGAGCGCCTGGACCTCCGCCATGACGTCGCGATGCGCGACCAGCCCCTGTGGCAGCGCCCCCGACCGGAGCTCGACGTGCGTCGTCGAAACGCGATCGATGCGGGCGACCTCGGTCAGCTCGGCGCCATAGAAGACGACGCGGTAGCCATCGGCGCCCGCGACGCGCGTCCAGTCGAGCTCGATCCCGTTCGCGGTCGGGCGGGGTGCCATGAGCTCGATCGCGGCGTGTTCCACCGTGCCGCGCTCGGCCGGAACGGTGCGCTCGCGCGCGAGGAACCAGGTGGTCGCGACCGCGACGACGAGGATGGTGGCAAAGGCGACCGCCGCGCGCGGTGGCGCGCCGAAGATGCGCTGGAGCCAGGATCGGCCTGCCGGTCGCGCGGCCGCGGCATCACGCGATGGCGCGGCGACCGCGCCGCCGCGCCCCGCTGCTCCGCCCCGCACCTCGCTCTCCACGCGCCGCTCCAGCTCGCGCGCGGCGAGACCCGCGTCCTCGGCCGACAGCGAACCGCCCGCCGAGGTCTCGAACTCGCGCCACAGACGCAGGCGCGCTTCGAACTCCGGCGAGCCGGCCCAGCGCCGGCGCTCCGGGTGATCCTCGGGCAGCGACGTCAGTCGCGCGAAATCCTCGGCGCTCAGTCGATCGTCATTCATGGTCGCTCCTCGACTCCGTTCGCCGTCATGATTCCTCACTCAGCGCCGCGCGCAGCTTGCGCCGCGCGGTCTGCAGCAGCCCGCGCGCGCCCGAGGCGCCGTCGAGATTCAGGAGCCGCGTGATGTCCTCGACGCTGGTCTCTTCGTACGCGCGCAGCCACAGCGCCAGCCGCTCCTCCGGCTCCAACCGGGCGTTCATCACCGCCAGCACCCGCTCGCGCTCGATCGCGAGATCCACGATCTCCTCCGGCCCGGTCTCGGCGGTCTCGAACGCGTCCATCCCCGCCTCGGGCTCGGGCAGCGGCCGCCGCCTTCGCAGCTCATCGAGGCACCGGTTGTGGACGATCATGAACAGCCATGCCGAAAACCTCCCGCTCGCTCGATACCGCGGCAGCGCCTGGATCATCTGCAGCAGGCAATCCTGCGCGAGATCGAGCGACTGCTCGCGCTCGCCGAGGTAGCGATACGCCCAGCGATAGGTGCGCTCGCTCCACCGCGAGATCAGCAGCGACAACGCCTGCTGAGCCGCCGGACTGCCCGGATCGCGCTGGCTGGCCGCGGCCAGCTCGTCGTCCGAGCGACCGGAATCCTGCTCTCTCAACATGGGAACGAATCTACAGGCCGCCCGTCACACGCGCACCGTGATTCCCTTTGCGCGAAAGGGTTACGCGCGTATCCGGATCGCCGAACAGCACGACCCCGGCCCAGTAGTAGGGGCGGGAAAAGCGCGGAATGCCCCGGATTTCGAGCTGCGCATCGCGCAACGCCGCGCCCGCGCTCTCGCCGCGGGAGAGCCGCGTATAGAAGTGGCGCATCAGCTCTGAGGTGGCTTCATCGTCGACCGCCCATTGCGTCGCGATCACGGTGCGCGTGCCGGCCGCGAGCCAGGCGGTGGCGAGACCCTCGAGCGTCTCGCCCGTCGTACTCGAGTTGCCCGCGGTCGCGCATCCGGCCAGCACGCAGATCCGCGCCGGAATCCGCAGCCGCGCGATCTCGGCGGCGGTCAGCCACGCCTCCTCACCCGATGACGTGCCGAGCCGGATCGCGTCCTGCCACGGCCGCCGGCCGCCCGAGCGCGTGTGCCCCGCGACGTGCAGCATGGAATAGCGCGGCGCGCGGGTGGCGATGACGGCATCGTTCGCGATCGCGTGGTCGACCAGCGCATCCGCCGAAGCGAAGCGTTGCGCCAGCCATACCGCCTCGCGCCGCGCCCCCGGCAACGCGACGCCCCGCCACGGCGAGGACTGCGCCACCGCGAGCAATGTTCGCGGTGACTCGGGCGCGCGCGCCACGCGCTCCGCGGCGAGCAGGGCCGCCGAAGGAACCCACGTGACTTCCCGCGTCGCGATCAGGCCCGCCGATTCGCCGGGCAGTCGGAGCTGATCCATCGCGTGTCCGGTCAGCGATCCGGCGGCGATCAACACGCGGCGTGCCGGCTTGATCAGATCCGCGGCGGGTCCGAAGACCTCGCCGCCGATGGCGCCGGCGGCCGCCGCGGCCAGCGAGGCAGCTTCGCCGGCGGGATCCGCGATCAGACCGCGCAGGCGCTCCATTCGCGCCATGAGCGACGGATCGTGGGGGATGCCGTAGGCGCGAATCGCGTATCGCGTGAGAACGAAGACCAGCGTGGTGTCCTTCAGCGCGTGGAGATCGACGAAGACCTCACCGTTTTCGAGCACGCGCTGCTGAAGAACGCCGGCGCCGATCCGGCCCGGCATCGGCGCCGGGCGCTGGGCCGGATCGAGAATGCGGTCGGCAAGCGTGCGCGCGCGGAATTGCTGAAGAACGTCGAATGCCTGTCGCGCGCGTGTCTCGGCTGACGCGCGAGAGTCGGCCGCATGCACGGCATTTCCGCCGATGCGCGAATCCAGCAGCGTGGCGGCGTAGGCGCCGGCGAAGGATCGCGCAAATTCGTCGTACTGTTCGCGCCAGCCGGGATCCGATGCCCCGACGCGCCAGGCCTCCCAGCGATCGGTGACGCGCGCGAACCAGATCAGCGCCGAGTCGCGCTTGCCGAGATCGCGATAGCACTTCGCCAGCTCGGCGAGGTTGCGGAGCTTCCGCGTGCCATCGTTGATGCCCTTCGGCACCTCACGCCACGTCGCACCCTCGGACACCAGCGACGCGAGCGCCTCGCTCGGCCGGCCCAGACGCCGGAGCTCGATCGCGCGCCGCGACGCGAGCGTGCGCCGATCCACCGCATCGAGGCGCGGCCCCAGCCTCGCGATCTGTCGATCGATGAGCGCGAGTGCGCGGTCGTCGCGGCCGGCCTCGACGTGGGTCGCGACCAGCGGAAGCGTCACCTCGATCGCGGTCTTCGCGCTGATCGAGTCCGACATCGCGATCGCGCGCTCGCCGTAGGCGACCGCTTCCGAGTATCGATGCTGATCGGTTCGCAGCTCGCCGATCTGACAGAGAAGACGGGCGCGCGGCTCCGGTTCGGCGACGTGCTCGGTCAGGGGCAGTGCCCGCATCAGCGCCGAATCGGCTTCGTCATAGCGCCCGAGGTCGACATAGATGATCGCCAGTGCGTTCGCGGTGGCGAGGATTCGCTCCGCCCAGCCGACGCGCTCGTAGACCGCGAGCGCCTCACGGAACTGGTCGGCCGCGCTGGCCGGATCGCCGCTCTCCAGCTCGAGCGAGGCGAGATTGAAGTGTGTGTCGGCCTCGTGAACGCGATCGCCGGCGGCCTCAGCGTCCTTCAGGGCGAGCAGGTGCTCGCGCCTCGACGCGTCGTTCTGACCGATGGTCTGAAGGGCACGCGCGAGCCCGGCTCGGGCGAAGATCCGCGCCCGGGCGTCGGAGCGTGACGAGAGCAATTCGATCGCGTGGCGATCACGCGAAATCGCCAGGCGATAGTGCTCGGCGTCGAACTCGAGGAGGCCGAGCCCGAGCAGCGCGCGGCCCTGTTCGCCGCGCAGGTGCGCCGTGCGCGCGAGCGCGAAGTAGCGCTCGTATGCGGCGCGCCCCTGGGCCAGATGACCACTCTGGTACTCGCCCCGAGCCACCGCGCCAAATGCGCGGCCGAGCCCCATCGTGTCGCGCTCGGCGCGCAGCGTGGGAATCAGCGGCCGCACCGCCGCTTCCGCATCGGCATTGCTGCCGATCCCGAGCAGGGCGCGGGCACGGGTAATGGTCGCGACGATCCGAAGATCCTGGTTCTCGGTCGTGGTCGCGATCACGAGCAGGGAATCCAGGTAGTGGAACGACGCCGGGCCGGCGCCGGCGAGCTGAAGGCTCTCGGCCGTGGCGATGATCGGGGCGTAGCGGGACCAGCGCGGGAGGACCGAGGCCGACGCATCGGTGGTGAAGAGCGCGGCCGTCAGCGATGACGCGAGAACGATCGCGCCGGGCAAAGCGCAGGGGACGATTCGCATCGACGCCATGCTATCATCCCGCGACTTCTGAAAATCCGCCGTGTCCATTCGATCCCGGCGTCGCGCCGACATGATCCGCTCGAGAGAAAGGCCGCTCGATGACCCTGTCTCGCCGTGAATTCCTGGCCGGCACCGCCACGCTCGCCGCCGGCACGCTCGCTCCTTCACGCCTCATCGCGGCGATCGAGAAGCACTCGCCGCCATCGCCGCGGATCGACAACTGGTCCGATCTACGGTCGCAGTTCGATCTCGCGCCCGGCTATCTCCACTTCTCGTGCTTCTATCTGGCCTCGCATCCGCGCCCGGTGCGCCTCGCGATCGAGAGCTTCCGCCGCGCGCTCGACGCCAATCCATTCCTGACCGTCGAGCGCGGCATGTTCGAGACCGAGGCGGCGAATCTGCAGCGCCACGTGCAGGCGAAGATGGCGCCCTACTTCGACGCGCGGGCCGAGGAGATCGCGCTGACCGGCAATACCACCACCGGCCTCGCGCTCGTCTATCACGGACTCCCGCTTCAGGCCGGCGACGAGATTCTGACCACGACGCACGATCACTATTCGCATCACGAATCGATCCGGCTGTCGTGCGAGCGGAGCGGCGCGAGCTGGCGCAAGGTCACGCTCTACGATCAGCCGCAGAGCGCCGACACCACCGCGATCGTCGAGCGCATTCGTCGCGGCATCCGCTCCAACACGCGCGTGGTCGGCGTGACCTGGGTTCATTCGAGCAGCGGCGTGCGCCTGCCGATCCGCGAGATCGCCACCGCGATCGACGCGGTCAATCGCGGCCGCGACGCCCGCCACCGCGTGCTGCTGGTGGTCGATGGCGTGCACGGCCTGGGTGCCGTCGATCAATCGGTCGCCGATCTCGGCTGCGATTACTTCTGCGCCGGCACCCACAAGTGGATGTTCGCGCCGCGCGGCACCGGAATCATCTGGGCGCAGGCCGACAACTGGGCCAGGTTGCGTCCGCTGATTCCGACGTTCTCCGACATGTCGGCCTACGGCGCGTGGATGGATGGGAAGGTTCTGTCGACTCCAACCAACGCGGCGCGGGTGACCCCCGGCGGCTTCCAGGCCTACGAGCATCAGTGGGCGATGGGCGCCGCGTTCGATCTGCATCAGCGGCTCGGGCGAGCCCGCGTCGCCGGGCGGATCCGTGAGCTCAACGATCAGCTGAAGGAAGGGCTCGCGGGAATTCGGCGCGTGAAGGTGCTGACGCCGCGCGATCCGCTGCTGTCGGCGGGGCTGGTGGCGTTCGAGATCGACGGCATCGCCACCGACGACGTCGTCCGGCGCCTGCTCGAGCACAAGGTCGTCGCCAGCTCGAGCCCCTATAAGGTTAGCTATCCGCGGCTGTCGGCCAGCGTCGTCAACACTCCCGCGGATGTCGATCGCGCTCTCGCCGCGGTTCGGGCC
>DATJEP010000128.1:0-3296 GCA_035496475.1 Candidatus Udaeobacter sp.
TGGAGCGGATCTCGGCGAACAGCCGCTCGATCTTGCGCCGCGACAGACGGCAGAACACGTCGGCCAGCTCCAAGGCATTGGCCATCTCGCCGCCGTTGCGGGCGTCGCGATGGGCGCGCACGCACACCGCGGACATGGCGAACAGCTCGGCGCCGATGTCGACGCAGCGGAAGAGCTGCGCCTGCTTCTTCTCGAGCGCCGGTCCGTTCAGCACCATCAGGTGGAACTGCTGGCGCGCGAGACGCCGCGAGGTGCGGGCGACGTAGCGGACGTGTGTCGCGAGCGATCCGAATTCCCCGTACTCCGGCCAGCGGCCCCAGCCGAGCCATCGCGACGGATACCAGCGCACGTAATGGAGCGCGGCGCGCACCAGACCGGTCAGGCGCTTCGCGGGCGGAACGCCGGGCATCACGACGTCACCGGCGACGCGCAGGTGCTGGTCCAGCGCCTCGCGGGCGATGAAGAGGCGCATCACCTGATTGGTGCCCTCGAAGATGCGGTTGATCCGGAGATCACGCAGCGCCTGCTCGAGCGCGATCGGAGCCTCGCCGCGCGCGGCCAGCGAGCGCGCCGTCTCGTAGCCGCGGCCGCCGCGAACCTGCAGCGCGTTGTCGGCGATCTCCCATGCCGCATCAGTGTTCCACAGCTTCGCGATCGCGGCTTCGAGCCGGATGTCGGAGCGCCCCGCGTCGCCGAGCAGCGCGCCGAGATCGGCGATCGCCTCCATCGCGTAGGTGCGCGCCGCCATGTCGGCGATCATCTGCGCCACCGCTTCGTGATGGCCGACCGGCTTGCCCCACTGAACGCGCCGCGCCGCGAAGTCGCGCGCGACCTGCACGCACCACTTCCCCGAGGCCGCGCAGGTCGCCGGCAGCGTGAGGCGCCCGGTATTGAGCGTGACCAGGGCGAGCTTGAGGCCCCGGCCCTCGCCCCACAGCAGGTTCTCCTTGGGAACACGGGCGCGGTCGAAGCGCAGAAGCGCGTTCTCGATGCCGCGCACGCCCATGAACTCGCAGCGCTGCACGATCTCGATTCCCGGCGTCGAGGTCTCGACGATGAACGCGCTGATCGGTCCCGGCCGGCCGCCCTGTCCCGGCGTTCGTGCCATCACCACCAGCAGCTCGGCGATCGCGCCATTCGTGCACCACAGCTTCTCTCCCGAGATCTCGAATGCCATTCCGTCCGCGGTGGGCACCGCGACCGTGGTCATGCGCGCGGGATCCGATCCGACGTCGGTCTCGGTGAGGGCGAAGGCGGAGATCGCGCCCTGAGCGAGCCGAGGCAGATACTTCTTCTTCTGCTCCTCGGTGCCGAACAGCTTGAGCGGCTGGGGAACACCGATCGACTGATGGGCCGAAAGCAGCGCGACCAGCGCGCCGCTGCGCGTGCCGATCATCCCCATGGCGTGACCGTAGCTGTACTGAGAGAGACCGAGACCGCCGTATTCGCGCGGGATCTTGATGCCGAAGGCGCCGAGCTCGCGCAGGCGCGCGATCAGCCGCTGCGGGATCCTGGCGTCGCGCTCGATCTCCTCGGGGTCGACTTCGTCGCGAAGGAACGCCTCGATGCGCTCGAGGAATACCTGGGCGCGGCGCTGCTCGTCGGGATCGGGCTCGGGATAGGGATGGATGAGGTCGAGCGCCAGCCGTCCGAGGAAGAGCTCGCGCACGAACGACGGCGCGGTCCACGTCGTCTCGCGCGAGGCCTCCGCCATCGCGCGGGCCTCGTTCTCGGTCGCGTGCGCCCTGATGGGATTCTGACTCATCCGATCCGCCCCTGGACCTGGCATGACCCTGTTATCGGCCGAAGCCTATCGCCCATCGAGCGCCGACGCCAAACGCGCCGGCGTGGTCCCTTTGGACCGTTTGGCCCCCGCCCCTCGCGTGCGCGGTCCTCATTGCGTCTTCATTGCGTCTTCGCGCTGACCAGCGCCAGCAGCTGCCACAGCCGCGGCAATCGCAGCCAGCGCGAGTAATGCCCGGGGAAGATCCGGCACGTCTCGACGCGGACGTGCCGGTGAAAATCCCATGGGTACCAGCCGGAGCGGTGGGTCTCGAACGGCATGTCCGGAATCTCCTGGCGGCGAAATCCCAGTGGCGTCGTGACCAGGACCTTCCGAGCCCTCCCCAGCAGCTGCCCCAGCACGCGATAGGCCACGGGCTTCTCGAGATGCTCGATGACGTCGATGAAGAGCGCGAGATCGTAACCGGTTGCCTCGGCCGGCAGTGACTGATCGAGCTTCGAGAGGTCGCCGAGGTAGACGTGGTCGTAGACGGGATAGCGCGGCGGGTTGATGTCCAGCGCGTCCACGCGGGTCGCGTCGCCGTACTCACGCGCCAGCACTCCGTACTTTCCGTAGCCGGCGCCCACGTCGAGCACTCGCGCCGGCTTCTCGCGCGCGATCACTTCGCAGATATAGGGGATCTGCCAGTGCTCGGAGGTCGGCATCGAGTCTCAGACTCGCATAGCCGGCCCGCGGCCGGCAACGCGACGCGGGGCCGGAGTGTAAGGACAACCCGACACTTCTTACCAAGGGCAGCCGTTCGCTTGGCTTCGGATGGCACGTGTCGAGGCGGGACCTCGAACGCCCGAAAGGCGCTAGAGAGTTTGACGTGAGCGCGAATGAAGGCGGCCTTTGTCTTGCAGTGACCCCTCGGATCGCGCGTCCGATCCGGCGCAACGTCAGCCTGCACCCCCGCGGCCGAAAAGGAATTCACGCCCAGATGGTCCCCCACACCATTAGAAGTGATCGCGCCGGGCGGATCATCGTGTCCGCGGGCGTTTTTCTTTTCATTGCCCTGTCGTCGCTGGCGCGGGCGGACCAGGTCCTTCCGCCGCGTCCGCAGACCCCGATCGAGGCCGCACTCGGCGTCCACCGGACCTGGCACCTGACAGTTCCCGATTCGGCGAGCCGGGCCTCGAGACGTGTCGCCGCCATGGCGCGGGTTCGGGCGCAGATGGCGGATGCCAGTGGAACACCACCGCGCATCCTCTTCGCCGAGCCGCCGGAGATCGATTCGCTTCCGCCGGTTCCTCCGAAGTATCCGCCGCCCCCCGATTCCATCACCTCGGGGCTGCGCTCCGTGGTCATCGATGATCTCGACGGCGATGGTCTCGGTGATGTGGCCGCGCTCGCGCCCGCGGACAGTGTACTCGTGATTCGCCGCAATCTTGGCGGCGGCCACTATGGGCCGCCGCAGACGTACCCCCTTGCCAGTGGCGCGTTCAAGATCGCGCTCGCCGACTTCAATGGTGACGGCAAGCTCGACGTCGCGGTGGCCAATCAAGCATATCCA
>DATJEP010000129.1:0-17741 GCA_035496475.1 Candidatus Udaeobacter sp.
TCGCTCGGGATCCGCCACTTCGCGCCGCAGGTGACGAGCTGTCCGGGCTGCGGGCGCACCACCAGCACGTTCTTCCAGGAGCTGGCGGCCGAGGTCACGGCGCACATCCAGTCGCGAATGATGGAGTGGCGCGAGCGCTATGCCGGCGTGGAGGAGATGAAGGTCGCGGTGATGGGTTGCGTGGTCAACGGGCCGGGCGAGAGCAAGCACGCCGACATCGGCATCTCGCTGCCGGGCTCGGGCGAGGAGCCGCGCGCGCCGGTGTACGTGGACGGGAAGCTCGCCGTCACCTTGCGCGGCGAGACGATCGCGGCCGACTTTGCCCGGCTGCTGGATGACTACGTTGAGAAGAAGTTCGGCGCGGCGGCGAAGCGCTGACGGATTCTCCGCCGAGGTTATTTCAGAATCACGCCGCGGGCCGACGACGTGTGCCCGTTCTGGGTCAGGCGCATCAGGTAGACGCCGGGCCGCAAAGAGGCGCCGGGATCGATCACGACCCGCTGAGGCCCGGCTCCTGGCGGAGGCCACGGCCATCGCCTACTCCAGCGCGGCGAGAATCGCCTTGGCGAGCTCGGTCAGGGAGGGATCGCGGGCGCCCATCACCAGCACGAGATCGCCGTCGCGGGCGGATGAGGCGACACGCGCGATCAGGTTCTCCCGCGAGGCGCAGAACTCGGCTCCGCGGCCGCGGGCCGCGATCTCGGTGACCAGATCGGCGGCTGAAAAGTCGCGCTGGGCGGTGCCGCCGGCATAGAAGATCTCGAGCATCCACAGGCGGTCGTCGGGCGCGAGCGCGGTGGAGAATGCATCGACCAGAGCCGAGCGCAGAAAGCGGGTCGGCCCGAATCCGTGCGGCTGATAGATCGCGAGCACCCGGCGCGCGCGCCGATGCGCGGTGTCGACCGCCGCCGCGATCTTCGCCGGATTGTGGGCGAAGTCGTCCACCACCTCGACGCCGCGACTCCGGCCCAGCGACTGGAAGCGCCGGCCCACGCCGCGAAATCCCGCCAGAGGCTCCGCCATCGCGCCTGGCGCGACGCCGACCGCCGCGCAGGCGGCGATCGCGGCGAGCGCGTTCTCGATGTTGTGCCGCCCCGGCACGGCGAGGGTGAATCGCTGACCCAGCGCCTGGAACGAGCTGGCGCCGGGCTCGAGCTCGAGGCCTTCGCCGCGCACCGCCGCCGCGGGCCCGATGCCGAAGACCATGGGATCCTTGCCCAGGGCGATCAGGCGCGGATCCTCACCGCAGATGAAGCGCTCGCGAGTGCGGCGACGAAACGAGGCGAACATGTCCAGCACTTCGTCCATCTCGCGGTGATCGCGCTGGAGATTCAGCGCCACGCCAATGGCGGGCGAATAGCGGGTCAACGAGCCGTCGCTCTCGTCGGCTTCGATCACCAGGAGATCGGAGCTTCCGGCCCAGGCATTGCCCCACAGCCCTTCGCGCTGGAGCGACGTGAGATCGCCTCCGGTGATCACCGACGGATCGCGACCGGCGCCGCGCAGGATTTCGAACACCATGGCGACCACGGTGGATTTTCCGCTGGTGCCGGCGATCGCGATGGTGCGGCGCGCGGCCACGAAATGCGCCAGAAGCTCGGAGCGATGAATGATCGGCACGCCGTGAGCCCGCGCCGCGACCACGTCCGGAACCTTCTCCTCCACCGCGGTCGAGACCACGAGCGCGGCGCACGAATCGTCGACACCGCTTCCATCCTGCGGGAGCACGCGCACACCGAGCCGCTCGAGCTGCGTGCGCGCCGTGGGACGCTCGCCGCGATCGAAGCCGCGATCGCTGCCGCTGGCCCGGCCGCCGGTCATGGCCTGGAACTGAGCCAGCGCGCTCATCCCGCTGCCGCCGACACCGGCGTAATGGAAGCGGCCGGGCCCGGCGGGATCGGGAAGACTCTGGTCATCCTCGGGAACGACGACCACCCGGTCGCCCTCGCGGACACGATCGAAGAGCTCGATCACATCGGCGTTGGCGAGACGCACGCAGCCATGCGAATCGTGCATGCCGAGCCGCGCTTCGTGATTGGTGCCGTGGAGGTAGATGTAGCGCTCGAGCGAGTCGACGCCGGGGCCGCGATTGACTCCCTCTTCCAGTCCTTCGAGCGTGATCACCCGGGTGAGGATGAGATCGTCGTCGAGCGCTTCTCCGGTCCAGGTTCGCCCGGTCGCGATCCGGCTCTCGAAGATCTCGCCGGTCGGCGCGGCCTCGCCGATGCGCGCATGGATTCGGTGCCAGCCGGGCGGCGTCTTGAGCGAGCCCTCCGCGCCGCCAATCCCGGCCGAGGCCGTCGAGACCCGGTATTCGCCGAGCGCGATGCCCTCCTCGATTACGGTCAGACGCTGGCGGCGGACGTCGACGAGGAGCAGGCGCGAGGGCAGCGTGGCGGGGGGATTCGGCAGACGCCTCAGCGCGCGCCTGGCCAGATCGAGCGCGCGCTCGGCACCGAGCGGAGTACTGGCGATCACCCGGCGCACTCTGCCACAGGGCACCGAAAAGCAGAACGCACGCCGCCGCTTTCGCGAAGGCGTGCGCCCGAGAGGTCTTCGGCCTCATGCGCACTGGGGCCAGCCCGGCCACGCCCCTCAATTCTCGTGGTCGCAGGCTGTGCGGCCCACGCCCCAGTGCGCATGAGAACATCACGAATCTGTCAAATATGTCCCGTTGCAGTCAAGTCAAATCGCTCGGGCCGAAAAACCCGCGTTTCATGCGGCTCTGGGCCTGATCGAAAGCGCTGCCCCCAGGCAGGCCCACGCTCCCATCAGAGCCACGCCGCCGAACGGGGTGAGAATTCCGATCCATCGTGGGGCCCCGATCGCCAGCGCGTAGAGGCTTCCGGAGAAGAGCGCGATCCCGACGATGAAGAGAATCCCGGAGCCGTTCAGCAGCGGCCGATGGGCGCGCTCCCCCGACAGTCCGACCGCGAGGAGCGCGAGCGCATGCAGGATGTGATAGCGGACGGCGGTCTCGAACGTCTGGAGGTGAATGGGATCGATCCGGGACCGCAGCGCGTGCGCGCCGAACGCGCCGGTCGCCACGGCGGCGAGGCCGAGCCAGGCGCCGATCGCGGCAAAACGTCGCGAGGTGTCCCCCATTCGGCGCACGATACGCCGCGAGCCGGGTGGAGTCGAGGTGGTCACAGGTTGACTCGACCCGCCGTACGATGCAGCGTGAGGCCGTCGATCCCGCTGCGTCGCAGTTCCCGGGCGATCCCTCGTCTCGCGAGGGCCGCACTTGAGGAGGTCGTCGTGAACCGCTTCGATCATTCCCCCGCATCCGGAAGACTGGGTTGTCGCAATTCCCTCGGCCATCGCGCCGCGACCTGGATCGCCGCCGTTGCGATCGCGCTGCCCGTTATGGCTCTGGCATTCGCGCCGCGCGCATTCGCGGCCGATGCGATGGATCACTCGAAGATGTCGCACGCGGCGATGGCCGCCGGTCCGAGCTTCGCGCTCGGCTCTCATCATCACGCCATCTCGACCCACTCGGTCGCGGCGCAGAAGCGCTTCGATGAGGGCCTCAACTGGATGTGGGCGTTCAATGTCCAGGAGGCTCAGCGCTCGTTCGAGGCCGCCGCGAAGCTCGATCCGACCTGCGCGATGTGCTGGTGGGGCGTGGCGCTGAGCCTCGGCCCTCATATCAATGTTCCGGCGCTGCCCGATCGCACCGTCGAGGCGGACAAGGCGGTGAAGAAGGCGGTCGCGCTCGAGTCCCATGCCAGCGCGGAAGAGAAGGCGCTGATCGCCGCGCTCACCCACCGCTACTCCGATCCCGCCCCGACCGATCCGGCCAAACAGCACGATCTCGATCAGGGCTACTCGGACGCGATGCGCGCGGTGTCGAAGCAGTATCCGAAGGATCTCGACGTGGAAGCGCTGTACGTCGAATCGATGCTCGACCTCAGGCCGTGGGATTACTGGACCGCCGACGGCAAGCCGCAGCCGGGAACCGAGGAGATCGTCGGCCATCTCGAGCACATCCTCGCCATCGATCCCACGCACCCGGGCGCGAACCATTACTACATCCACGCCATCGAGGAGTCGCCGCATCCGGAGAAGGCGCTGGCGGCGGCGCATCGCCTCGAGAACCTGATGCCGGGCTCCGGCCACATGACGCACATGCCATTCCACATCTACCTGCGCGTCGGGCAGTACGCGCGCGCCGAGAACGTGAACCAGAAGGCGGTCGAGGCGGACCTCGCCTACAAGAAGAGCGTCGAGGTCCCGATGTTCATGTACATGTACACGGCGCACGACTATCAGTCGCTGAGCTTCTGCCAGATGATGCAGGGCAAGAGCGAGGCGGCGGTGAAGAACGCCCGCGCCGTGCTCGACTGGGTGGCGCCCGACATGGCGCGCCAGATGCCGGGAGTCGATTTCTTCCTCGGCGCCCACGACTACACGCTGGCGCGCTTCGGCAAATGGGACGAGATCCAGTCCGCCCCGCCGCCGCCGGACGGTCTTCCCTACCTGAATGGCGTGCGCCACTACGTGCGCGGGCTCGCGTTCGCGGCCCGGGGCGACTTCCCTCACGCCAAAGCCGAGAAGGACAGCGTCTCGGCGATCAAAGGCTCGATGCCGCCGGATCTGCTCGAAGACCTGAATTCCGCCAAGGCCTTGCTCGAGATCGCGGAGTACTCGCTCGCCGGCGAGATCGCGGCGCGGCAGAACGAAACCGACGACGCCCTCGCGATGCTCACGAAGGCGGTGGCGGCCGAGGATGCGCTGCACTACTCGGAGCCGCCGGACTGGCAGAATCCGACGCGACTCCAGCTCGGCGACGTGCTGATGGCGGCCGGTCAGGCGAAGCAGGCCGAAGCGGTGTATCGCGCGGAGCTCGCGGCCCATCCCGAGGATCCCTGGGGCCTACACGGCCTCGCCGCTTCGCTGAGGGGCCAGCAGAAGAGCGCGGAGGCCGCGGAAGCCGAGAAGAAATTCGCCGAGGGCTGGGCCGGCGCCGACATTCAGCTCAAGGGCACGCGCTTCTGATCTTCACCGGGCCAGCGCCTTCAGCTCGCCCAGGACCGAAAGCCCTCAGCTGAAGAACGGCAGCGCGAAGAACACGAGCCCGGTGGCGCCGAGCAGGATCGAGGCGATCCAGACCACCCGGCTGCGCGTCAGCGCCGACACCGCGCCCAAGGCGATCGAGACCTGGAGCAGCGCCACCGCGTTCGCGAAGCGGTGGTGGCGCTCGATCAGCAGATCCGCCTGCTTCGAGATCGCGTCGCGCTCGTGCTCCCGCTCCTGCGCGGTGCGCTCGATCTCGGCCTGCTCGGCGGCGTAGCGTTTGGATTCCGCCGCGAACTCGGGCGGCGGGGTCTTTCCGGCCGCCTTCCACGGCGTCTGCGCCGCGTCCTGCAGCGCGCGCTTGATCCCCTTCGCCTGATAGAACGCCCATTGATCCGAGGCCTCGGCCTGCTTGCGCGTCGCCTCGGACTTGAGGATCAGCGCCTCGTTCACGGAATCGCCGGCCTTGAGCGAGGCGACAGCGGCAAAGGCCGCGAGCAGCGCGGTCGTCAGCGCGATCTGCCGCAGCAGCGCGCCGCCGACCTTCTCCAGCTCATCGTGAATCTCTTCGCGCAGCTTCTCGGTCTCGACTTCCGGTCCTTCAGGCATGGATCCAGATTAGCCCAAGTGCCCGTGGCTTGACACGAGTCATGCTCCCCACAAGAGCCGGGGCGGATTCGACAAGTTTCGTTCCGCGCTGAAACCAGACGGGCCCTCCACACATCTATTAGAACGACTTGGGTCCGGAGCATCATGGCCGCTGGGATACCGACCCCATCTCAGGCTTCTTCGAACCCTTCACAAGATTTCGGGTCATGCAAACTCTGCGCGAACACGGACGGCGCATTCTCGGCGCGTGGGTGCGATTCCAGCATACCGGGAGCCCATATCGGCTCGTCGTGGCGGGGAAGATCCCGGCGATCTTCCTCGGCGCCACCGCGCTGCTCGCCGCGCTGATCACGATCGAGCTGCGCACAGCGGCGATCCAGTCGCGCTTCCTCGCACTGCTGGCTTCGCAATTCACGTGGCAGGTCGGCCCGGGAGGAAGTCCGCGCATCGGCTTCCCGCGTGAGGGGCCGTTCGACGTCGCCCGCGGCTACACCCGAATCCCGGAGTTCGAGCACCAGCTCGATCGCCACGGCTATCGGCTGGCCGAACAGTCACGCGTCTCGCCGCTGCTCGCGCTCTCCACCACGATCGGCTTCAGCGCGCCGGTTCCCGAGCGCGCGGTCACCGGTCTCGTCATCCGCGACCGTGATGGACAGGTGCTCTACGACGCCACCGCCCGCCGCCACCGCTTCGAGCGCTTCGCGGACATTCCTCCGGTCGTCACGCAGACGCTGGGACTGATGGAGGACCAGCACCTCTGGCAGCCGAGCGGTCGGGTGAATCCGGCGGTCGACTGGGGGCGTCTGCTGCGAGCCGCGGTGTTCGACGCCGCGCACCATCTCGGTTTTCCGGTGGCGTTTCAGGGGGGCAGCACGCTGGCGATCCAGATGGAGAAGTACCGCCACTCCGAGGATGGCCGGACCGGATCCCCGGCCGACAAGCTGTGGCAGATCGCGGCCGCCGACCTGCGGGTGTTCCACGACGGCGCGAACGTCCGCGACAAGCAGCGTCAGATCGTGGTCGACTACCTGAACAGCGTTCCGCTCGGCGGAGCGCCGGGCTACGGCGAGGTTCACGGGCTCGGCGAGGGACTGCGCGCGTGGTTCGATCTCGATCCCAACACGGTGTTCCCGGCGTTGCGTCATCCGGGCCATGGTCCGAAGAAGGCGCGCGCCCTGAAGCCGGTGCTCGCGCTCCTCTGCGCGGTGCGGGCGCCGGCGCGGCTGCTGGGTTCCGATCACGATGATCTGGCGCGTCGCGTCGCGTTCTATGAGCGCCGGCTCGCGCGCAGCGGCGTCATCGACGCAACGCTGGCCCGGCGCCTGTCGCATCTCGACCTCAAGTTCGCGACCGCGAGTCCGACGCCGGTGATCGCGTTCGATCGCCGCAAGGCCGCCGACGCCACGCGACGTCAGCTGCTGCAGCTGCTCGGCATCAAGAGCCTCTACGACCTCGACAAGCTCGACCTCGAGGTCCAGACCAGCATCGACGGTCAATTGCAGGCCGGCGCGACCCGGCTGTTCCAGCAGCTCCGCAATTCGGCGTTCGTGGACTCGACCGGGCTCCGCGGCGAGCACCTGCTGGCGAGCGGCGATCCCTCCCGCGTCACCTACACCATGCTGCTGTTCGACCGCCAGCCCGATGGCGACGTGGTGCGCCTGCGTGCCGACAATCTCGATCAGCCGTTCGATCTCAACTCGTCGATGCGGATGGAACTCGGCAGCACCGCGAAGCTCCGCACGCTGGCGCATTACCTCGAGATCGTCGAGCGCCTGCACCACGAGCTGGGACCGAAGAGTGAAGAGGATCTCGCCGCCATCTCCGAGCACGGCGATCCCATCACCGCCTGGGCGGCCGGCGAGCTGCTTCAGAATCCGTCGATGCCGCTCGATACGCTGCTCGCCCATTCGCTCGAGCGCGAGTACAGCGCGAACCCCGACGAAGCGTTCTTCACCGGCGGCGGGATTCACCTGTTCCGCAATTTCGACCCCGACGACAATCACCGACGCCGCACCGTGCGGGAGGCGTTCGAGCACTCGACCAATCTGGTGTTCGTGCGGGTGATGCGCGACGTGGTGCGCTATCACGAGGCGCGCCTGCCCTACGACGCCGCGGCGGTGCTGAACGATCCCGAGAATCCGCTACGGAACCGGATGCTGTCGGAGGCCGCGGATGAGGAATCGCAGACCTTCCTCCGGCGCGCCTACCGCGAGCTCAAGGGCGTCGCGCCCGCCGAGATCCCGCATCGCCTGTTCGGGCCGGCGCCGAGCGGGCGCGAGCTGGCGGCGTTCTACTTCGCGTCCCATCGTGACGCGCCGCCCGAATCGCTGGCGAGCTGGCTGACGATGATGCGCGGAACCGAGCCCGATCCCGCGCTGGCGACGAAGATGACCGCCGCCTACGGGGACACCGCGTTCAGCTGGCTCGATTACGCCTACCTCCTGCGCACGCATCCACTCGAGCTGTGGTGCGCGGCGGAGCTGGCGCGCGATACTTCGGCGACGTTCGCGGACCTGGTCGAGCGCAGCCGGGACGTGCGCGCCGACTGCCAGCAGTGGCTGTTCAATCCGCGGCACCGCGCGGCGCAGGACAACCGGCTGCGCATCCGCATCGAGCGCGACGCGTTCGATCAGATGACCGTCGACTGGAAGCGGCTCGGGTTCCCGTTCGAGCGCCTGGTTCCCTCGTTCGCCACCGCGATCGGCTCGTCGGCCGACCGGCCCGAGGCGCTGGCGAAGCTGATGGGGATCATCGTCGGCGACGGCACCGAGCGTCCGACGCGTTTCATCCAGAAGCTGCGCTTCGGCCCTGGAACGCCCTACGAGACGGTCTTCGAGCCGACCGCGATCGAGCAGCCTCGCGTGATGTCGACATCGGTGGCGCGCACGCTCAAATCCGCGCTGGCCGGCGTGGTCGAGCGCGGCACCGCGCATCGGGTGGAGGGCGTCTTCCAGGACGCGTCGGGCGACACGCTCGAGGTCGGAGGCAAGACCGGCTCCGGCGACAATCGCGTCGACGCGGTCACGAAGGAGGGCTTCCGCTCGCACTCCCGGGCGATCAACCGCACCGCGGCGTTCGCGTTCTACGTCAGCGATCGCTGCTACGGAGTGGTGACCGCCTCGGTCGATGGGCCCGAAGCCGCCGGATACGGGTTCACCAGCGCGCTTCCGCTCGAGATGCTGAGGCGGCTCGCCCCCGAGATCTCGGCGCGCCTCGCCGGCGGCGATTGATCACGCGAAGGCCCCTCGACCGAAGGTGACGGAAGCCCCGGTTCCTACCGCTTCTTCGCCGGCGTGCTGTTCCGGGCCACCGCGGCTTTCACCAGCGCCTTGAAGGCGCGCGCGTCGATCTTCTCCCCTTCATGGATGTCGATCGCCCTTCGCGTGCTGCCTTCCAGGCTGGAATTGAACAGGCGCGATGGGTCCGGGAGGCTCGCCCCGCGGGCGAACGTGAGCTTGACGACGTTGGTGTACGACTCGCCGGTGCAGACGATCCCGTCGTGCGACCAGACCGGAGTGCCGGGAGAGGTCTTCTTCGCCCACTTCCATTCCTCGGTCATCTCGGGATCGGCTTCCAGGATCAGATCCCGCATGCGCGCCAGGGTCTCCCCGCGCCATCCCGAAAGGTCGCGGATCCGCTGGTCGATGAGCCGGGAAGCGGACTTCTCGGATGCCGGCTCACGGATGGTCTTCATGCGCCCTCCAGACGAAGCCCCGCGAGTCGCCCGCGGGGCTTCCGTCAACTGCTCCCTCGCCACCGCCGGGCGGCGAAGAACGAATGGCTCCTCGGGTAGGATTCGAACCTACAACCCTCCGGTTAACAGCCGGATGCTCTGCCGTTGAGCTACCGAGGAACGATGATCGCGCGGCCGCGCAAGGCGCTCGGAATGCGGGCCGCGAAGGGGTCGGGCAAGCCGGGCGGCGATACTAAGGTCTGCTCTTTCGGGCGGTCAAGCGGGACTCGCGGCGGCGCGTTTCGCGATCTCGATCTCGCGCGCCCGGGACGCGTAGCCGGGATGGCTCTTCGGCGGCGGATGGTCGATCAGATCGCGAACCACCGCGGGAAGCCATTCGTCGAGCCGGGTGCCGGTGAAGCCCCACTCTCCCGCCGCGCGCGCCGGATCGAGCAGCGAGCTCCAGTGACCGGAGAGCGGCGAGGCCGAGGGGTCGAGTCCCTCGCGCTCCAGCTCCTCCGCCGACACGTCAATCCAGCGGGTCGCTGATTTCGCCCGCTTCGGATCCACGAGTCCGGCCACACGTTCGAGGAATTCTCTCAGCGTCACGACGTCGGGCTGGGCGAGATTGAAGACCGCATCCTCGGGATTCGCCTGATCGAGGATGGCCCGCACCGCGCGTCCCACGTCCTCCACCCAGAGATAACGCGTGAGCTGCCGCCCGCCGTCGGGCAGCACCAGCGGCCCGCCGTCCTGAATGCGCTGGACGTAGGCCCAGAGCCGGAGCTTCGGATCTCCGGAGCCATGAATGATCGGCAATCGCAGAATGACGGAGCGCACGCCGTGCGAAGCGCGGAGCGCGAGCGCGGCGCTCTCGGCGCGCCGCTTGCCGACGCCATAGCTCCATTCCGCGTGGTCGCGCGTCCCATGCGCGGGCTCGCGCATGACCGGGCGCTCGCTCTCCGCTTCCTCCGCCGGGGCAACCGCTCGCGTGTCGCTCGCGGCTCGAGGGTCCTCGGTGACGAGATAGACCTGGCCGCTCGAGATCAGGAGGTAGCGGCCGAGCGCGGCGTGCGGCACCAGCCACAACCGCTCGACGTCGGCCGAATCGTAGGCGCAGCAGTCGAGCGTCGCATCGAACCGGGCTCCCTCGAGCGCCCGGGTCAGTGACGCCACATCGCGTCGGTCGGCGCGCAGCGTGGCCACGCCCGGCGCGGGCGTTTCGCCGCCCCGCGACAGCGAGGTCACGTCCCATCCCGCCGTGACCAGGGCGCGCACGGCGTGCGCGCCGATGAATCCGCTGCCGCCGAGGACGAGGATCCGGCGCGCGGACGTCATCCCCTGAGATGGCGCTGCAGGAACGCCAGAGTCCGCGGCCAGGCCACCTTGGCGGCGTCGGCCTGGTAGCTGGCCGCGCCATCGTGCATGAACGCATGTCCGGCGCCGGGATAGATGTAGAGGTCGGCGGGCTTGCCGGCCTTCTTCAGCGCCTCACGAAACGCCTGCACGCGGTCCGGCGGGATTCCCTGATCATTGGCGCCGAAGTGACCCTGAAGCGGCGCCTTGAGCGCGGCGAGCTTCGCCGGATCGGTCTCGGGCGGTCCATAGAACATCACCGCCGCCGCGAGATTGGGATTGTGAAGCGCGTAGCGAAGCGTGATGCCGCCTCCGACGCAGAAGCCGAGGATGCCGATGCGCTGGCCATGACTGCGCGGCTGCGCGCGCGCCCAGGCCGCGGCGGCATCGAGCTCCGAGAAGACCCGGGTGTCCTCGAGCCCGCGCACCAGCTCATGCGCCATCTCGGGGGTGTCGGCGACCTTGCCGTGGTAGAGGTCGGGAACGATCGCGACGTAGCCCTCCTTCGCCATCCGCTGCGCCACGGTCCTGATCTGATCGTTGAGCCCCCACCACTCCTGAACGACCAGGAGGATCGGCGCCTTCGAGTTTCCGGCCGGCCAGGCGACATAGGCGTCGACGCTGCCGTCCGGCGTCGCAAGATGAATCATGCCCGGCGGCACGTTGTCGGCCGCCACGGTCGGGGCCGAGTTCATGACCAGCGTGAACGCGGCGAGGAGAGCGGTGATCGGCACGGCGTGACGCAGGGGGCGAAGATCCAGACGCGGCATAGGTCCTCCGAGGTCGGCCAGCGAAGACGGGAGCTTAGACCTCGCGGGACCGCGCGGCCAGCCGGCGGCGGTACGCCTCAGGCGGCCTCGGACTTGCGGGACGGATAGTGCACGGCGCGGCAGTCCGGGCAGATGCCGTGACTGAAGTCGGCCTGGTCCCGGGCCTGGAGGTACTGGTCGATCTCCTGCCACTCGCCGTCGGCGGCACGGACCTTCTTGCAGAACGAGCAGATCGGCAGCAGGTCCGAGAGACGATTGATCTCGGCGCGGCTGCTCTCCAGCTCGGCGTTGGCGAGCTTGAGATCGTTCACCGCGCGCCGCAGCTCCTGGGTGAGGAGGACGATCCGGAGCCCGGCACGAACCCTCGCCATCAGCTCGCCCTGATCGCACGGCTTGACGAGGTAGTCGTCGGCGCCGGTCTCGAGGCCGAGCAGCCGGTCGTTGATCTCGCCCTTCGCGGTCAGCAGGATGAAGTACGGCGCCGCCTCGCGCAGGCCGGTCTTCACCGACTGGCAGAGCTCGAGACCGTCGACCTGCGGCATCATCCAGTCCGAGATCACGAGATCGGGCTCGAACGTGACGATCGCCTTCATCCCTTCGCGTCCATCGTTCGCCGTCAGCACCTGATAGCCGTCCATGGCGATGCGCTTGTGGAGCACGCGCTGAAAGAACGGGTCGTCCTCGACCACCAGGACCTTGATCTCCGCCGCCGGCTTCACGCCGCCTCCTTCAGCATCGAGCGCACCTGCTGCATGAACGCGTCGTGGTCGAGGATCGGCTTGGCGACATAGTCGTCGGCGCCGCTCTCGTTCATGAGCGACTCGGCGTCACCGCGCATGGCGTGGGCGGTCGCGAGCAGCACCGGCGTGCCCGAGGTCGCGGGAAGCTTCTTCAGCAGCTGGCACATTTCGACCCCGCTCATGCGCTCCTTCTGATAGCGCGTGTTGGCCAGTGAGACGTCCATGATCACGAGCTCGACGGTCCCTTCGGTCACCAGGCGCACGATCTCGTCGCCCGATTCGGTGACCGACACCTGATAGCCGCCGCGGCGCTCGAGCAGCTTCTTGAACAGGATCGCGTTGTGCGGATCGTCCTCGACCACCAGGATGTGTCTCATGCCGCCATCTCCTCGGGCTCGTCCGGCGGGCCCTCCTCACGCGCCACGTGGAGCTGCCATTCGATCACGTGTGGAAGCAGCTGGGGATTGTCGTGCACCGACGTCTTCGGAACCACGTCGAGCACCAGCCCCTGCTCCAGCAATCGCTTCTCGTCGGCATTGCGGGCCTCGGGGAAATTCGTGAGCACCAGCACCGGCAAATCCGGCGCGGTGCCGCTCAGCGTCATCTCGCGCAGCACGTCGTAGCCGCTGACCTGCGGCATCATGAGATCGAGCAGCAGAAGATCGAAGCCGCGCGGCTGGGTTCTGAGGAAGTGCAAGCACTCCTCGCCGTTGCCGGCGATCTCGAGGTGGAAGCGCTGGGTCGGAAGCACCTTGCGCACGAACGCCGAGACCGCGGGATCATCGTCGGCCATGAGGATGCGGATCATGCGATCGTGCTGCCCGCCGACGAGCTCTTCGATCCGGTTGAGGAGCGCGTCGCCGTCGATCGGCTTCATCAGGTGGTGCGGCTTGCGCGAGAACGCGGTCGAGCGCAGCTTGTCGCGCAGCTCGTCGTCGAAGCCGGTGACGAAAATGAGTGGGATGTGGCGGGTCGCGCTGTCCTCGGTCATCCGCTCGGCGAGGTCCCAGCCGGTCCGGAGGTTCGCGCCTTCGGCGCAGCTCAACGCGTAATCGAGCACGACGACGCTCGGCCGCAGCCGGCGCGCCAGCACCCAGCCGCTCTCTGCGTTCCGCGCCTCGACGGTGCGATAGCCGTGCTGGCGCAGCAGCGTGGTGAGGAAGCGCCGGAAGATCGTGTCGTCCTCGACGACCATCACCAGCGATCCGCCGGCCGGTCCGTCGATGCGGTCGCCCGGATCCGCGTCGCCCTGAGCTTCGAGCGATTCATCGACCCAGACCGGCAGCGAGAAATACATGCGCGTTCCGTGCCCTTCGCCATCGCTCTGAACGCCGATGATGCCGCCCATCAGCTCGACCAGGCTGCGCGAGATCGCGAGGCCGAGACCGGTGCCACCGTACTTTCGCGTGGTGGCGCCGTCGCCCTGGGTGAACTTCTCGAACACCAGCTTCTGGCGATCGGCGGGGATGCCGATGCCGGTGTCGTCGACGTCGAACATGACGTGGCCGAGATCCGGATGGGCGACCGCGCGCACGCGGATGCTGCCGCGCGCCGTGAACTTGAGGCTGTTGCCGACCAGGTTGATCAGGATCTGCTTGACCTTGCCGAAGTCGCCGCGCGCCATCACCAGGGGATCGTCGGGCGGCACGAACGACAGCTCCAGGCCCTTCTGCGCCGCCTGCACGTGGGTCACGGTGTAGACCTCGTCGAACAGATTGCGCACGTCGATCTGGCCAACCTCTAGCGACAGCTTACCGGCCTCGATCTTGGCGATGTCGAGCACGTCGTTGATGAGGCCGAGCAGATGGCGCGAGCACTGGAGCGCCTGCTTCAGGAAGTCACGCTCCTCGGCCGGCGAGTCACACATGCCGTCGAGCACCAGCTGGAGGAATCCGATCATGCCGTTGAGCGGCGTGCGCAGCTCGTGCGAGGTATTGGCGAGGAACTCGCTCTTCAGGCGCGAGGCTTCCTCGAGCTGGGCGTTCAGCTCCTCGAGGCGGCGGTTGCCGATCTCGAGGCCCTGCGCGAACGCTTCGATCCGGTTCTCGGATTCGACGCGCTCGGTGATGTCGCGGACGATCGCGGTGTTGACGCGCTCCTCGCCGCTGCCGGCCGCGCCCAGCGAGAATTCCACCGGAATCACCGTGCCGTCCGCGCGCAGCGCCTCGGACCGCGTCACCTGCCCCGTTCCCGCCACCTCCGCTTCGCCGATCTCGGTCTTGAGTCCGCGCACGTAGCTCTGGATCTGGCGGCCATCCATCGCCGCGCCGGTGTGGCCGAACAGCGTCTCGGCCGCCCGATTCACCGTGCGAATCTTGCCGTGGCGATCGAACGTGAGGATGGCGTCGAACGCCGTGTCGAACACCGACTGAATGCGCTCGGCGTGGCGGCGGGTGACTTCGACCTCGCGCCGCGCCAGGCCGGTGCGGTACTGACGGAGCCAGAACCACACCGCGGCGACCGCGATCGCGAACACCGCGAGATCGAGCATGAGCAGCCCGACCAGGGTTCCGCGCATGCCCTCGTTCATCGCGGAGCGGTCGTCTTCGCCGACGATGCCCCAGTCGATCTCGGGCAGGTAGCGCGTGGTGGCCCACGAGATCGCGCGGCCGTGGTCGCGGGTCTCGACTTCGGACTCGACGCCGACCGCCGCCATCGAGGCCGCCTGAAAGCGCGGGTCGCTCTCCGACACCGACTGCCCGGCGCGCAGTCCGAGCCCGGCGGGCGGGGTCGAGAGCAGCACGATCTTGTCTCCGTCGCGGCGGACCAGATAGGCGCCGGCGGCGGGTCCGTAGCCGGCCCAGTGGAGCAGCCGCTCGGACAGCGCGTTCTGAATGCTGACGCCGAACACCGCGATCGGCGCCGCGTCGGGGCGGCCGGTCCGGATCGGGACCGCGACGCCCATCATCGGCTCGCCGTTTTCGCCTTCGCGCAGCTCACCCAGCGCCGGCGTGTCCATATCGGCGCAGCGCTTCACCAGCTCGTTCAGCGACCGGACCGCATCGGGCGCATCGGACCGCGCGTGCGCGAGCGGCGCCAGGGTCGGCGTCATGACCGCGGCGAATCCAAATCCGAACTGCGCCCCCGCGCGGTCCAGCTCGTTCTCGAAATCCTGCCGCTCGCGCGGCGTCAGCGACAGCGACAGCGCGCGCGCGGACCAGTCGCGGATCGACTGCTCATCGGCGATGTACCGGGCTTCGCTGGCGTACTGCCGCAGGAGATCGCGAACCTGAGTGCGCCGCGCTTCGGTGTTGACCGCGAGCAGAGCGGAATGCTGGCCCGCGAGCCGGGCGCGCTCGTTGCCGTAGATCGTGAAGTTGAGGAGGACGAACGAGAGCAGCGCGAGGGCGATCAGACCGCCCGCGATCCGCCTCGACTGGCGGCGCGCTCCCCCGCCGCGCGCCATGAGGAAGCTCACGGCCGGGCTCTGACTCTCGGCGGCGTCGGTCAGGCTGGGCGACGCGGAAGCAGCCGGAGTGGAATTCTTCACGACAGACTTCGTCCCTGAAGTTGGCTCGAGCGAGGTCATCGCGTGCTCCGACGGTCCATGCCGGGATACCCAATCCGGTATCGGCAAGCCGGAGCGCGAGTTGAAGGGGTTATTTCGGGCCGCTATTCGAGCCTGCAAGGGCTTGTCGCCCGAAGCCCGCGGGCAGCCTGGGTCCGAGCCGAATCCGCCTCAGTTCCGCGTCCAGGCCGAGACCACCGAGGAGCGGGAGCAGCTCGCTTTTCCGGGGTCGTGATGGTCCAAGGTTGGGGGACAGTCCAGGCCGAGAGTCGAGGAAGGACGAACCCGCAGCTCACCCCATCAGCACGGCGACCCTGTCATGATCGCTGGTCCGCAGGATGGGGAAAGTCCACCAGCTAGCACGCCGCGCGCTCGTTGGCGTGGATCCAAAGACGTTGTTGTCGAAGGTCAGCGAGCCGTTCGCACCCACCAGGTAGAGATCACCGTTCTGAAGCGAGATAAAGACCTCTCCGGTCGAGCTCCGACTCCAGATCGAGGCCGGCGCGCTTGGCGTCGTTCCCACTTTGGTCCACTGCCGCAGATGGCCGAAGTAAATTCCGCCCGCTTGATCAATGGCGATGGCTGAGCCGGCCGAAGGCGGAAAGTCGGCCATCCCGATCAGCGTGGCGGGGCCTTGGGCCGAGACAGTCGAGATGCCAGAGGATGACGCGACCACTACGAGAAGTAGCCCGATTCCGGCCAAGCTCAATCGAGTCATTCCAACCTCCATGTTGGGCCCGTGAAAAAAAACGGCGCCGCGGGAGATTCTGCCGCGGCGCCGTCGCGCACTCAGCCGATCCTAGGGCAACATCACCGTCTTTCGCTGGCTCCGGAATCTTCCGGCCTCGATGCGGTAGAGGTAGACGCCGGGCCGAGTGAACTGCCCACCGTCGCCCCTCGCGTCCCAGTGGATGGACCAGCGGCCGGATTCATATGGGCCATCGGCCGACGGCGCAGCGTCGTTGCATGCTGTACGGTTCACCAGACGTGTCCAAAGAACAAGAGCTGAACTTGGATTAGCCGATGCAAGGCCTCCAGTCTCCGACCCACCCCTAGACGCTCGTTACGCAATTCGCGCATGAGCCGGCCATGCTCTCGAATAATCGCGGTCAAGCTACATGATCTGGCTGGTCGTGGAAGCTTTACTCCGCAACCAAACTTAAGGTGCGTCTTTACGATTCTAATCTCCTCAAGACTCCCGGCGAACGCTGTTGAAAGGGGCTCCATCTCGACCGCGCGCCGTTTAGCGGCTGGTTCTCGGCCCATCCGACGGATGACAAGATCTATTTCTGTGCAAAGCATGATGACGTTAAGTAAGGCCGACTGAGTCCGCTTCTGCCGGAATGCTCCGTGCATAGTACGAGACGCCCTTAGAAGGGAGTCAAACAATGGCACTGCGTTGCGATCAATCTCGGCTGGGCGCGGCAATCGTTTTGTGGTCACTTAGGGCACCGGAAATGGTAGTGGCACTGGCATTCCAGAAGGGCCCAGGCCTGGAGGCACCAGAGGTGCGGGTCGTTGTGGCGACACTGGAGGAGGCAGGTGGGCAATTGGCGGATCTACGATGCACTGCGTGACGATGAGCATGGCAGCGGCAACTACTGTTGGAAGTAGCTTCTTCCCGCGCTTCTCGCAATGCTCCTGGATGTACTTCTTTAGTTCCTCTATTTCGTCATCGAGTTGTCGGAGTCGTCGCTGATGCCCTGCGAACGTTGGCGTGTTCGGATCCAATTGTGCACGCCGATCGATGCGGTCTGCTTCCTTCTCCGCCAGCTGTTCTCTCTTCTCATCGCAATCGTCCGGAGTCGGCCTACGATAAGTACCTGCATTATCAGTATATCGTTGCGGATCATCTCCGACGTAACCGAACAAGTTAGCATCGTTCCCTTCCATGTTGAGCGGGTCTTTCGCAGTCCATCTCCCCGCTGAGGCATCATAGTCCCGCTCCCCGAATCGAACGAGCTTCGTGTCCTGATCGCAGATCCCGCCCGCATACCCCAGCGTGAGGAATCCAGGGCTCGTGTCTGAAATCACTCGTCCCCATGCGTCATAGTCGATCCGATCGGCGA
>DATJEP010000130.1:0-3385 GCA_035496475.1 Candidatus Udaeobacter sp.
CGCCGTCCTCGCTGAGGCCGTACTCGAGGAACGCCGACTGAAGCAGCCTTCGGAGGTCGCCGAGCGTCGCTGCGCCCGAGCCGTTCCTCTTGAAGCGATCCCCGTCGCGCTTCAGCGACGACAGGTATTCACGCGCGCGCCCGATGGCGTGGACGGCGCCCGAGGCCGCGTGGCGGATCGCCGCGATCTCGGAATCATCCTTGGTGGTGCGGGCGACAGCGAGGAGATCGGGCTGGGTGAGATCGATCGAGAGCGCGGGATGCGCGGCGCGCGCGCGCTCCAGGATCTGCCAGGCATGGCCGAGCGCGGTATCGCCGTAGAACGCGATGCCGCCGTTCAGACCGAGCGTCGCGCAGGTCTCGCCGATCAGGCGCCCGAGGCCGCGCGCCCCGCCGCCTTCCTGCTCGATCATGCGGTTGAGGCCATGCTGGGGGAAGGTCGACACCTCGCATCCGACCTTCACGGCCTGATCGCGCTCCATCGGATTCACGATCAGGTGGGCGCGCCCGTCGGCGCCGCGGAAATACACGGCGTGGGTGATCTTCTGCCCGGTGACGTAGTACATCGCCGGGCTGTAGCGGTCGTCGGCCAGCACCACCAGGCCGGCGAGGCCGCGCTCCTTCATCAATCGATCGAGATCGCCGCGCACGTGTCCTCCGAACGATGTCCCAGATTTCCGCGGGGCGATGATGCTAGAGCATCACGGCCCGGGCTCAAAGCTCGCGGCGTCGCGGCGGCGGAAGCCGCGCAGCACCGCCATCACGACGTAGCCGAACACGAATCCGCCGACGTGCGCCCACACCGCGACGCCCCCGCTGGCGCCGGCGGCCAGCACCAGCGCGCCGCTGGCGAACTGCACCACGAACCAGAATCCGAGCACCAGCAGCGCGGGCAGCGCGACCACCTGGAAGAAGGGAAACAGCGGCAGCAGCGTGATGACGCGGGCGCGCGGGAAGGCGGCGGCATAGGCCCCGAGCACGCCGGCGATCGCGCCGCTCGCGCCCACCGTCGGGAGCAGCGATTCGGGATTCGTGAACACGTGGAGCAGCCCGGCCATGACGCCGGACACCAGGTAGAAAACGAGGTACCCGAAATGGCCGAGCTGATCCTCGATGTTGTCGCCGAAGATCCACAGGTACCACATGTTGCCGATGACGTGGATCCAGCCGCCGTGGAGGAAGATCGACGAGAGCAGCGGGATCAGCGCGGCCGACCAGTCCGCGGAGCCGCTCACGGCGAGCGTGAGGTTCCGGGGAATCAGCGCGAACCGGAAGAAGAACTCGCGCAGGTCGGGGCCGAGCGACAGCTCGTAGACGAAGATCACCAGGTTGATCACGATCAGCGCCCGCGTCACCACCGGCGTGGTGGCGGAGGGATTATCGTCTCGGAGTGGGAACATGGGTTCCGATCGGGATCAGGTGAAACGCACGCGCTTGACGATGTCCTGATGCGTTTCTATCCTGCGCGGGTCGTTCCAAGTTGCGTCGCAACTTCCGGTCCCGCGGGACATCCCAAGGGGCGTTCTCATTTAGGACAGCGATTCTAGAGGGCTTCGAGGGGGTATTGCACATGGGAAATGCCGTGGCCGTGACCGGCGAGAACTTCGACGGCGAAGTGCTGCGTTCGAACGTGCCGGTACTGGTGGATTTCTGGGCCGCGTGGTGCGGTCCGTGCCGCGCGATCGCGCCGGCGATCGAAGAGATCGCGCGCGAATACGCCGGCAAGCTGAAAGTGGTCAAGCTCGACACCGATGAGAGTCAGGACGTCGCGGTTCAGTTCCAGGTCCTGAGCATTCCGACGCTGATGCTGTTCGTGGACGGCAAGGTGGTGGAGCGCGTGGTGGGAGCGATGCCGAAGTCGGTGCTGCTCTCGAAGATCACGCCGCATCTGGCCGCCTAGCGACACGCCGCGACGCGGCGTCACCGAATCGATCCTCGCGGCCCGCGCCCAACGCGCGGGCCGCGTTTCATTGCGGCGCGACGGCGTCGGGCCCCGGCCTTCTAGTGAGCCGCGGGCGGTCGATGCGACTCGTCGCGGTGCATCGCGTCGCGGTGACGGATCAGCTCGAACAGCGCGCCGGGCAGACCCTCGGCGAGATCCCGAGCGGCGAGCCCGAGCGGTCCGTGCTCGCGCGCGCGACGATCCCCCGCCATCCCATGGACGTAGACGCCGAGACCCGCGGCCTCGTAAAGCGGAAGTCCCGACGAGGCGAGCGCGGCGATCACGCCCGCCAGCACGTCACCGGCGCCGGCGGTCGCCATGCCCGGATTCCCGGTGGGATTGACGAGCGCGCGGCCATCCGGCGCCGCGGTCACGGTCGGCGCGCCCTTCAGCACCAGCACCGTGTTCCATTCGCCGGCGAAGCGGCGCGCCAGGTCGATGCGTTCGCGCTCGAGCGCGTCCGGCTCGAGACCGGTGAGCCGCGACATCTCGCCGAGATGCGGGGTCAGGATGCGCGGACCTCGGGCGTCGGCCAGCAGCTTCATCCGATCCCTGCCGGCGGCGATCGCGTTCAGCGCGTCGGCGTCGACCACGACCGTCCGCGGGATCTCGCGCGCAAGCCGGCGCGCCAGCTCCAGGGAATCCGGCTCGCGCGAGAGTCCCGAGCCCAGCACGACGGCGTCGGCCGCCGCGGCGCGTTCCATCGCCGCCTTCTCGGCCGAGCTCGCCAGAGTGCCGCTCGCGGTCTCATCGGCCGCGATCGCCATTTCCTCGGTGAGCTTGATCGCGAGCACGTCCTGAAGTCCGGCCGGCACCAGCATCTGCACGTAGCCCGCGCCCGCGCGCGTCGCGCCGCGCGCGGCCAGCGCCACCGCGCCGGTGAGGCCGGGCGAGCCGCCGATCACCAGCACGCGTCCGACCGAGCCCTTGTGCGCGCGTGGATCGCGCAGCGCGACGCGCGCCGCCATGGTGTCGTGCGTCGCGACCTCGACTCCGAACGCTTCGTCGCCGGGCGGAGGCGGAGCGAGTCCGATGTCGACCACCTCGAGCGCCCCCGTGAACGCGCGGCCGGGATAGAGGAAGTGTCCGCGCTTGGGCGCGCCGAACGTGACGGTCAGGTCGGCGCGCACCGCCCGGCGCGCGATCGCGCCGTGGTCCGCGTCCACGCCGGTCGGCAGATCGACCGCGACCACGCGGGTGCCGCGCTCATCGAGAACGCGCAGGGCTTCGACTCCGGCGGCCATGAGTCCCTCCGGCTCGCCGCGCGCGCCGGTGCCGAGCAGGGCATCGAGCGCGAAATCCCATGCGTCGCGGCTTGCGATCTCGCGGGTCAGCGCGGCCGCGTCCGCGACCACCGCCACGGCGCCGGCTTCCCGCTCCAGTGCTTCCAGATGCTGGCGCGCTTCGCCCTTCACGCGGCCGCGCTCTCCGAGCAGAACGGCGT
>DATJEP010000131.1:0-4846 GCA_035496475.1 Candidatus Udaeobacter sp.
GCGGGCGATCGCCAGGCGCTGGCGCTCGCCCCCCGAGATCTTGGCGCCGCGCTCGCCGATCACGGTCTCGAAGCCGCGCGGCAGCCGCTCGATGAACTCCAGCGCGTGCGCCGCGCGCGCCGCCTCGCGGATCGCGGCGTCCGGCGCCCCGGGCGAGCCGTAGGCGATGTTGCTGCGTACGGTGTCGTGGAAGAGGATGGTCTCCTGGGTCACGATCCCGAGCTGCGCGCGGAGCGACGAGACGCGGGCATCGCGAAGGTCGACGCCGTCGAACGTGATGCGACCCGTACGGGGATCGTAGAAGCGCGCCAGCAGGTCCATGGTCGTGCTCTTTCCCGCCCCGCTCGATCCGACCAGCGCGACGATCTCGCCGCGCCCGATCTCGAACGACAGGTCGCTCAGGACCGGCAGCACGCCATCGTACGAGAACGACACGTCGTCGTAGCGCACCGCGTGCGCGAAGGCCGGAAGCTCGCGCGCGTCCGGCCGATCCACGATCTCCGGCGTCTGATCGAGGACCTCGAAGACGCGGCCGGCCGCGGCGACGCCCTGCTGGACGTTGTTGTTGACCTCGGACAGGGACTTGATCGGCGACAGCGTCGCGAGCAGCCCGACCAGGAACATCACGAAGGTCGGCGCTTCGAGCGTATGGGTGACGAAGATCTCCCTCCCGCCGAGCCACAGCATGATCACCGCGACCAGCACCACCGCGTACTCGCTGACCGGCGCGGCCGCGGCGGAGACGCGTCTCAGGTGCACGAACGAGCGGTAGTACGACTCGTTCACCTCATCGAAGCGACGATGCTCGGCGTCTTCCATGCCGAACGCCTTGACCACGCGCGCGCCGCTCACGGTCTCCTGCACGATCGCGGTCAGCTCGCCCATGCGTTCCTGCGCCTGGCCCGAGCGCTTGCGCATCTTGCGCCCGATCGTGGCGAGCAGCAGTCCGACCGGCGGCAGGATCAACATCGAGATCAGCGCGAGCCGCCACGAGGCGGCGAAGATCACGATCAGGAGCCCGGTCAGGGTCAGTCCATCCTTGATGAGATTGCTGAGGCTGGCGGCGATCGAGGCGCGCAGGTATTCGACGTCGTTGGTGAGCCGCGAAATCAGGCGGCCGGCGCGCTGGCCGTGGAAATACGACAGCGACAGCTTCTGAAGGTGGCCGTAGAGCCCGCTGCGGAGATCGCGCATCACCGACTGCTCGATCGAGACCATCAGGAAGGATTGCAGGTAATCGGCCAGATTCTTGACCAGCAGCACGCCGAGGATCAGCAGGCAGACGCGCTCGAGCCCGACCATGGGGCGCGGATCGAGCAGGGTCTGCTCGAGTGCCGCGCGCAGCGACGCCGGCAGCCACGGCATGCCTCCGAGGTGAAGACCGGCATGCGTTCCGGGCTGCCCGCTCGGGTGCGTGAACAGGAGCTGGAGGAAGGGCGAGACCGCCGAGATCGAGAACGTCGAGGTGGCGGCGTACAGCACCATGCAGCCGAGCGCGACGGCGAACCGCGCCCGGTACGGCCGCACGTAGCCGAGCAGCCGGAGATAGACCCTCACGCCGGCGCCCGGCGTCTCATTCGGCGGCGGATGCGCCACCTTCGGCGCGGGTCCGGCCCGCGCCCGGTGCCGATCGCTCGTCCTCGGAGCGAAGGGCGTGCATCAGATCCGGGCCGCGGCGGAAATCCTCGAGTGAATCCTCCGCACGCGCGCTGAGCTGGCCGCACTCGACCAGCTGGAACACGATGTGTCCGATGTCTTCGGCGCTCCGCACCCCCCACTCCTCGAACACGACGTCGGCGAGATCGCCGAACTCCGAGCGCGCCAGAGCGACGACACCCTGGACCAGCTCGCCGCCGGTGAGATGGCGGCGCAGCGGATCGGCGCGCCTCACCGCCGGCAGGGCCTGAACGGTGGTGCCGAGCGCGGCGACCACGAAGCCATATGCCTCGCGGCGATAGCGCGGGTCGCGGGCGCGCAGCGTTTCGACAACGTCCCAGAAGGTGGGGTCGGATCGGCTCATCGTGCGGGCTCCCGGGGAGGGGTGCTTCGACTATAGGCCCGCGCCGCGGGAAGCGGCAAGCCGCGAGCGCCGTGCCCCGCCGGTCTCCGCGGCGGCGGGCCGGGATCGCAGCACCGTCGGCCGGCCGTTCCAGCGCGCCGAAGGCCGCGGATGATCCAGATTGAAATGGAGCCCGCGACTCTCGTCGCGACGCCTCGCCGAAGCCACGATCAGCCGTCCGATCAGAGCGATGTTCCGGAGCTCGACGAGGTCGGGCGACAGACGCAGTCGGAGGTAGTCGGATTCGATTTCCGCCTCGAGCAGGCGCAGATGACGTTCGGCGCGCGTGAGCCGTTCGTCGCTGCGCACGATCCCGACCAGATCCCACATCAGGCGCCGCACCGAGTCCCAGTTGTGGTCGAAGACCACGGTCTCGAGCGGAGGGCGCGTGCCGCGGGCCGACCACGGCGTTGGTCTTGGCGCATGCCGGACCTCGCGCAGGCGCCGGGCCAGCGCGCGCCCGCTGTGATGCGCCGAGACCAGCGCCTCGAGCAGGGAGTTGCTGGCGAGGCGGTTCGCGCCGTGGAGACCGGTGCAGGCCACTTCGCCGATCGCGAACAGCCCGTCGAGAGCGGTCCGGCCCGACAGCGCCGCGCGCACCCCGCCGCACTGGTAGTGGGCGGCCGGCACCACCGGGATCGGGCGGCGGGTCGCGTCGATCCCGAGCCGGCGGAGCGCGGCATCGATGTTCGGAAAGCGTGCGCGCACGCGCGCCGCCGGGCGATGCGTGATGTCGAGCAGGACGTAAGGCTCGCCGCGCCGTTTCATCTCGCGGTCGATGGCGCGCGCCACGATGTCGCGGGGGGCGAGCTCGGCCAGCGGGTGCACCGCCGGCATGAAGCGGTGTCCATCGAGCGTGCGCAGCACCGCGCCCTCGCCGCGCAGGGCCTCCGAGAGCAGGAACGATTTCGCGTCCGGGTGATAGAGGCAGGTGGGGTGGAACTGAACGAACTCGAGGTTCATCACCGGCACGCCGGCGCGCCACGCCATCGCGAGGCCGTCGCCGGTCGCGATGTCGGGGTTCGTCGTGTACAGGTAGACCTTGCCGCTTCCGCCGGTGGCGAGCACGGTGGCGCGCGCGACGATGCCATGGATCCGGCGGGTGGAGCGGTCCATCACGTATGCACCCCAGCAGGCGTCGCGGCCGCCGCGCCCGCGCCGCAGGCGCGAATCGAGAATGAGATCGACCGCCAGCTGATTCTCGATCAGGGTGATGCGCGGCTCGGCGCGGACGCGCTCGAGCAGGGCCTGCTCGATGGCGCGCCCGGTGAAGTCGGAGGCGTGCACGATGCGACGCCGCGAATGCCCGCCTTCACGCCCGAGCGCGAAGCCCCGCGCGTTGCGGTTGAACGGAACGCCCAGCGCCTCAAGCTCGCGCACGCGCTCGGGCGCCTCTTCCACCACCTGCCGCACCACGCGCGGATCGCAGAGGCCCGCTCCGCACTTCAGCGTGTCGCGCTCGTGGTCGCGAAACGAATCGGAGCGATCGAAGACCGCGGCGATCCCGCCCTGAGCCCAGTTGGTGTTCGAATCCTCGGCGCCCTTCTTCGTCACCACCAGCACGTCGGCGTGCTTCGCCGCCTCGAGCGCGGTCATGAGCCCGGCGATGCCGCTTCCCAGCACCAGCACGTCGGTGCGGATCATGGCGACGGCTCGAGCATCCGCCGCTCGGCTTCCTCGCCTCCCCGCACCCACTGCCACGCCACCTCCATCACGCGGGTTCCGTCGGCGCGCGCGGGCCAGCGGACCGCGTCCTTCGCCGTGGTCAGCAGGGTGGCCCGCTCGCGATCGGCACGGGCGCGGACCGCGTCGATCTCACGCGGCCGGAACCAGTGGTGGTCGCGGAACACCGTGGCGCCGACCACCTCACAGCCCGCCTCGGTCGCGGTGCGCGACACCGAGTCGGGATTCCCGGTGCCGGTCACGATCCACACGCGATCCGGACGCGAGCTCGCCGCGCCGTCGAGGCCGCGGAATCCCTGGAGCGCATGCCGGCCGGCGGCGATCCAGGCTCCGGGCGCGGAGCGGGCCACGGCGCTCACGACCTCGCCCCCGGCGTCCGATGACGCGAGGCGCGACACCACCACCACGCCCGCGCGCTGAAGCGCGCGTCGCGGCTCGCGCAGACGGCCCGCGGGCAGCATCCGGCCTCCTCCCCAGGGATCGGTGGAGTCGATCAGCACGACGTCGAGATCACGCTCCAGCCCCCAGTGCGAGAAACCGTCGTCGATCAGCACCAGCGATGCTCCGGCGCCCGCCGCCTCGGCGGCCAGCGCGCGCTTCACGCGGCCCGCGTGCACCGCAGCCCCTCCCATCGCCGCGCGGTACAGGCGCTCCTCGTCGCCTTCTCCGGCGGGGCCCGGCCGGTAGCGCCGGCAGACGACGTGCGCGTCGATTCCCCGCTCACGGGCTCGACGCGCGAGGTGAAGCGTGAGCGTGGTCTTTCCCGTACCACCGACGGTGAGATTGCCGACGCTGACCACACGCGCCGGAACGCGCTTCGGCGCCAGCACACCACTCGCGTAAAGCCGGCGACGCGTCTCCCACGCGGTCTCGGCGAGACGCGACAGCGCGTCCCTCATGGAACCGCCGCCCGTGGAGGCCAGAAACCCTGTGCCTCGAGCGCGTGCACCGTGCGCGACGCCGCGCCGCGCAGCGAATCCACCGCTCGAAGCCCCCCGAACGCCAGGCGCTCGCGCGTCTCGTCGTCGCCGAGCACGCCGGCGATCGCGCCGGCCAGCCGCGGGCCGTCCGCGATCACGATGCCGCGATACTGGCGCAGGCATT
>DATJEP010000132.1:0-13602 GCA_035496475.1 Candidatus Udaeobacter sp.
TGCAGCGCGTGCTGGATCGGCGGCACGAAGCGCGCCGCCGATCGCCTGAGCGCCGCGCGGTAGAGATTGCTGTAGGTATAGATCAGCATCTGCACGTCGTGCGCGCAGACGCTCGCGTCGCCGAGCCGGAGGCAGATCTGCGACAGCGTCTGCAGCCGCTCCTCGGCGACGCGCGGGAACGCGTGCCCGTGCAGCATCGGGATCAGGAAGTACTGGCTCTCACGCATCGTCACGTCGGTCCCATAGAGATCGAGCGACTGGGTCACGATGCGCGCGGTGGAATAGCAGCCACAGCCGAGGAAGAGCCGCCGGCCCTGGAACCGGACCCGCGCGCCGCCCTCCGGCCTCCTGTCGCCCGGGCCCGAGCGGATCGCGTCCACCTCGACGCCCGCCTCGGTTTCGCGGAAGCGCTCGACGTAGAGCCCGGGCTCGTAGCGGAAGAGCGGATGCTTCTCGAGCTTCGCCAGCGTCTGCGAAGAACAGTAGATGACGTCCACCGGGCAGCCGTGAAGACAGAATCCGCAGCGGACACACGCGGCGTGGTCGTGCGCGGGCCGGGTCCACACGCCGAGCCTCGAGGGTCCGAAGCGGATGCCGCGCCGGTGCAGCGCGGTCCGGTGGCGTTCGAGATCGCCGAGCATCCGCTCCGCCTGGGCGGAGAGCAGGCGCGGCTCGAGGTCGTCGCGATGAAGCGGCAGCAGCGGCTCGAAGTCGTCGCCGCGCGCGGCGGAGAGCGGCACGTGCCGCAGCACCGCGCGATAGGCGGGCGCGAGCGCCGCCGCGTCGATCGGCCAGCCGCCGAGATCGGAGTCACCGAAGGCGAGCAGGTTCGCGCCCCAGATGTTGCTGAGGCCGCCGCGTGCGAACGAGATCAGGATCTCGGCCTCGCGCACGTCGAGCGGCATCAGACCGGGCTCCTCGCGGTACGCGAAGTCCGATCCGAACGTGGTCTTTCTCGGATAGCCGCCGACCAGGGGGCCGTCGATCGCGGCCAGACGCGCGCGGTCCGCTGCCGGCCAGTCCTCGTAGGCGAGGCCGGCGAGACGCCGGGGCAGCTCGGCCCGCTCGGGCTCGAGCTCGCGCCCGACATCGAGCATCGTCACCGGCTGTCCGCGTTCGATCAGGGCCAGCGCGGCGGCAACACCCGAGGGACCCGAGCCGACGACCAGGTTCAAGCCGGGCGTGCTCCGCGCTCGCGCGGCTCGGCCTCTTCGTCGCCGAGCCCGGCGCGCGGCGGCGCTCCGGGCATGCTCATCGGAACGATGCCGGCTCCATCACCCGGCTTCGATTCACCCGCCTCGCCGGCCAGCACGCGCTCGACCGCATCGAGCACGGGCTTCCCGGCGATCGCCTGCATGCACCACCCTTCGTGCCGGCACCACATGCCTTCATAGGTGGTGAACATGTGAATGCAGGGGCTGCAGGGATAGTTCTCGTAGAGGATCTCGTGATGCTTCGCCGGCGGAGCCCACGAATCGGGGCGGCTCGGGCCCCACAGCGTGACCAGCGGCACGCCCTGCGCCGCGGCCACATGCATCGGACCCGAGTCGTTGCTGATGAAGCACGCCATGCTCCCGAGCGCGGCGATGAACTCATCGAGCGTCCACACTCCCGCCGTCACCATCGCGCGCGCGCGCGCCGGCTCGCTGAGCCGGTCGTAGGCCGTGCGCACGTAGCCCGCCTCGCCCGGGGCGCCGGTGAAGAGAACGCGGACGTCGGGATGACGCGCCAGCAGCGATTCGGCGACCCAGGCGAAGCGCTCGATCGGCCATCGCCGCTCGAGCGACAGCTCGCCGGCGTTGACGTTGATGCCGATCAGCCGCAGCTCGCCCTCCATTCCCTGCCGGCGCAGCGTCTCCTGAACGCGCGCCCGGGCGCCCTCGTCGACCGGCAGCGGGCGCAATCCGTTGTTCAGCACCGGAACGTCGATCCGGCTCCCCGCCTGCGCGAAGATGCTGGTGACGTGGCGGTAGTAGTTGAAGTAGACCGGATGCGTGAGCAGGCTCGAGCGCCAGAACGCGTTGAGGTGATAGCCGACGCGCATGCGCGCGCCGCCCAGCACCGACATCAGCGTCGAGAACTTGCTGTAGAACTCGAGGTCGACGGCGGCGTCGACGTCGCGGGTGCGCATCCAGATCACGTGCCTCAGCGTGTCGACCGCGAACAGGATGGGCGAGCGTGTGCGGATGACGCGCACGTCGGTGCAGAGATCGAGCCGCCGGATCAGGTCTTCGTTGGCCTTGAACGTGAGAAAGACCAGGCGCGCCCGCGGGTAGCGCTCACGGATCGCGGCCAGCAGCGCGGTGGCCTCGAGGATCGTGCCGATGCCGAAGAACTTCGAGACCACCAGCGTTCCATCCTCGCGGATCGGCCGCGCGGGCCGCGGGAAGAACCGCCGCCGCACGCTGACCACGAGCCCGAGCGCGGTGCAGAGCGGAAGACCGATCCAGAGATCGACCGCCTTCATCAACCAGAGCGAGCCGCGCCGGCGCGACGTGCTTCCGACCGACTCCTGAGCCGGCAGGGCCGGAGAGGGAGGGATCACGCCGCGCGCTCCACCGGCCGCTCGTGCGCACGCCACGCCAGCAGGCTCGACCAGCCGAACCCGGCCATGAGGATCAGGCACGGCTCGAACACCATGCGATAGCGCATCGAGGAGTAGACCAGCGCATTCGCCAGCGAGAACGTCACGATCGAGAGTGTCAGCGGCCACAGCGCGGGCATCCGGCGCCACCGCGTGAGGCCGATCAGCACCCCGGCGTAGATGAAGAGGCTCGCGATCGACTGCGACACGCGGCTCCACTGGTTCATCAGCGTTCGCGTGACCGTCTCCGGGTGCAGCGCGTAGAGATTGCCGAGCTCGATGAGGTAGAGGTGGGCGGCACGCGCCGGATGCTCACGGATGAACTGCCATCCCCGCCGATAGAGATACTGGTCCATCGCGTACCAATCGGGCTGACGCAGCATTTCCTTCCAGGTCTCGGCGTCGAAGTCGGGATGGAACGTGGTCTCGCCGGTGGCGGTGGGATTGTTGCCGGCAAAGAACTGCCGGCCGCCACCGTTCGAGACGAAGTACCAGTGACCATACACGTGGTGGTTCCGCGCCTCCCAGGGCAGCAGGGTGAGGATCAGCGCGACGAACGTCGCGAGCGCGGGGGTGAGCCAGCGCCGTCGCTCGCGTGCGAGCAGGAACGCGAAGCCGAGTCCGAGCCCGGGCAGCATCGCGACCACGTTGGGGCGGATGAGGAGCGCGACGCCGAACAGCACGCCGCACGCGATCCATCGGCCGATCGAGCCGCGGCGGGCGCCTTCGAACGCCTGGATCAGCGCCAGCACGATGAAGAAGATGAGCAGGTTCTCGGTGTAGAGCGCGGAGGGCAGGAAGGCCATGACCGGATGGAGCGCGGCGATCGCGCCCGCGAGGAGCCCGGCGCCCGCGCCGAAGAGCCGGGTGCCCAGGAGTCCGATCAGTCCGACCGAGACCGTTCCGATCACGACCTCGACCAGCCGGATCGCGAGGACGCTCTTCCCGAACACGAGGTACACGCCGGCCATGAACACAGGATATCCGGGCGGGCGCAATGGAAACGACCCGAACGTGCCATGGTCGACGATTCCGCGCGCCATGCGGTCATAATCGATGGTGTCGGAGAAGATGAAGTCCGGCGGCAGCAGCAGCGCGAACGCGAGACGGGCCGCGAGCGCGACCGCCAGAATCGCGGGCCACAGCCGGCGCGTGTTCCCGCGCCCTTCGGCACGCCCCAGGGCGGCGGTCTCGATCGGGCTCATCTCAGGGGGGAATCTCCTGCCGGGGCCGTATCCGGCGTGGAGGAACGGCCTCATGTGCCCGCGGCTCCAGAGGACGCCGCCAGGCCGGGTGCGCTCCCAGCCTCGAGAGCGACCATTGAGTCTAGATCATGGCTGGTTCGGGTGCCAGACGGGTTCGGTCCTGCGGCCCCGAGCAACGCGGCGATCCACGCCCTGCGACCGAGCTAGCGCCGCGATCCCCTGAGGAGGACCAGGCGCACCAGCTCGAGCGCCGCGACCGCCGCCGCCGCGACGTAGGTCAGCGCCGCCGCGTTCAGCACCTGACGCGCGCCATGGACTTCGTCGGGAGCGATCGATCCGCTCGACTCGAGCTGCACCAGCGCGCGCTTCGAGGCGTCGAACTCGACCGGCAGCGTGATCAGCTGGAACAAGACGGCGGCCGAGAAGAACCAGATCCCGAGGTCCATCAGGAAGTGCGACGCGCCGCTCCGGAAGATGAAGCCAATGAAGAAGAGCGGAAAGGCGAGACCGCTGCCAAAGCTCGCGACCGGGGCGACCGCGGTGCGGATCCCGAGCGGGGCATATCCCTGCGCGTGCTGCAGCACGTGGCCGACCTCGTGGGCGGCGACCGCGATCGAGGAGATCGAATTGCTCTCGTAGATCCCGGGCGAGAGCCGCACCGTCTTCGAGCGCGGGTCGTAGTGATCGCTCAGCATTCCCGGCGTTTCCTCGACCGCGACGTCGGTGATGCCGTTGCGCACCATGATCGAGCGGGCCATGTCGCGGCCGCTGATGCCGGCGGCGGAGCGGATCTCGGAATAGCGCCGATACGTGCTCTGAACCCGCCACTGCGCCCACAGCGCCAGCGCGAGGGCGGGCAAAACGATCACGAACGTGGGGTCGAAGAAGAACATGCCGGTGACGATACCACGCGCTACCGGACCCCATGTGTCATGCGACGGTCATCCGCTCGCGCCGTTGTCCGGAGGTTTCTCGACGACGTCGGGTTCGTGGAGGTGGCGCGATACCGGAGCGGCGTCGGCTTTTGCGCCCCGGTCGGGTTGCGTAGACTGCCGGGATGACCGCGCCACCGCCGGAGCCCGTCGTCGACCTACGCAGCGACACCGTCACCCGGCCGACGCCCGCGATGCGCCGGGCGATCGCCGAGGCCGTGGTCGGTGACGACGTGCTGGGCGACGATCCCACGGTGATCGCGCTCGAGCGCCGCGTCGCGACGCTGGCGGGCAAGGAGGCCGCGCTGTTCGTGCCGAGCGGCACGATGGGCAATCAGCTCGCGATCCGATGCCAGACCGAGCCCGGCGACGAAGTGCTGCTCGAGTCCGAGTCGCACATCTTCTTCTACGAGCAGGGCGGGGTCGCCGCGAATTCCGGCGCGCTCGCCCACATCGTGCGCGGCGAGCGCGGCGTCGTCGCGCCGTCGGCGATCGAGGGCGCGCTGCGGGGCGAGGACGACCACAACGCGCGCCTCGCGCTGATCTGCGTCGAGAACACGCACAATCGATCGGCCGGCGCGATCGTTCCGATCGAAGCGCTGCGGTCGCTGTTCGCCGCGGCGCACGCGCACGGCCTCAGGGTTCACCTCGACGGCGCGCGGCTGTGGAACGCCAGCGCGGCCAGCGGCGTCCCGATCCGCGACTGGGCGGCGTGCGCCGACACGGTGATGATGTGCTTCTCCAAGGGCCTCGGCGCGCCGGTCGGCTCGATCCTGGCCGGAGATCAGGCGCTGATCCGCCGCGCCCGGCGGGTGCGCAAGCGCTGGGGAGGCGGCATGCGCCAGGTCGGCATCCTCGCCGCCGCCTGCCTTCATGCGCTCGACCACCACCTCACGCGCCTCGCCGACGACCATCGCCGCGCGCGTGCGCTGGCCGCCGGCATGGCGCGCGTGTCCGGAGTCCGCGTCACCCCGCCCGAGACCAACATCGTGTTCGTCGAGCTCGAGGATCCCGCCATCGACGTCGAAGCCGCGCTGCGCGAGCTCGAGCGGCAGGGCGTCCGGATGAGCCAGTTCGGCCCGCGCCGGTTGCGCGCGATCACGCACCTCGACGTCGACGACGCCGGGATCGCGCGGGCGATCGAGGCCTTCGAGCGCTCGCTGACCGCCGCCTTGGACGCTCCACGGCGGGCGTGCTAGGTTCCGCGGGTTTCGAATGACGCGCAGCGGGCGAACCGGGGCTTCCGGAAGGATGGCCGTGACCGAATCGACTCCTTCCGGGCGAGGCACGCTGTTCCTCGTGGCCACGCCGATTGGAAACCTGGAGGACATCACGCGGCGCGCGCTGCGGGTACTCGGCGAGGCCACGTGGATCGCGGCGGAGCATCCCGCGCACACCCGCGTCCTGCTCGACCACTACGGCATCACGGCGCGCGTCACCAAGCTGTTCGAGCACAACGAGCGGGCTCGGGCCGGAGAGCTGCTCGCGCGTCTCGGCTCCGGTGAAGTCGGCGCTCTGGTGACCGACGCCGGATCGCCGGGAATCAGCGATCCGGGGTATCCACTGGTGCGGGCGGCCATCGAGGCCGGTCTCCGGGTCGAGAGCGTTCCGGGTCCGAGCGCGGTGATCGCCGCGCTTCAGGTCAGCGGTCTGCCCACCGACGCGTTCACGTTCGTGGGCTTCCTGCCGGTCAAGAGCGAGGCGCGGCGGCGACGGCTCGAGAGCCTGGTCGAGCGGCGCGAGACCATCGTGGCGTTCGAGTCGCCGCATCGCATCGAGGCCTGTCTCGAGGACGTCGAGCGGGTGTGGGGAGAGCGGCCGATCGCGCTGGTGCGGGAGCAGACCAAGGCGTTCGAGGAGATCCTGCGCGGCAGCGCGCGCGACGTGCGCACCGCGCTGACGGCAGGGAAGCGACGCGGCGAGATGGTGCTGGTTCTCGCCGGAATGACCCGCAAGGAGGCACGCCGGTCGTGAAGGCGGTCGAGATGAGCGAGCGAAGGGCGATGGCCGGCGAGAGCGGCGCGGGATGGCTGGCGCGGCTGAAGGATCGTCTGCGCGTTGTGGCCCACGCCGCGCTCGATCCTCTGGTCCGGCTGCTGATGAAGATCGGGCTCACCGCGAACCATCTCACGGTGCTCGGCCTCGGGCTCAGCTTCGCGGCCGCGCTGGCGTTCTTCCTCGGCGATTCGCGCCTCGGCGCGCTCCTGCTCCTCTTCGGCGGGCTGTGCGACATTCTCGACGGCCAGGTGGCGCGGCGGAGCGGAGGCGAGACGCGCTTCGGCGCGTTCTTCGACTCGACGCTCGACCGGCTCGGCGAGGCCGCGGTCCTGATCGGAATCCTCGGCTTCTGCCTGCGCAATCTGCTGGCGCTGGTGTTCGATCCGCAGCGCGCGATCGCGCAGACCGAAGCCGGTCTCTTCCCGGTCGCGTGGGCGATCGTCGGGGTCACCGCGATGCTCGCGCTGGTCGGATCGTTCCTGGTTTCGTACACACGCGCGCGCGCCGAGGGGCTCGGGCTCGACTGCAAGGTCGGCTGGTTCGAGCGGCCGGAGCGGCTGACGCTGCTCATTCTCGCCGGCGCCCTGCACGTGTTCTGGGCGATGTCGGCGGCGCTGCTGCTGCTCGCGCTGCTCTCGTTCATCACCGCGGCGCAGCGCGTGGCTCATGTCTGGAAGATCACTCACATCGACGCCAGGTCCGATGGACCGGGAGCCCGGGACGATGCCGGGATGGACGCCTAGGCAGGCCTGAGGAGGCAGACGTCTCATGAGCAAGGTCCGTGTCGCCATCATCGGCGTGGGAAACTGCGCCTCGTCGTTCGTTCAAGGTCTCCACTACTACCGCAACGCGCGCGAGACCGACCGGGTGCCGGGCCTCATGCACGTGAGTCTCGGCGGCTATCACATCCGCGACGTCGAGATCTCGGCGGCGATCGATATCGACCGCAACAAGGTCGGCAAGGATCTCGCCGAAGCGATCGTCACCTGGCCGAACAACACCATGGTGTTCGCGAAGCTGCCGCGCACCGGCGTGGTGGTGCAGCGCGGCATGACCCACGACGGACTCGGCAAGTACCTCTCGAAGATCATCCAGAAGGCGCCGGGATCCACCGTCGACATCGTCAAGCTGCTGAAGGAGACCCGCACCGACGTGGTGGTGAACTACCTCCCGGTCGGATCCGAGGAAGCCACCAAGTGGTACGTCGAGCAGGTGCTCGAGGCGGGCTGTGCGTTCGTGAACTGCATTCCGGTCTTCATCGCGCGTGAGAAGTACTGGCAGCAGCGATTCGAGAAGCGCGGCCTGCCGGTGATCGGCGACGACATCAAGTCGCAGGTCGGCGCCACCATCACGCACCGCGTGCTCACCAGTCTCTTCAACGATCGCGGCGTCCGAATCGACCGCACCTATCAGCTGAACTTCGGCGGCAACACCGACTTCCTCAACATGCTCGAGCGCGAGCGTCTCGAGTCGAAGAAGATCTCGAAGACCTCGGCGGTCACGAGCCTGATCCCCTATCCGATGGACGAGGACAACGTGCACGTCGGCCCCAGCGACTACGTGCCGTGGCTCAAGGATCGAAAGTGGTGCCACATCCGGATGGAGGGGACGACGTTCGGCGACGTTCCGCTGAATCTCGAGATGAAGCTCGAGGTCTGGGACTCACCGAACTCGGCCGGCATCGTCATCGACGCGGTGCGCTGCGCGAAGCTCGGACTCGATCACGGCCTGAAGGGCGCGCTGATCGCGCCGTCCTCCTACTTCAAGAAGTCGCCGCCCTACCAGTTCCCGGACGACTTCTGCCACCAGATGACCGAAGCGTTCATCCAGGATCCGCGCGGCACCGAGCAGAAGATGCGCGTGGTGGTCGCCGAACGCGCGCGCGCCGGTCCGGCGGGCAGCTCGAAGAGCGCGAAGCCGAAGCGCGCGGCCGGACGTGCCGCGCGTCCGTCGATGAACGGCGGCTCCGAATCCGCGCGAAGCACCTCGGCCGCGCGGACGGCAAAGCGCGTCCGGCGCCGGCGCGCGGCCGCGTCGCGGTAGAAGCTCCGGCCGCGTCGCGTGTCCGGACGGCTCATCACCTTCGAGGGCGGCGAGGGCACCGGCAAGTCGACGCAGGTCGCCCGACTGGAGCGCCGGCTGCGCGAGCGCGGCGTTTCCTGTCTGGTGACGCGCGAGCCCGGCGGCACCCCGCTCGCCGAGCGCGTGCGCTCGATCCTGCTCGATCCTTCGCTCTCGCCCGGGCCCCTGGCCGAAGCGCTGCTGATGGAAGCCGCGCGCGCCGACCTGTGTGAAAAGGTTCTGCGCCCGGCGCTGGCCGAAGGGCTCACGGTGCTGTGCGATCGCTACGACGATTCGACGCTCGCCTATCAGGGCGCGGGCCGCGGTCTCGACGACGGCGTGCTCCGCACGCTGAACCGCGCCGCCACCTCCGGCCTGCGTCCGGACGTCACGCTGCTCTTCGATCTCGATCCTGGTCAGGGGCTGGCGCGCCGCGCGAGTGCGGCGGACGCGACCAACCGGCTCGACCGCGAGCCGCGTGAATTCCACGAGCGCGTCCGCCGGCGTTTTCTCGAGCTCGCCCGCGAAGAAGCGGAGCGCTTCGTCGTGCTCGACGCGTCGCTCGATCCCGACGCGTTGGAGCAGGCGGTCTGGCAGGCGGTCGGGCCGCGTTTGACGCCCATTTGACGCGGCCGAAGTGCGGTGCGGGCCTGACCGGGCCCCGGGGAATCCGCGCTCAGGCGCTGTGCTATAGTCGGTTTCCTTTCCGCTCCGGCCGCACGGGACCCGAGCGCTCCCCAGAGGTCCGCCGGGGTGAGCCGGAGGTGCTGCACACATGCGTCGGCGATTCATCCTCGTAGGTCTCTTCGCGCTGCTGTTCGGTCTCGGCTGGTGGGCGGGCCGCGGCGGAGCGTCGAACGATCTCTATTCGCGGATCGACACCTTCGTCGAGATCCTGCACAAGGTCGAAGAGAGCTATGTCGAGCCGGTCGAGCCGGAGCGTCTGATCGGCGGCGCCGTTCACGGCATGCTGCGCGACCTCGATCCGTTCGCCGAGTACGTCGTCACCCAGGGCCCCGCCGCCACCGGTCCGGCGCCGCACGGCGACGCGGATCCCGGCCTCGCGCTCGGCGTCCGCGACAACGCCTGGGTGGTGATCGCACCCGTTTCCGGCGGTCCGGCCGACCGGGCCGGGGTGCGCGCCGAGGACGTGCTGCTCCAGGTCGATGGCCGCTCGACCGGTGGCTGGTCGAGCACGGAGCTGGCCTCGCGTCTTCGTGGCCCGAAGGGATCACGAGTCCGTCTTTCGCTGCTTCGCGCCGGCGACGACGCGCCGCGCGACATCGTGGTGACCCGGGCCGCGCTCGCGCGCGATCCCGCCGTGCTCGCGGCGGCTCGTCCGAGCGGCGAGCTGATCGAGAAGGGCGTCGGCTGCATCCGTCTCGTCACGATCGGCGACAGCACCGCCGCCGAGGTCGCCGCGTTGATGCGGCATCTGCGCGAACAGGGAGCCACCCGGCTCGCGCTCGATCTGCGCGGCGCGACCTCCGGAACTCCGCATCAGGCGCTCGCGATCGCGCAGCTCTTCCTGCCGCATGGCACCACCGTCGCGATCACGCACGGACGCGGGCGCGAGGCCGACCACAAGCTGATCGCGGGCGGCGCGAGTCCGACGCTCGACTGGCCGCTCACGGTGCTGATCGACGGCACCTGCGCCGGCGCGAGTGAGGTGATCGCCGGCGCGTTGCAGGATCAGGATCGGGCGCTCCTGATCGGACGCCGCACGTTCGGTCTGGCGTCGGAGCAGAGCGACTTCCCGCTCGAAGGCGGACACGCCACGATCCGGATCACGACCTCGATCGAGCTGACGCCGAGCGGCCGGCCGATCCAGAAGCTGGTGCAGACCGAGGGCGACGACGAAGAGGACTCCTCCGATTCCGACTCGACGTCGACGGATCGGGAGCCCGCGCGCGCGTTTGCGACGCACGCGGGCCGGAAGATCCTGGGCGGAGGCGGCATCCGTCCCGACCTCGAAGTGCCGCCGGCCACGAGCACGGTCGCGACCGCGGTCGCGAGCGCGCCGGTCACGAAATCCTCGACCGATCCGGTGCTGCGCCGCGCGGTCACGGTGCTGCTCCGGGCGCATGCGCCGCGGGACGTCTTCGCCGCGCTTCCGCGCGCGCGCTCGAGCACGGAGGACATGGCAGCCCTCGCCGAGGGGCGGCGGCATTGATGGCGCGTCTCGCCTTCCTCTGCGATTTCGACGGCACGGTTTCTCCGGAAGACATCGGACACAACTTCGTCATGCGGTTTTCGGCACGGGGCGACGCGCGGGCGTCCGATGCGGAGCGGCGCGAGGCGAACGCCCGGCTCGAGGATCTGGCCGCGCGCTGGCGCGCGGGCACGCTCGGACACCGCGAGCTGACCGAGGCCGAGTGCGCTCTGCTGCGCTGCGACGAGAACGAAGCGCACGCGTTCGCGGACGGCTTCGCTCTCGACCCCACGTTCGCGCCGTTCGCGCGCGAGGCCCAATCGCGCGGCGCTCAGGTGCTGATCCTGAGCGAGGGCTTCGACTTCTATATTCAGGCGATGCTGGCCCGCGCCGGACTCTCGGATCTCGACGTGGCGTCGAATCGCGTCCGCTTTGAGCGCGGCCGCGTGATTCCCGAATTCCCCCATGCCGCGCGCTCGTGCGGGCGCTGCGGCAACTGCAAGGGCGCGCATGCGCGGGACTGGCGGGCGCGGGGCTACCGCACCGTCCTGATCGGCGACGGCTATTCCGATCGCTGCGCGGCCAGGGAATGCGACGTGGTGCTGGCGCGCGGCTCTCTGCTCGACTGGTGCGCGTCCGAGCGCATTTCCGCGACCGGCTTCGACTCGTTCGAAGGCGTGCTGGACCGCGCCCGCGAGGGGGCGGCGTGAGCGAGGGAGAGGGCCGAGCGTGAGTCTCAAGATCGGCGGGGTCGCGGCCGAAGCGCCGTTCCTGCTCGCGCCGCTTGCCGGCGTCAGCGATTCGCCGTTCCGCCGCCTGGCGCGCGAGCAGGGCGCGGCGATGGTGTTCACCGAGATGGTGTCGGCCGACGGTCTCTCGCGCGGCAATCAGGCGACGCTCGACTACTGCGCGTTCGATCCGAGCGAGCGGCCGATCGGCATCCAGCTGTTCGGCTCGGACCCGGCGGTGATGGCCGAAGCGACGCGCGTGCTGAACGACCTTCCGGCCGAGCGGCGCCCCGATCTCATCGACATCAACATGGGCTGCCCGGTGCGCAAGGTGGTGAATCGCTGTGCCGGCGCCGCGCTGCTGCAGGACGTGCCGCGGATCGGCGCGATCGTCCAGCAGATGGTCGAGGCGAGCCAGGTGCCGGTGATGGCGAAGATCCGGCTCGGCTGGGACGGGGACAACCGCAACGTCGTCGAGGTGGCGAAGAGGCTCGAAGGCGCGGGCGCCGCGGCGGTCGCGATTCACGCCCGCACGCGCGCCGAAAAGTTCGAAGGGGACGCGCACTGGGAGATGATCGGCGAGGCCAAGCGCGCGGTGTCGATCCCGGTGATCGGCAACGGCGACGTGCGCGGGCCCGAGGACGCGATCCGCATGCTCGAGACCACGGGCTGCGACGCGGTGATGATGGGACGCGCCGCGTTCGGTGATCCCTGGGTGTTCCGCCGCGTGCGCGCGTTCCACGAGCGCGGCGAAACGCTGGCGCCGCCGCGTGCGGCGGAGCGGCTCGAGGCCGGTATCCGCCACCTCGGCATGATGGTGGAATCGGTCGGCGCCGATCTCGCCGCGCGCGAGATGCGCAAGCACGTGGCCTGGTACGTGCGCGGTCTGCCGAACAGCGCCCGCGTCCGCGAGCAGGTCAATCGCACGCGTTCGGTCGACGAGATGGTCGATCTCCTCACCGCCTACCTGGCCGAGCTCGAGCGATCGGAATGCGGCGGACCCGATTCGCTGATCCGCGCCGAGGCGGCTCCCGAGCCCGAGTCGGCCGGTCCGCGTGCGCTCGAGGACGCGCATGCGGCCGGCTGAGCTTCGCGGCCTGCTCGAGCGCGTTCGCCGCGGACGCGTCGCGCCGGCCGAAGCGGCGCGGCGGATCGACGGCGTCCCACTCGAGCGGCTGGAGTTCGCCACCCTCGACCATCAGCGCAGCCTGCGCGTGGGATTCCCCGAGGTCGTGTTCGGTCCCGGCAAGACGCCCGAGCAGCTGTGTGAGATCGCGCGGCGGCTCGAGGCCCGCCATGCCGTGGTGCTCGCGACCCGCGTCGATGACGCCGGCCGCGCCGCGCTCGGCAGGGAATTCCCGCACGCCGAGGTGCACGATCGTGCTCGCGCCGTCGTGATCCGCGGCGCCGCGAAGCGGCCGGGCTCTTCGGCGCGCCGCCGTCCCGCCGCCCGCGGTCGATCGAAATCCGCGCGAGGCCTCGGACGCGTCCTGGTGGTGTGCGCCGGAACCGCCGATCTGCCGGTGGCGGAGGAGGCGCTGATCACCGCGCGGGTGATGGGGAGCCGCGCCGATCTCATCGCCGACGTCGGCGTCGCCGGTCTCCATCGGCTGCTCGCACACCGCACCAAGCTGCGCGGCGCGCGCGTCCTCGTCGTCGTCGCCGGACTCGAAGGGGCGCTGCCGAGCGTGGTCGGCGGGCTCACCGACCGGCCGCTGATCGCGGTGCCGACCAGCGTCGGATATGGCGCGCATTTTTCCGGACTCGCGCCACTCCTCAGCATGCTGAACTCGTGCGCGGCCGGCGTGATGGTGGTCAACGTCGACAACGGCTTCGGCGCTGGCTACGCCGCGCACCTCATCAACTGCGCCGGCCGGCGCTGACGGAGGCCCGGTGCGGATCGCGACGTTCGACTGCTTCTCCGGAATCAGTGGCGACATGT
>DATJEP010000133.1:0-11799 GCA_035496475.1 Candidatus Udaeobacter sp.
TGTACCTGGATCTCATGTTCGCGCCGCAGACGTCGGTTCACGGCTCGCTCGTGGACGTCTACGGCGTCGGCCTGCTGTTCACCGGCGCGAGCGGCATCGGCAAGTCCGAATGCGCCCTCGACCTGGTCGAGCGCGGCCACCGTCTGGTGGCCGACGACGTGGTCACGATCACGCGTCGCCATGGCGACGTGCTGATCGGCTCCGGCAATCAGCTGCTCCGCCACCACATGGAAATCCGCGGCCTCGGCATCATCGACGTGCAGGCGATCTTCGGCATCCGCTCGATCCGACTGCAGAAGCGGGTCGAGGTCGAGGTCAACCTGCGGGAATGGTCGGCGTCCGAGGACTACGAGCGCGTCGGGCTCGACGACCGCAAGACCGCGATCCTCGGCGTCGAGATCCCCCTGGTCCAGGTGCCGATCACGCCCGGCAAGAACATCACCGTGATCGCCGAGGTGATCGCGCTCAACTACCTGGTCAAGGTCACCGGCGGCTATTCGCCCGCCGAGCGGCTGAACCAGCACCTGATCGAGATCATGAAGCGAAAGAGCGCGGCCCGCTCCTGGGTCCGGGAGGACACCGAATGAGCCGCGTGCCCGCACTGCTGGTCATGCACGCCGATCTCGCCGCCGCGCTGCTGCGCGCCGCCGAGCGCGTCTATGGTCCGATCGAAGGCGTCGAGGTGCTGTCGAACGAGGGTCTGTCGCGGGACGCGCTCGAGAAGCAGATCGTGCACACCGTCGGCGGCTGGTCCGAGGGCGGGCTCGTGCTCACGGACTTCTGGGGCGGGTCCTGCCACATCTGCGGCGCTTCGGCGGCGCGCGGGCGCGGCGAGCTCGTGATCGTGACCGGAATCAACCTGCCGCTCCTTCTCGATTACCTGCACAATCGCGACTCGCTCACGGTCGACGCGCTGGCCGAGCGGCTGCAGAAGAAGGGACAGGACAGCATCCGCATCCAGCGCGGCTCCGCATGAGCTGGTTGATTCACCGGATCGACGACCGCCTGATCCACGGCCAGGTCGTGATCGCCTGGGGCGAGCGGATGCGGCCGAAGCGGATCGTCATCGCCGACGACGCCGCGGCCGCCGATTCGTGGGAGCGCGGTCTTCTCGCCTCCGCCGCGCCCGGCGTCGCTGTCGAGGTGCTGAGCGTCGAAGCCGCGGCGCTCGGTTACGACGCCGAATCCGCACGCGAAGGCGGCGCGTTCCTGCTGGTCCGCGATCTCGTCAGCGCCCTGCGGCTGGTGGAGCTCGGCGCGCGCATCGACCGCTTCACGCTGGGCGGGCTCCACTACGCTCCCGGCAAGGACCGGATCAACGAATACGTCTATCTCGGCGCCGAGGATCGCCGCGCGGCACGAGAGCTGATCGGCCGCGGCGTCCGGCTCGAGCTGCAGGACGTTCCCGCCACGACGCCGACGGCACTCGCCGATCTCGACGCCTCGGTGCGGTCCGCCTGAACCGGCCGGGAGAAGCGAGCATGCGGACGATCACGCTGACGCTGATCGTTCACGACCATCAGCCGGTCGGGAACTTCGACGGCGTGATCGCCGGCGCCTGCGACGACGCCTACGATCCCTTCCTCGGCTTTCTCGAGCGCCATCCGCGCCTGCGTCTCGGCATGCACGTCAGTGGGCCGCTGATCGAGTGGCTGGCGAAGAACCGGCCCGAGCACCTCGACCGGCTGCGCGCGCTGGTGGCGCGCGGCCAGGTCGAACCCTGGACGGGCGGCTTCTACGAGCCGATTCTGCCGGCCATCGCTGAAGACGACCGCCATGGCCAGATCCTGGCGATGAGCGATTGGATCGAGTCCCGGCTCGGGGCTCGGCCGCGCGGGCTGTGGCTGACCGAGCGCGTGTGGGAGCCCGGGCTCGCGACCACGCTGTCGCGCGCCGGAGTCGAGTACACCGCGGTCGATGACGCGCATTTCGCCGCTGCGGGCTTCGAGCTGGATCGGATCTGGGGCTCGTTCCTGACCGAGGACGAGGGTCGATCGATCCGCGTGCTGCCGATCCACCGCGCGCTGCGTTACGCGATTCCGTTCGAGGCGCCGCAGCGCACCATCGAGCTGCTGCGTTCCGTCGCGAGCGAGGGCGAGGGCAGGCTCGCGGTGCTCGGCGACGACGGAGAGAAGTTCGGCGTCTGGCCGGGAACGCACGAGTTGTGCTGGGATCAGCGCTGGCTTGATCGCTTCGCCGAGGCATTGGAGCGCGAGCCCTGGATCGAAGTGCTGCCGCCCGGCGAGGCGATCGCGCGCCATCCGCCGCTCGGGCTCGCCTACCTGCCGAGCGCGAGCTACCACGAAATGGAGGAGTGGGCGCTGCCCCCCGCGGCACAGCGCCGCCGCCGCGACGCCGCGCATGCGCTCGAGCGAAGTGGAACCGAGTACGCGCACGATCTGCTGCGCGGCGGGCACTGGCGATCGTTCCTGACGCGCTATCCCGAGGCCAATCGTCTGCACAAGCGCGGGCTCCGCGCCTCCGGCCGGTTGCACGCGCTCGAGGACCGCACGCCGGAATGGAACGAGGCCCAGCGTCATCTGTGGCGGTCGCAATGCAACTGCGCCTACTGGCACGGCGTGTTCGGCGGGCTCTACCTCCCTCATCTTCGCGAGGCGCTGTGGAGCGAGCTGATCGCGGTCGAACGATACTGCGCGTCGGCGGCTGGCTCCGAGCCCGAAGAAGTGGCGGACTTCGATCTCGACGGATTCGACGACGCGCTGCTCGCGGCCGGCGAGTGGGCGGCGTGGCTGAGCGCGCGCGGGGGCACGCTGTGGGGATTCGATGATCGCGAGCGGCTCCGCAACTGGTGTGACACGCTGGCGCGCCGCGATGAGGCCTACCATGATCAGCTCGCCGGCGCCTCGGCGGAGTCCGGCGCCGGCCACTCGATTCATGCCGCCATCCACGTGACCGAGGGCGGTCTCGAGGCCCTGGCGCGCCGCGTCGATCCGGGGCCGCGGGATTCGTTTCTCGAGCGCTGGACCGAGGGCGGGAGAACGCATGAATGGCGGGATCTCCGCTTCGGGTTCCTGGATGCGCCGGAGCACAGCATCGAGCTCGAGTGCGCGTCCGGCGATGTGCCCACGCTGACCAAGCGTTATCGCCGCGCGGCGGGAGGCGGACTCGAAGCGCGGATCACGCTCGCCGCCGATCGCGATCAGAAGGGCGAGCTCGAAGTCGCGCTGAATCTCGGCGTGCACGTCCCGAACGCGAAGGATCGCTTGGTCACGGTGAATGGCACGATGGCCGAGCCCGCCCACTTCGCCGCCTCCGCGTCGCACGCCGGAGTGCGTGCCCTGGGACTGCTCGATCGCTGGGCCGGAGTCCGGCTCGACGTCGAAGTCGATCGTGACGCTCACGTCACGCGGGCTCCGATCGAAACCGTCTCGCTGTCGGAGCGGGGGGCCGAGCGCGTGTTCCAGGGGCTCGAGGCGCGGTTCGGCTTCGCGGTCGACTTGCGGCGCGCGGTTCCCTGGAGCGTGACGTTCCTGCTTCGCCCCGGAGCGGAGCGCGCGGCGTGACCCACGGGCTCGTCGATTTCCGCGTGCTCGCCACGCTCGCGGTGGCCGGCATCGCCGTGCTCGACGCCACGCCGGTCGCTCAGACCCTGATCTCTCAGCCGCTCGTCACCGCGGCCGCGCTCGGGGCGGTATGGGGCGACTGGCGCACCGCGCTCGAGGTCGGCCTCGTGCTCCAGATCCTCTCTGCCGCCACGCTGCCGCTCGGGGCGCGGACGCCCGAGGACTACGCGAGCGGTGGCGTGATCGGCGTCGCGATCGCGCTGATGGCCGCCACCCTTCATCCCTTCGAGATGGTGCGCGAGGCGTGCGCCATGATCGGAGTCGTGATCGGGCTCGTCGCCTCGATCCTCGGGGTCGCGCTGCTCAAGTGGCAGCGACGTCGGAACGAGGGCCTGAGCCGATGGTGCGAGGAGGCGCTCGCCGCGGGCCACGAAGGCGCCCTGGCAGCGGCGCACCGAGCCGCGATTGTCCTGTCGTTCGCGATCGGTGTAGCGTACTGCGCCGCATGGCTCGCCCTCTCCCCATGGATCGCGAAGCTGACCTCGGTCGAGTCCCTGCGGCTGGCGCACGCCTGGAATCTCGCGCAGCCGCTGTGGCTCGGGCTCGGCGTCGCCCAGCTGCTCCACGCCTTCGTTCAGCGCCGGCTCGGACGGGCGGCGCTCTACGGCATGGCGCTGGTCGCCGCCTGGCTCGTACTGATGGTGGGGACTCCCTGACATGGCGCGGCTGAACTCATGGGTCCTGTTCCGCATGGCGCTGCGTGCCTCGCTGCTTCAGGCGACGTGGAACTACGAGCGCCAGCAGGGGGTGGGCTGGGCCTATGCGCTGGAGCCGGCGCTCGAGCCGTTGATTCCGGATCCCGGACCGCGAACCCAGCGGCTGGCCGAGCACACCGCGTACTTCAACACGCAGCCGACCATGGCGTCGGTGGCGCTCGGAGTCGCGGCGAATCTCGAGGAGCGGCGCGCGATGGGCGAGGGCCCCGACGCCGCGGCGATGGCGCGGGTGAAGAGCGCGCTCGGATCCTCGCTGGCCGCCATGGGCGATCGCCTGTTCTGGATGACTTTGCGGCCGTTCGCGGCGTGCCTCGGCGCGATCGTGGCGCTGACCAACCTCGCGCGCGGCGCGCTGGTGCTGTGGCTGAGCTACAACGTGATCCATCTGACCGTGCGGTTCCTCGGAGTCGGCTGGGGCTATCGGGGCGGACCCGACGTGCTGGGGCCGAAGTTACGCGGGGGCTTCGAGCGCCTGACGCGAACCACCACGCTCCTCGGGTGCATCGCGCTCGGAGTCCTGACGGCGATGCTGCTCGCGCCGGGCGGCGAGCCGCGCCCGCTGGTGTTTCAGGTGCTGCTGATGGCCGGCATCGGAGTCGGTTTCGTGGTGGCGCAGCGGCCGCGCCCGTCGCCGACCGAGTGGGCGCTCGGCGCCGCGCTGGTGTGCACGACCGCGGCATGGATGCGCGGAGTCTCGTGATGGCGTTGTCGAACCGGGCCCGATGAGATGGGGGAGCTCTTGGCGGAAGCCGATCTACTGATCCGGAATCAGCTCGGACTGCATGCCCGCGCCTGCGCGCTGTTCGTGAAGACGGCGGCGCGATTCCAGTCGCAGGTCTTCGTGTCGCGTGACGATCTCGAGGTCAACGGCAAAAGCATCATGGGGGTGATGATGCTGGCGGCCGAAGAAGGCAGCACGATCCGCGTGCGCGCCGAAGGACCGGACGCCGATCAGGCGATCGAGGAGCTGAGGAAGCTGGTGGACGGCAAGTTCGGGGGCGAGCCGTGATCCGCGGCCGGGCCCCCAGAGGCGAAGCGTGAAGTTCGACGCCATCGGCGCGTCACCCGGAATCGGCATCGGGCCGGTCATCCGCTTCGAGCCCGAGGAGCTGGAGCCGCGCGACCACAGCATCGAACCCTCGCGGATCGATGCGGAGATCGAGCGCTTCGAGTCCGCGGTCGCCGCGTCGCGACGCGACCTCGAGAGCATCCGCAACAAGATCGCCGCCGAGCTCGGGGAGCACGAGGCCTCGATCTACGACGCGCACCTGCTCATGCTCGATGACCCCGAGCTCAGACGCGCGGTCGAGGAAGGGATCCGGCGCGATCGGAAGCCCGCCGGGCTGATCTTCCGCAACACCATGTCGCAGATCGCTGGGCGGCTCGACAAGATCGAGGACGAATACCTGCGCGAGCGCCGCGCCGACGTGCTCGACGTCGAGCGCCGCGTGCTGCGTCACCTGCTCGGCCGCGGACCGCGCGGGATCGAGGGCCCGGGAGAGCCCTCGGTGCTGGTCGCCCACGACGTTCCGCCGAGCGAGATCGCCATGCTCGATCGCGATCACATCGTCGGCGTGGTCACCGAGGTCGGCTCCCGCACCAGTCACTTCGCGATCGTGGCGCGAGGACGCGGCATCCCGGCGGTGGTCAGCGCCCGCGGCGTCATGCAGCACGTTCGCACCGGCGACCTCGGCGCGGTGGACGGCTTCGTCGGCCGTTTCGAGCTGAATCCCGCCGCCGCGGAGCGGCGCGAGTTCGAGGAGCGACTCGACCGGAGCCAGAAGGAATCGCACGCGCTGCGCGAGCTCCACGACCTGCCGGCGGTCACGCTCGACGGCCATGCGGTCGAGCTCGGCGTGAACCTCGAGCTGCCGGGCGAGGTCGAGGGTGTGCTGGGCTCCGGCGCCGACGGCGTCGGTCTCTTCCGCACCGAGTTCTTCTATCTCAATCGGCTCGAGCTGCCGACCGAGGACGAGCAATACGCCGCGTATCGCTCGGTGGCGGAGCGCATCGCGCCGCGGCCGGTGATCTTCCGCACCATGGATCTCGGCGGCGACAAGGTCGCGTCGTACCTCGGCACCACCCACGAGACGAATCCGTTCCTCGGCTGGCGCGGCATCCGCTTCGCGCTCCAGCATCCCGAAGTCTTCCGGGCGCAGCTGCGCGCGCTCTACCGCGCCAGCGCCCACGGGCGCACGCGCGTGATGTTCCCGATGGTGTCGAACCTGGCCGAGCTGACGCGCGCGCTCGAGCTGTGCCGGCAGGCGAAAGGCGAGCTCGACCGGGCCGGTCAGGCCTACGATCCCGATCTCGAGCTCGGCATCATGATCGAGACGCCGAGCGCGGTGTGGATGGCGGATGTTCTCGCGCGTCACGCCGACTTCTTCTCGATCGGCACCAATGATCTGACCCAGTACACGCTGGCGATGGATCGCGACAACGAACGGCTCGCGCATCTCTACGAGCCGCTCGAGCCCGCGGTGCTGCGCAGCATCCACCACACCATCGAGAGCGCGCGCGCCGCCGGCCGATGGGTCGGGGTGTGCGGCGAGATGGCGGGCGACCCGCGCACGGCGATCCTGCTCTGCGGCATGGGCGTCGACGAGCTGAGCATGTCGAGCTTCGATCTGCCACGCGTCAAGGCGGCGATCCGCGGGATGCGGCAGGACGAAGCGCGAGCGCTGGCTCAGCAGGCATTGGCGATGTCCTCGGCTCAGGCCGTGAAGGAGCTGCTGAACGAGCGGCTGGCTTTCGATGCGCCGCGCGATGGCGAACGCAAAGCGGTGTCCGGCGCGGCCGCCGCCAAAGCGCGAAGCGCGGGTACGGCGGGCTCGGCACCCGGCGCGCGTGAGCGTCGCGGGAAGAGCCGGTGACGGCTACGCTCGAGCCGCCGTTTCAGTCCTTCGATTCCGGCGGGATGTTGCGGCGGATCGAGGCGATTCCCGACGACATCGAGTCGGCGCTCGCGCGCGGCGCCGCGGAGCCCTGGGGCGCTCCCCCGGAACCGCCCGATCTCGTCGCGGTCGGCGCGCTCGGCGGCTCGGCCATCGCCGCGGACCTCACCGCCGGGCTCGAGGTCGATCGCCTGCCGCATCCCCTGATCACGGTGCGCGACTACCACTGGCCGGCGTTCGTTCGGGAACGCTCGCTGGCGGTGCTGTGCTCGTATTCCGGCAATACCGCGGAGACGCTCGCGCTCTACCGCGAAGCGGGGGAACGGGGCGTCGCCCGCGCCGCGATCAGCTCCGGCGGCGAGCTGTCCGAGCGCTGCGGGAGGGACGGCGTTCCGCTCTGCCGCGTGCCCGGCGGATCGCCGCCGCGCGCCGCGCTGTTCGGCAGCTGGATCGCTCTGACCGGTCTCCTCAACGGTCTCGGCTGGATCGACGATCCCACCGCGAGCTGGCGCGAGGCAGGCGCGACGCTCCGCGATGCCATGGGCGAGATCGGCGCGGCGCGGCCCGAGGCGTCGAACCCGCTGAAGCGCCTGGCGCGTGCGCTGCACGGCCGGCGGGTGTTCATCTACGGAGCGTCCGAGCGCTTTGGCGCAGTTGTGACACGCGTGAGGAACCAGCTCAACGAAAATGCTAAGCTGCTCGGCCATTCGGCGCTGGTGCCGGAGCTCAATCACAACGAAATCGTCGGCTGGGAAGCGTCAGGCCCGGCCCATGAGCGGGCGGCCGTGCTGGTTGTGCGCGACCGCGAGGACGGCGCCGAGGTCTCGAAGCGGCTGACGCTGACCGCCGAATACGCGGCCGGCCGCGGCGCGGCGGTTCATGAATGGCACTCCCGCGGCGCGGGGCGACTCGCGCGGCTTGCCTCACTGGTTCAATTCGGCGATTACCTGAGTTTCTACCTCGCGATGCTGAGCGGCGTCGATCCGACACCCATCGCGAGCATTGATGAGTTCAAGCGGCGCCTCGCCGCGCCCTGAGGAGTCGTGGTGTCCAAGAGCCCCCTCGCCATCATTCCGGTCGCCGGAGTCGGCACCCGCTTGAGGCCGCACACCCACACGCTGCCGAAGGTGCTGCTGCACGTGGCGGGCAAGCCGATCCTCGCCTACATCCTCGACGACCTGCCGGCGCTCGGCATCGACGAAGCGGTCCTGATCGTCGGCTATCGCGGCGAGCTGATCCGCGAGTACGTGTCGGCGAATTATCCGAAGCTCAAGGTCACCTACGTCGACCAGCCCGAGCGGCTCGGGCTGGGGCACGCGGTGTCGCTGGCCGCCGACGTCGCGGATGACCGCCCGATCCTCATCATCCTCGGCGACACGATCTTCGAGGCCGACCTCGCCTCGGTGCTGAAGGCCGGCCGCAGCAGCATCGGCGTCAAGGAGGTGGAGGATCCGCGCCGCTTCGGCATCGTCGAGCGGAACGGCAACGGCCGGGTGACGCGGCTGGTCGAGAAGCCCGATCATCCGACCTCGAACCTCGCCATCACCGGCGTCTACTACTTCACTCACGCACGTCCGTTGATGGAGGCGCTGGCCGAGCTGCAGAAGGCCGGCGTGCGCACGCGCGGCGAGTTCCAGCTCACCGACGGCATGCAGCGGTGGATGGAGCACGGCGGCGAGCTCGAGACCTTCCCGGTCGCCGGCTGGTACGACTGCGGCAAGACCGAGACGCTGCTCGAGACCAATCGTGTGCTGCTCGAGCGGCGCGGAGGGGCGCCCGACGTGCCGGGCTCCGTGATGCATGCGCCGGTCGTGATCGGCGCGGGCGCGACGCTCGAGAACTGTATCGTGGGTCCCCACGTGTCGATCGCGGCGGGGGCCCGGCTGCGCAACGCGGTGGTGCGCGATTCGATCATCAACGAGAACGCCACCGTCGAGGACATCCTGATCGAAGGCTCGGTGGTGGGCGGCAACGCCCTGGTCCGCGGTGGATTCCGGCGCGTCAACGTCGGCGACTCGAGCGAAGTCAGCTTCACCTGACCCCCGAACGAACATCCGAGGAGCATTCATGGGCTCGCGTCATCTCTTCACGTCCGAATCCGTCACCGAAGGTCACCCCGACAAGATCGCCGACCAGATCTCCGATGCCGTCCTCGACGCGCTGATCGCGCAGGATCCGAAGAGCCGCGTGGCGTGCGAGACGCTGGTGACGACCGGCCTCGCCATCGTCGCCGGCGAGATCTCGAGCCACGGCTACGTGGAGATCCCGAGGCTGGTGCGCCAGGTGATCGGAGAGATCGGCTACGACAGTGCCGAGTACGGCTTCGACTGCCACACCTGCGCCGTGGTCACCACCATCGACGACCAGTCGCCCGACATCGCGATGGGCGTCGACAAGGGCGGAGCCGGCGACCAGGGACTGATGTTCGGCTTCGCGTGCCGCGAGACGCCGGCGCTGATGCCGCTGCCGATCACGCTCGCCCACGCCATCACCCGCCGGCTCTCCTACGTGCGCCGGAAGGGCATCGTTCCCTACCTCAGGCCCGACGGAAAATCGCAGGTGACGGTGGAGTACGACGACGGCAAGCCGGTGCGCGTCGATACCGTGGTGGTCTCGAGCCAGCACGCCGACGGCATCAGCCACGCCACCATTCGCCGCGATCTCATCCGCCACGTCGTCGATCACGTGATTCCGGCCCGCTATCGCAGCAAGAACAAGCCGATCCGCTACCACGTCAATCCCACCGGCAGCTTCGTCAAGGGCGGACCGATGGCCGACACCGGTCTCACCGGCCGCAAGATCATCGTCGATACCTACGGCGGTGTGGGCAGCCATGGCGGCGGCGCGTTCTCCGGCAAGGATCCGAGCAAGGTGGATCGCTCGGCGTCCTACGGCGCGCGCTACGTCGCGAAGAACCTGGTGGCGAGCGAGCTGTGCGACCGCTGCGAGGTTCAGATCGCATACGCGATCGGTGTGCCGCAGCCGGTCAGCATCATGGTGGACTCGAAGGGCACCGGGAAGGTGAGCGACGCGAAGCTCACCGATCTGGTGCGCAAGCATTTCGATCTCACCCCGCGCGCGCTGATCCAGCAGCTCAAGCTGCGCCGTCCGATCTACCGGGCGACCGCGGCCTACGGGCACTTCGGCCGCACCGAGCCGTCGTTCACCTGGGAGCGCACCGACAAGGCGAGGCTGCTCGCGCGCAGCGTGTAGTCGCCGCCCTGGCCGGTCCCACCGGTTGCCTGTCTGTGGGCAACCGGTCTAGCCGCGCGCCTTGAGCTTCCGGTACCGCCGCGGCGGCGGCTCGGCGGCACTCCACGCCGGCCCGCGCAGCGGGTCGCTCACCGCGATGAACGGATAGCGACGCATCGAAGGATCCGCCGACAGCAGCTCGCGGACGTCGTGTTCGCGCAGCAGCACCGCGGTCTCGAATCCCGGCGGCAACTCGTGCTCGGGCGCGGTCAGCGCGATCACGTCGCGGACGACCTTGAGGTGCGCCGCGCTCGGTGACAGCACCACCGCGGAGGGGGAGCCGAGCAGCGCGTCGAGAAAGCCCAGCGCATGCTCGGGCTTGAGCGCCCGCGGCGCGACGTGACGGTGCGTGGTCAGCCGCAGGAACTCGTGCGCGACGCTGAGCGGCAGAGCCCAGGGCCGGCCGCCCGAGGCGAGGCTCTCCACCACGGCCGCGGCACGGGCGTGCTCCGGCGCGAACCGGTTCACGGCGCAGAGCAGGATGCCGGTATCGAGTGCGCGCACGTCAGCGGATCCCGATCGAGGCCCGCGTCACGATGAATCCCGCCGGTCGGCCGGCGCCCAGGTCCGGCGGTCGTGAGGGTCGACGAGATAGGGCCCGAGGTCGTAGGAGGGAAGCGTGATCCGCGACCGCCCAGCCTCGGCTTCCAGCGCCAGTCCGCGCCGGAGCGCGCGTTCCAGCCGCTCCGTCAGCGTGCATCCTTCAGCCGCGGCCTCACGCTTGAGCTCGGCATACAGCGCGGAGTCGAGATTCAATGTGGTTCGTTTCATATGCGAAAGCATAGCTTATGTGGAGAACGATCGCGATGGTTCTTTTTCGGGTTGAGTCGGCGCCGCATCTCGGGCACAATTCCCTGGTTCGCGGCAGTTGCGCCGCGTCGTTCCTTCCCGTCCACATTCCCGCACCCGGAGAGATCATGTCGCCTGCTCGTTCGCGTCTTCGCCCCGGAGTCAACGGTCATGCCGTCGCCGGTCACGTCAAGGATCCGAGTCTCGCCCGCGAGGGCCGCATGCGGATCGAATGGGCGGACCGGAACATGCCGGTGCTGAGGGCGATCCGCGCGCGCTTCGCGAAGGAGCGGCCGCTGAAGGGCGTGCGCAGCGCGGCCTGCCTGCACGTGACCACCGAAACCGCGAACCTGGCGCGCACGCTCCAGGCCGGCGGCGCCGAGGTGTTCCTGTGCGGCTCGAATCCGCTCAGCACGCAGGACGACGTCGCGGCCGCGCTGGTCGGGCACTACGGCATCGCCACCTTCGCCATCAAGGGGGAGGACCACAAGACCTACTACTCGCACATCGTCTCGTGCATCGAGGCGCGGCCCCACGTCACCATGGACGACGGCTGCGACCTGG
>DATJEP010000134.1:0-4296 GCA_035496475.1 Candidatus Udaeobacter sp.
CGCGCGCCTCGGCGAGGAGGTCGCGCGCGGACGGCGCCACGGCACGCCCGTCGCGGTGGTCCAGATCGACATCGATCACTTCGCCGCGCTCAATCAACGCTATGGCCGGCCGGCCGGCGACCGCGCGCTGGAAGAAGCCGCACTGGTGATCAAGCTCGCGCTGCGCGAATCGGACATCGTCGCGCGCCTCGGCGGCGACGGCTTCGGCGTCGTGCTGCCCGAAACCGATTCCCTCATGGCCCGCCGCTGCGCCGAGCGGCTGTGTCGCGCGCTCGAGGAGCACGCCTTCGCCCGCATCGGACGGCTGAGCGCGTCGGCCGGAACCGCCGCGTGCCCGCGTGACGGCGTCGACGCGGTCGAGCTCGTGCACGTCGCCGATCGCGCGCTGGGGGTGGCCAAGAAGTCAGGGCGCCGACGCGTATCGGCCGCCGCTCCGACCCGGGCGCACTGAGGCCCGCGATGGCCTTCGACGCGCGCGTCGGCTCGGGCGGCCGTGAGGCTGATCCGCCACCTCCGGCGAAGATCCTCGTGATCGATGACGAGCCCGCGGTGCTCGAGGTATTCCGCGAGTTCCTCGGCATGCAGGGCTACCGAGTCTCTTCCGCGCCGAGCGGGGAAGAAGCGGTGCGCCTGCTTCCCGACCTCAAGCCGGACATCATCCTCACCGACATCAATCTGCCCGGGCTCTCCGGCCTCGAGGTGATGCGCTTCGCGAAATCCGTCGATCCCGAGATCGGTGTGGTGGTCGTGACCGGCCATGCCTCGGCCTCGAACGCGATCGAGGCCCTGCGCCAGGGCGCGTTCAACTACATCACCAAGCCCTTCGATCTCGACGAGATTCACGAGGTGGTCGAGCGCGCGATCGCGAATCGCCGGCTCAAGGCGCTCAATCGCCAGCTGGTCGAGGACCTGAGACAGAAGAACGAGATCCTCCAGCATCACGAGCAGGTCCTGAGCGAGAAGGTGCGCCTCGCGACCGCGCAGATGACCGCGCTCTACGACGTCGGTAAGACGATCATGGCCGACCTCGAGCTGGTTCCGCGTCTCCGCACCATCGCCGCCAAGGCGGCCGAGCTGTCGGGCGCGACGGTCGCGGCGATCTACCTGAAGAGCGAAGAGGACGGAAGCTTTCGCGCGGCGTCGTCCCATGGCGTCGAGCTGACCGCCGGCGATGACGGCGGGCCGGCGATGCTCGATGCGGAATCCCCGCTGCTGGCGTCGGCGATGGACCTCAAGCCGGTGCGCCGCGCCGCCGGCGCGGCGACGCCCGTTCGTCTGCCGGGAGCGCGGGACGGCCGATTCGAAGCGATGCTGGCGGTGCCGATGGTGAGCGGCGGCGAATGCCTCGGCGTGCTCGGAGTGGTGGACAAGCCGGGCGGCTTCACCCCGGACGACGAGAGCTTCATGGCGCTCTACGCCGCACAGGCCGCGGTGGCGGTCAGCAACTCGCAGCTCTACGAGCACACCAAGAGCCTCGACCGGCTGAAGTCGGAGTTCGTCGCCGTCGTCTCGCACGAGATCCGGACCCCGCTCACGTCGGTGAAGGGCGCGGTCGAGCTGCTCTCGGACGATCGATTCTTCCAGAACACCGAGCAGCAGGCGAAGCTCCTCGCCATCGCGCACGCCAACACCGAGCGCCTGCTGGTGCTCATCAACTCGATCCTCGATTTCTCGAAGCTCGAAGCATCGGCGCTGGCGATGCACCTCGAGCGCCACCGCCTCGAGCCGGTGATCCAGCAGGCTGCGAGCAACCTGCGCACGCTCCTCGACGAGCGCCACATCCGGCTCGACCTGCAGCTCTCGGCCGAGCTGCCGGATCTGCTGCTCGATCCCAACCGCATCACGCAGGTGATGACGAATCTGCTGTCGAACGCGATCAAGTTCTCCCCGGACGAGGGCCGCATCGAGCTCGTCGCCGAGCCCTGGGAGGACGGCGTGCGCGTGAGCCTGCGCGACTATGGCGAAGGCATCTCGCCGCGCGACCTGCCCAAGCTGTTCCAGAAGTTCTCCCAGATCGATTCCGGCTCGACACGTAAGGTGGGAGGGACGGGTCTCGGACTGGTGATCAGCAAGGGCATCGTCGAGCAGCATGGCGGCAAGATCTGGGTCGACAGCACGCCGGGCGCGGGAAGCACGTTCTATTTCACGCTGCCCGCTCATTCGACCACGCGCGCCCAGAGCGCGTCCCGAAAAGCCGCGGCCTAGCGGTCTCGTTCCATCCTCGCGCTTCTTGGAGCGCCACATCTTCACGCGCTCGCGCGCCCATTCACGCGCTCACGCCCGCCGCTTCATGACGGTACGCCGCGATCGCGCTTGCTTCACGCGAACCGGATCGGTAGGTTGCGGGGGTCGGATCTTGCCGCGGTCACGACGACCCGCGCATCCTCCACCCTGAGCGCCATGGACGACGCCCGACCCGCACGCATGCCGGGGACCCGTCAGCGGTCCCGCGATCTGATCTCCGCCCTGCCGTTCTACGGCATGGCCGCGGGGCTGGTGTTCTCCGGGGCGTTGCTCGATGCGCTGCGGCTGCCTCCGGACCCGATCCGCTCCGGGGCGGTCGCGGTCATCGGCGTCGGAATCGGCGCGCTGACCGGCGAGATCGCCCGCCGCCGCCTTCGGTCCGCGATGCGCGGTCCGCGCATGCTGTCGGCGCGGCGGCCCGGCATGACGGGCGCCGCCACGATCCAGGTGGTCGGTGCGCCTTCGCTGCTGCTGCCGCATGCCGCCTGCGAGGTCCTGGCGCCGTTCCTCGCGCGCGGCGAGCGCGTCCTGATGCTCGACGTCACTCGCGACGGCGGCGCCGAGCCGGCGTTCGCGGCGCCTTCGCGTTGGGGGCTCGATGCGTGCTTGAACGGTGCCGTGCCTCTTCTCGGCGCCGTGCGCGCCTCGGGTGTTCCCGGTCTCCATCTGGTGCCGCGCGGCGCCTCGTATGCGCCGGTTCGCGCCGAAGTCGCGGCATGCGCATCGCTGCTGGACCAGGCTCAGCGCCATTTCTCGCGCGTGATCCTCGTGATCGACGGGGCTTCGCCCTGGCTCGGCGCGGCGGCGGCACGACGTCTCGAGGCCTGGTGGCTGAGTCCGGCGGTGCGAAAGCCGGGCGAGATCATCGGGATGCCGCCGGATTCCATCCCATGGGTGGGATTGAAGTTGAAGCCTGAGCCTCGGAGACCGCTGGAAGTGCTCGCCGCCCGGGTCGACGGCTATCGCGGCGCCGCGCGGCTGGTGGCCGCGGGCCGATCGCGGCGGAATCGGCTGCGGGCGTCGCCGGAGGTTCACATCACCGAGCCGCATCCCCTGCCGGCGAGTCCGCGACACGTCGCGCCCGTTTCGTCACTCGATCCGGTGCGGATGAACGGCGATTCGCGAACCCGCGAGCGCCTGAGGTTCCTGATCTGGATGCGCGCGCTCGGGCGCGATCCGGAGGCGCGCGCCGGCGCCGGAGAGCCCCGCCGGATCGAAACCTGAGACCATGGGGCGCGAGCCCCGGGCCCGGTAGTCCAACCCAACGCGGACACTGACCCGGGCCCGTCGATGTTGCGCGTCGCGCGCTCCACCGATAACGTGCCGCGACCCTTCGAACCCCACTCACCCGGAGCGGAGCGATCGTGCGCATTCTCGTGACCGGCGGCGCCGGTTTCATCGGCTCGCAGGTCGTGGACCGATTCATCGAGCTGGGCCACGAGGTCCGCGTCTTCGACGATCTCTCGAGCGGGCGGCGCGAGTTCGTTCACGCGCGCGCCGGGCTCGTGGTCGGCGACCTCGCCGACGCCGACGCCGTCGAGCGCTGCGTGGCGGAGTTCCGGCCCGAGGTCGTCGATCATCATGCCGCGCAGATCGACGTGCGCCGGTCGGTCACCGATCCAATCCTCGACGCGCGCACGAACGTGCTCGGCGGACTCGCGCTGCTCCAGAGCTGCACCCGCCATGGCGTGCGGAAGTTCCTCTATGCCTCGACCGGTGGCGCGCTCTACGGCGAGGGTCGCTCGCTGCCGGCCACCGAGGATCATCCCGTGAATCCCGAATCCCCCTACGGGGTCAGCAAGCACACGCTCGAGCACTACCACTATCTCTGGAAGCTGCTGCACGGCCTCGACTACACCGTGCTGCGCTATCCGAACGTCTACGGTCCGCGCCAGAATCCGCACGGCGAGGCCGGGGTCAACGCGATCTTCATCGGGCTGATGCTGGAAGGGAAGCGCCCGCGGATCTTCGGCACCGGCGATCAGGTGCGCGACTATCTCTACGTCGGGGACGTGGTCGACGCCAACGCCATCGCGCTCGAGCGCGGGAGCG
>DATJEP010000135.1:0-12766 GCA_035496475.1 Candidatus Udaeobacter sp.
TCGTCGACCACGATGATCATGCGTCCGGCGCGGATCTCGGCCACCGCCTTCTCCACCGTCAGCATGACACCGCGCGTGCCGTTGCGGCCGGCGGGAGCGGCGGCCGGCGAACCGCGATGGCGCCGCGGGCCGGCGGGCCTCGAGCCATTGACCGGGCGGGGTCTCCGGCGCGCGCGAGCCTTCGTCCGGGTGGTCATGTCGTCCTCCCCGGATCCGAATCGTGATCCAGCAACCGGGCGAGGTAACGGGCGATCAGATCCACCTCGAGATTGACGCGGCGTGAGACGGCATAGGACCCGGCCAGAGTGTGAGCGAGTGTGTGGGGAATGTACGCGATTTCGCATCCCTCCGGGACCAGCGCGGCGACGGTCAGGCTCACGCCATCGACCGCGATCGATCCCTTCTCGGCGACGAAGCGCCGGAGCGCCTCCGGCACCTCGAACCGCACGCGGCGGCCGTCGCCTTCGAGCTGGATGGCGCGCACTTCGCCGACCGCGTCGACGTGACCCTGCATGAGATGTCCTCCCAGGCGCTGATCGAAGCGCAGCGCGCGCTCGAGATTCACCGGCTCGCCGGGCTCGAACGCCCCGAGCGTGGTCCTGCGCAGCGTTTCCGGCACCGCTTCGACGGTGAAGCCGGTGGATGAGCCGTCGATCACGGTGAGGCAGCAGCCGTTGATCGCGACGCTGTCGCCGCGCTCGAGCCGGTCGAGGACGCGGGTCGCGGAGATCTCGATCGTCCGGCCTTCCCCGCGATCGGCGACGCGCTCGATTCGTCCGATCTCCTCCACCAGGCCGGTGAACATCAGTGATGAACCTCGACGCGCAGCATGACGTCGTCGCCGAGCCGGCGGGTTTCGATCACGCGGCCGCTGAACGCCCGCGCCAGCGGACGAGCCGCGAGCGATTCGGACCAGGCGTGCGCCCGGTCCCCCAGCACGCGGGGCGCGAGGAAGAGCGCGATCTCGTCGATCAGCCCGGCCTCGAGCCACGAAGCCCCGAGCTTCGGGCCGCACTCGAGCAGAACGTCCTGGCAGCCGGCATCGGCGAGACGGCGCGCGAGCGCGCGCGGCGAGACGCCGCGTTGGGTTCCGCGCAGCGGCCAGACGTCGACGCCCCGCTTCTCGAGCGCGCGCCGGCGCGACGCAGCGGGTGGACGCTCAACCGCGGCGCGGCAGCATGCCACCACCGTGCCCCGGGCGAGAGGACCGAACAGCCTGAGCCCGAGCGGAAGCGAGAGACGCGTGTCGCACACGACGCGAAGGGGCTGAACCCGTGAGGCACGCCGTGCTCCCGCGCGCTGCCCGGGCTTCGCGCCCGATCCGCGCCCGATCCGCGCGGTCAGGCGCGGGTTGTCGGCGCGCGCGGTTCCGGAGCCGATCACGATCGCGTCGCTGTGAGATCGCATCCGGTGCACGGCCCCGCGCGCGGCCGGCCCGGTGATCCAGTGCGAATGCCCGCCGGCGTCGGCGATCCTTCCATCCAGCGTGACGCCGATCTTCCACACCACACGCGGCCGGCCGGCGCGATGGACGAGCCGGTATCCGGCCAGCGCCGCGCTCGCCTCGTCTTCGCACACCCCGAGATCGACCCGCACGCCTCCCCTTCGAAGCGCTCTCAGGCCGCGGCCATTCACGATCGCGTGCGGATCGCGGATCGCGACCACGCAGCGGCGGATTCCGGCGGCCAGGATCGCCTCGACGCACGGCGGTGTCCGCCCGGTATGAGCACAGGGCTCGAGCGTGACGTAGAGCGTCGCGCCGCGGGCCCGCGATCCGGCGCGCGCAAGCGCCGCGCGTTCGGCGTGGGGCCGCCCGGCGGCGGTGTGCCACCCCTCGCCGACCACGCGTCCCTTCCGCACCACCACCGCTCCAACGATGGGGTTCGGTCGTGTTCGGCCGCGGCCGCGCTCGGCCAGGCGCAGGGCGCGGCGCATGAAACGACGGTCGATCTCCGCGTTCGAGGTCTTCATGGTCTCCTGAAAATCAAAACGCCCCGTGGTCTGCCACGGGGCGGTAACGCTCAGCGCGTCGCAAGAGCCGGGCATGGCCCGGCCCTCCTCCTTCTTCCATCCCGACTGTCACGGTCGGCTCCGGAGTTTCACCGGATCAGCAGCAGGCGTGTGGCTCGTTGTTCCGCGGATCCGTTCGTTGGGACGGACGCCGACGCCTCCGCTCGCGGGCTTTACCGCCGGTGGGGATTTCTCACCCCGCCCCGAAGGAGATTCGGCCGAAGAGGATAGCCGCCCGGTGAAGGACGGTCAAAGTCGCGCGGTGGAGGGCGGGAAGTGTGGCAGGATCGGCATGCCCGAAAGACGCCGGGGCCCCAACGAGGTGCGGGGATCGTTGGCGTTCGGTCGCCGTCCCCAATCGCCTTTCGGGCACGCCGACCCTGCCAGCCGCCTACATGCACGCCCTGCTCGGGCACGCCGACCCTGCTATCGGCTCGCGCCCCTACGCCGTCAGTAGTGCAGCACCAGCCTCGCCGTACCGACCGTCCAGGTCTCGCCGCGCAGCATCGCGATCCGCGCCCCGAGCTCGAGCCCCACGCCGACCACGGCGTGCGACGGATAGAGCGCCAGGTCGAGCGCCGCCCCGCCGCGGACCTGCGACACCTCGTACTTCTCGAACGCGAGGCCGCCCGACGAGGTCGAGACCTGTGCGCTCGCGGCCATGAGCGCCGGTCCGAACGAGATCCGCGCCAGCGGACCGGCATGAGCCGGCTCCCAGTGCGCGCGGAACGCGGCTTCGAACAGGCTGTAGTCGAGATTCGCGTTCAGGCTGCCGCTGGTCAGCGAGCGCGTGCCGAGCAGGTGATAGCCGATGTCGGGGCCGATCCGAAAATCGCCGACCGGATAGTCGAGCCCGGCCCCGATCGAGAATCCTCCGGCGGGAGCGCCGGAATTGAAGAGCTTGGCGTAGCCGAGCTCGAGATGGCCCTTCCAGTCCGGCAGCGCGGCAGAGGCGGGGCGCGGGACGAGCGCGTGCGAGACCAGCAGCACGAGCGTGATCGCGAAGAGGCGGGTGCGGCGCTGGGGCACGCTCATTTGTTGAATCGGATCTCCAGACAGTCGCCGTCCTTGACGACGTAGTCGCGGCCCTCGAGTCTCAGCCAGCCCTTTTCGCGAGCCTTGGGCTGACCACCGGCCTCGAGCAGCCGGTCCCATTCGATCACTTCCGCACGGATGAAGCCGCGCGCGAGGTCGGTGTGAATCTCCCCCGCCGCGTCCACCGCGGTCTCGCCGCGGCGGATTTCCCAGGCACGCACTTCGTCCGGACCGACGGTGAAGAACGAGATCAGGCCGAGCAGCTCATAGCATGCGCGAATCACCAGCGAAAGGCCATCCTCTTCGACCCCGAGACCGGCGCGGAATGCTTCGCGATCCGCTGCGGCCAGCGCCACGATCTCGCGCTCGAGGTGCGCTTGCAGCGCGACCACGCGAGCCCGGCCGGCCGGGTCGCCGCCGTGAGCCGGTGAGGATTCGTCCTGGTTGTACACCACCAGGCGCGGCTTCAGCGAAAGAAGCTGGAATCCGCGCAGCAGGCGGTCCTCTTCGGGCGAGAAGGGTCCGGCGGAGAGCGGCGTCTCGCCTTCGAGCAGCGTCTTGCACCGCTCGAGCAGGTCGTGCTCCGCCTGATTCTGCTTCTTTCCGATCCTCAGCTCCTTCGCCACCTTTTCGATTCGATTCTCGACGATGGCGAGATCGTTGAGCATCAGCTCGGCCTCGAGCGTAGCGAGGTCACGCGCCGCGTTCGGCGCCTCGCCCGCCAGGCTGAAGTCGCGCACGACGAGGACGAGGACGTCGCACGCCCGCACCGACCCGAACAGATCCGGGCCCTTCGCCGCGACGCGCGCCGAGGCCTGTCCGGCGGCAGCGCTGTCAACGAACTGAAGCGTCGCGAAGGTGGTCTTCTTCGGCTGGTAGAACGCGGACAGCCGGTCGACGCGATCGTCGGGCACGCGCACGACTCCCACCTGATCGCGAGCCTTGGGCGCGGCCGACTCCGCCGAGCCGGCGCCCTGCATCAGGATCTCGAACAGCGTGGTCTTCCCCGAGCGGGGCAGCCCCAGAATGCCGGCGCGCTTCATGGTCGGTCCGCGGCGAAAGAAAACCCGCGGAGGTCATCCGCGGGCGGGTGCATCAGGAATGAGCGCGGGAGTCTAGGATTGGCCGGCGAGAAGTGTCAACGCGGCTAGTCGGAAGCCCTGGGTTCCGGGCCGGAGCGGTACGCGCGCTTCAGCACGTCATCGAGACGCAGGGTGATCGCCGTCGGGGTCTCGACCTGGGGCTCGGCCTTGTAGAGGACGATGGTCCGCCGCACCGTCTCGACTTGGATCCGACAGTCCGGACAGCGCTGCAGGTGCTCGTTGATGGCATCGCACAGATCGGCGCGCGCGTCATCGTCGAGGTAGTCGGCCAGTTGTTCGAGGACTTCGATGCAGTTCACTTGTGAATCTCCCCGGTGACTGTTCCCTGACTGGGCGTCCGCATCCCTGCCTGCGTCCCCGGCAGAACGATCTTCGGCACAGCTCAGACGACGGCCGTGAAAATGGCAACTGTCTTGATGCGCCTCGTCTGCAACAGGCTTGCAAAATTTTGACACCGTTTCAAAGGGATTTCCAACCCGTTCATTCGGGCCCGTCCGGACGCGCGGAACGCAATGCCCGGCCATCCTCCGGCCCGCCTGCCGGGGCGCTTCCTGGCGCCTTCGGCCGCGCACCCGCCGCGGCGCCGGGCGGAGCCCCGGACGCTCCGCCGCCGGGCGGGCCGGTTTTCCAGCTCTGGGTGGTGATGTACATGACGGTGTCCCACGCATTGTGAATGCCGATGAAGACGAGCGTGAGCGACGCGGCGCCCAGAGCGAAGAGGGCTCCGGCGGGACGGTACCGGAGGAGCATGCCCGCCACGAACACCGTCGAGTAGGCGAGCGCGGGAAGGATCGTGTTCCAGAGCCAGTCCTCGAAGACCGGCTGGTAGCCGCGCGCCCGGCTGGCGCTGATCCGAAACACGCGGCGCGTGCGTCGGATCACGATCCCGGCGTAGATCATTCCCAGGATGCCGCACAGCGTGATCGCGACGCCGACGTTGGGCAGCGAGGGCCACGGGGCGCTCAGGATCGATCCAATCAGGAGCACGGCGCAGAAGTGCACGACGTTCGGGCTTCCGAACGCGGAGAGCGTGTCCGGACGATTGCGCGCGGCGCCCGATTCGGCGATCAGTGTGAGCACGACGAATTGCAGGCCGGTCAGCGCCCCGGCCGAGGACGCGACGATGACGTAGAAGCTTTCCCACGCCTGGAGCGGCGAGGCGATCGCATCCGGCACGCGGACATCCTCCGGGGCTCGTGACGCGGGCATGATCCGCTGAAGACTGGTGACCCGTGCTGGAATCGAACCAGCGACTCCCTGCTTAAAAGGCAGGTGCTCTACCGACTGAGCTAACGGGTCACGAACGCGCGGAAGTGGACTCTAGAAGCTGGCTCGACGCACCCGCAACTCGCGCGCCCGACCGGATTCAGGCCCGCGCCACCTCGGCTTCGCGGCCGGCGCCGACGGAGACCGTGGCGATCCGGACGCCGCACTCGCTCTCGATCCATTCGAGGTAGCTCCGCGCGCGCTCAGGCAGATCGCTCCAGCGACGGGCGCCGGTCGAATCCGCGCACCAGCCGGGGAAGCTCTTCCACGAAGGCTCGCAGCGCTCGAGCACCGAGGTGCGGGTCGGGTATTCGGCGATCGCTCGCCCGCCGAGGCGGTACTCGCTCAGGACCCGAATCTCATCGAAGCGATCGAGCACGTCGAGCTTGGTCACGACCAGCTCGTCGAGCCCGTTGATCCGCGCCGCGTAGCGTAGCGCCGGCAGATCGAGCCAGCCGCAGCGGCGCGGCCGGCCAGTGGTGGCGCCGTACTCCTCTCCCGCCTCGCGCAGCCTCGCGGCCTGGTCTTCCGGCATCTCGCTCGGGAACGGTCCGTTGCCGACCCGGGTCGCATACGCCTTGGTGATGCCGATCACGCGATCGATCGCGCGCGGCCCGAGACCGACGCCGAGCGGCGCCCCCGCGGCACAGGCGGACGACGACGTCACGAACGGATAGGTGCCGTGGTCGAGATCGAGCAGCGTTCCCTGCGCGCCTTCCAGCAGCACACGCTTCCCGGCGCGCAGCGCGCGATGGAGCTCCTCGCCGACGTCGGTCATGAGCGACAGCGCCCAGCGCGCGGTTCCTTCGAGATCGGACCACAGCGTGGCGCCGCGCATGCCCGTGAGTGCCGGAACGTCGGGGAACTCGCGACGCAGGCGCTCGAGATTGCGGTCGGCGGCGGCGACGAACGCGGCGGGATCATCGAGATCGCCGAAGCGGATCCCGGTGCGCTGCGCCTTGTCGCGATACGCGTAGCCGATGCCGCGTCCGGTGGTGCCGATCGCACCCGGGCCGCGCTCGGACGCGGCTTCGACCGCGCGATGGTAGGGCAGGATGAGATGCGCGGCTGGACTCACACCGAGCCGTCCCCTCACCTCGATGCCGAGGCTTTCGAGCTTTTCGACCTCGGCGCGCAGCCCGGCGAGATCGATCACCACGCTGTTCCCGATCAGGCACCGGGGTCCCGGCTGCATCACGCCCGAGGGCACGAGGTGGAGCACCACGGTCTCGCCGCCCCGAATGACGCTGTGGCCGGCGTTCGGGCCGCCCTGATAGCGCGCGACGAGATCGGCCCCGGCGCTCAGCGCGTCGACGATCTTGCCCTTGCCCTCATCGCCCCACTGGGCGCCGACGACGACCGTGCAGGGCATGGATCAGCGGCGCGGGCGCGCGGACGTGCGGGTCATGGGATCAGCGGCGCGGGCGTCCGGCGACTCCGGAAGCGGCGAGCGAGGCGATCACGATCGCCGCCGCTTCTTCGCCCGCCCGGCGCTGGGCTTCGGCGGTGGAGGCGCCGAGGTGCGGGGTCACGATCACGTCCGGTCTCGCGAGGAGCGGATTCGCGCCCGGCGGCTCGACCGCGAAGACGTCCAGTGCGGCGCCGCTCAGCCGCCCCTGGTCCAGCGCCTCGGCCAGCGCCTGCTCGTCGACGAGTCCGCCGCGCGCCGCGTTCACGAGGACCGCGCCCTTCGGCAGCTTCTCCAGCGCGGCGCGATCGATCAGGCCGCGGGTTCCGGCGGTGAGCGGGACGTGCAGCGACAGCACGTCGGCATGTTCGAGCGCCTCATCGAGCGAGCTCCGGGTCACCCACGCGAAGTCCGGCGGCCATTCGCCGAGCAGCGGGTCGTGCGCGCGCACCGTCATGCCGAAGGCCCGCGCGCGAACCGCGACTTCGCGTCCGATCCGACCGAAGCCGATCAGCGAGAGCCGGCGTCCTATGAGCTCTCGTCCCGCGAAGCGCGACTTGTCCCAGCGGCCGGCGCGCAGCGAGCCACAGGCTTCGACCAGCTTGCGTTCGAGCGCGATGAGGAGACCGAACACCAGCTCGGCCACCGAGACCGCGTTCGAGGCCGGCGTGTTCCGGACCTCGATCCCCCTGGCCCGCGCCGCTTCCTGGTCGATGTTGTCGAGCCCGCTGCCGGCCCGCACCACCACGCGGAGCGAGGGCGCCTGGTCGATCACCTCAGCCGTCACCTTGGTGGCGCCGCGCACGATCAGCGCGTCGCATCCGACCAGCGCGGCGATCAGGTCCTCGGCGGGGAGCGTCGCGACCTCGGCGACTTCGAGCCCGGCCTCGCGCAGCATCGCGATCGCGGCGGCATCGATGCGGTCCGCGGCCAGGACCTTCATGCGCGCTCCCAGGCCTCGCGCGCGGCGAGGGCCGGGTCGCCCTCGGGCGGCGGCGCATCGAGCGCGCTCGCGCACTCGGAGAGCGCGGCGATCAGATCCTGGATGTCGTCCAGGGTGTAGGCGCCCATGTGGCCGGCCCTCAGGATCTTTCCCTTCAGCCGGTCCTGCCCGCCGGCGAGGATCATGTGGTGCCGCTCGCGCAGCCGCTGAACCACCGCCTGGGCCTCGACGCCCGCGGGCGGAACCAGCGCGGTGACGGCGTGCGAGGGATGCTTCGCGAACGCCTGGAACCCCAGCCGCGCGGCGCCGGCGCGGAGCGCGAGCGACAGCGCGCGGTGCCGCGCGTGTACTTCGGCGAGGCCCTCCTCCTCGATCATGGCGAGCGATTCCTCGAGCGCGAGCACGAGACTGACCGGCGGCGTGAACGCGGTCTCCCCCAGGGCCAGACTCTTGCGTGCCTTGCGAAGGTCGAAATAGAAGCGCGGGAGACCGCCGGCGATGGCATCGGCGGCCCACGGCGCGAGGCTGACCGTCGCGATCCCGGGGGGAATCATGAGGCCCTTCTGCGATCCGCACACCACGACGTCCACCCCCCACTCGTCCTGCGGCAGCGGATGGATCGCGAGGCTGGTGATCGCGTCGACCACCAGCCGCACGTTGCGCGGACGGGTCAGCCGCGCGATCGCCTGGATGTCGTGGAGCGCCCCGGTCGAGGTCTCGCTGTGGGTCGCGAACACCGTGTCGATCGCGGGATCCTTCTCGAGCGCGGCGGCGACGGCCGCGGGATCGACCGAGGCTCCCCACTCGAGCTCGAGCACCTGATGCGGGACGCCGAACGCGGCCAGCAGGGCGGCCCAGCGCTCGCCGAACTTGCCGCCCGCGATCGCGAGCGCTTTGCGCTCGCGCGACATCAGATTCGTGACCGCCGCCTCCATCGCGCCCGTGCCCGAGGCCGGCAGCAGCCACACTTCACCCTGCGTGACGTGCAGCGCCCTCAACTTCTCGGTGACGCGCCGCAGTGTGGCGCGGAAGCCCTCGGTGCGGTGATGCGGAGGCGGCTGCGACAGCGCGCGCAGGACGCGCGCCGGAATCTCGACCGGTCCGGGCGTGAAGAGACGAGTCCTCGGGGGCCGAGGCGCGTTCATCTCAATGCGCGTAGCGCGCGGCGGGGTCCGACTCGGGGGGCACGCGCGGTGGCTCGAGCGCGGGGCGATCGAGCGCGTGCTCCAGAACCTGATCCATGTTGTCGACCTCGATGAACGTGAGATCGGCGCGGATGTCTTCGGGAACCTCGGCGAGGTCCTTCTGATTGCCGGCCGGAATCAGCAGCGTCCGGATGCCGGCCCGCCGTGCCGCCACCGCCTTCTCGTTCAGCCCGCCGATCGGGAGCACGGTGCCGCGCAGCGTGATCTCGCCGGTCAGGGCGACGTCCGGCTTGGTCGGAACGCCGGTGAGCGCGCTGACCAGCGCGGTGGCGATGGTGATGCCGGCCGAGGGCCCGTCCTTCGGGATCGCGCCCTCCGGAACGTGAACGTGCACGTCGATGTCGCGATAGAACCACTTGTCGAGCCCGAGCTTCACCGCGCGGGCGCGCGCGTACGACAGCGCGGCGTGTCCGCTCTCGCGCATGACGTCGCCGAGCTTGCCGGTCATCTGGATCTCTCCCTTGCCGGGCAGGATGCTGACCTCGATGGTGAGGAGATCGCCTCCGGTCTCGGTCCAGGCCACGCCGTTCGCCACGCCGACCCGCGACTTCTTCTCGACCTGGGAGTCGAGGAAGTGCGGAGCGCCGAGGTAGCGATGCAGGTTCAGCGGCGTCACCCGGACCGCGCCGCGCAGGCGGCCCGACGCCTTCCGGCGCGCCACCTTCCGGCACATGCTGGCGATGTGGCGCTCGAGGCCGCGGACGCCGGCTTCGCGCGTATAGCCGTTGATCAACGCGCGCAGCGTCTCGACGCCGAGCTTGAGATCGTCCGCATCGAGGCCGGCCGCGGCGATCTGCTTCGGCACCAGGAAGCGGCGGGCGATCTCGACCTTGTCGGACTCGAGATAGCCGGGCAGCCGGATGATCTCCATGCGATCCTCGAGCGCGGCCGGGATCGAGTGCAGGGTGTTCGCGGTGCAGATGAACATCACCTGAGAGAGATCGAAGTCGACCTCGAGGTAATGATCATTGAAGGTGTGGTTCTGCTCGGGGTCCAGCACTTCGAGCAGCGCCGAGGCCGGATCGCCGCGGAAGTCGGCGCCGAGCTTGTCGATCTCGTCGAGCAGGAACACCGGATTCTTGCTGCCGGCGCGGCGCAGGCTCTGGATCACCCTTCCCGGCAGCGAGCCGATGTAGGTGCGCCGGTGTCCGCGAATCTCCGCCTCGTCGCGAACGCCGCCGAGCGCCATGCGCACGAAGCGGCGGCCGAGCGCGCGCGCGATCGACTTGCCGAGCGAGGTCTTGCCGACTCCCGGCGGTCCGACGAAGCAGAGGATCGGGCCCTTGTTGTGCCCGGTGAGCTTCAGCACGGCGAGATACTCGACGATGCGGTCCTTGATCTTCCGCAGACCGTAGTGGTCCTCATCCAGCACCGTCTCGACCTTCTGCAGATCGGAATGGTCGCGGGTCACGCGCGACCACGGCAGCGCGACCAGCCAGTCGAGGTAGTTCCGCACCACCGTCGCCTCCGGCGACATGAAGCTCATCTTCGCCAGGCGATCGAGCTCCTTCATCGCCTTCGAGACGACCTCGCGCGGCATGCGCGCCTTCTTGATGGCGGCGCTCAGCTCGTCGATCTCGCTGGCGAACTCGTTCTGGTGCCCGAGCTCCTTGCGGATCGCCTTGAGCTGCTCGTTGAGATAGAACTCCTTCTGGTTCTTGTGCACCTGCGAGCGCACCTGGCCTTCGATCTTGCGCTCGAGCTTCACGATCTCGAGCTCGGCGGACAGGATCTGGCTGAGCATCTTGAGGCGCTCGACCGAGCCGTCCACTTCGAGCAGTCGCTGCTTCTGGGGAACCTTGACCAGCAGGTGTGCGGCCACCGTGTGGGCGAGCGTCACCGGGTCCGAGATGTTGGTCGCCGAGGTCAGCACTTCGTCGGGGATGCGGCGATTCAGGTGCACGTAGTCGCTGAACTGGCCGAGCACGTGACGCATCAGCGCCTCGATCTCGGCGCCGGCCGGCGCGCCCTCGTCGATCGGCGTCACCCGCACCGTGTAGTAGTCGCTCGACCACGCGAAGCGCTCGACCCGGCAGCGGCACAGTCCCTCGACCAGCACGCGCATCGTGCCGTCGGGCAGCCGGAACAGCTGGAGCACCCGCACCAGTGTGCCGACCTTGTACAGCTCCTGATGGGTCGGATCGGCCACCTCGCTCCGCCGCTGCGCGGTCACGAACAGGAACCGGTCCCCCGCCACCGCCTTCTCGATCGCGTTGATCGACGGCACGCGGCCGACCAGGAGCGGAATCGTCATGTAGGGGAAGACGACGAGATCGCGCAGCGGCAGCATGGGCAGCCGGTCGCGGAACTCGAAGGTCTCGTCGCCGCGCTTGATCTTCAGGGTCTGGACACGCGGCATCTCGCGCGCCGTGCGCGTGGCGCGCTCGGCGGCCTTCTTCCTCGTGCTGCGGGGGCTTCCGGTCACTCGTCGTCCTCTCGTGCCGCGGTCAGGGTTCGGGGGCTCGGGCCTCCCGCCCCCAACGCCATCATCGGCCTTTGCCTCGCCAGTCTACACCGCGCGACGCGATCGTGCTCGCGACGCGGCGACGGGACCGGCAACGAACGAGCCCCGGCGGATTCGCCGGGGCTCATCACGTCGCGCGATCGCGAGACGCCGCGCTCAGGCTTCCTTGCGCCGCTTCTCGCGCTCGCCGCGGTAGGTCAGGAGCGGCGGCGCGCCGCCCATCACGCACTCGCGCGAGATGGTGCAGCCGATCACGTCGGAGCGCGACGGAATGTCGTACATCACGTCGAGCATCGATTCCTCGATCACCGCGCGCAGGCCGCGCGCGCCGGTGCCGCGCTTGATCGCCTGCTGCGCGATCGCGTGCAGCGCGTCCTCGGTGAAGTCGAGCTTGACCCCTTCCATCTCGAAGAACTTCTGGTACTGCTTGGTGATCGCGTTCTTCGGCTCGGTGAGGATGCTGACCAGCGAGGTTTCGTCGAGCGAATCCAGTGTGCCCACCACCGGAAGCCGTCCGACCAGCTCGGGAATCAGCCCGTAACGCAGCAGGTCCTCGGGCTCGATCAGCGCCATCAGCTCGCCGATGTTCTTCTCCTTCTTGCTCTTGATCTCGGCGCCGAAGCCCAGCATCTTGTGGCCGACGCGGCGCTCGACGATCTTCTCCAGGCCCTCGAACGCTCCGCCGCAGATGAAGAGAATGTCCTTGGTGTTGACCTCGATGTACTTCTGCTGCGGGTGCTTGCGTCCGCCCTGCGGCGGCACGTTCGCCACCGTGCCCTCGAGGATCTTGAGCAGGGCCTGCTGCACGCCCTCGCCCGAGACGTCGCGGGTGATGCTCGGGTTCTCGCTCTTCCTCGAGATCTTGTCGATCTCGTCGATGTACACGATCCCGTGCTCGGCGTTGACGAGGTTGAAGTCCGCCGACTGGAGCAGCCGCACCAGGATGTTCTCGACGTCCTCACCGACGTATCCGGCCTCGGTGAGGCTGGTGGCGTCGACGATCGCGAAGGGAACCTTGAGGAAGCGCGCCAGCGTGCGGGCGAGCAGCGTCTTTCCGGTGCCGGTCGGGCCGATCAGGAGGATGTTCGACTTCTCGAGCTCGACTTCGCCGGGCGGAGGCGGTGAGTAGATGCGCTTGTAGTGGTTGTAGACCGCGACCGCGAGCGTCTTCTTCGCGCGGCCCTGTCCCACCACGTAGTCATCGAGGATGCGCTTGATCTCGGCCGGCTTCGGCAGCGCGCCGGAAGCGGCGGGCTGCTCGCGCTCGAGCTCGCCCTCGAGGATGTCGTTGCACAGCTTGACGCACTCACTGCAGATGTAGACCGAAGGACC
>DATJEP010000136.1:0-7108 GCA_035496475.1 Candidatus Udaeobacter sp.
GGGTCGCCGACCACGATGCCGACGTCGGTGACGCCGGCGGCTCGAATCGCTTCGAGGCCGTAGAAGAGAACCGGCTTGTTCGCGACCGGAACCAGCTGCTTCGCGCCGGTGTGGGTGATCGGGCGAAGTCGCGTGCCGCGGCCGCCGGCGAGGACGAGCGCCTTCATGCGCTCAGCGCCTCGGTCATCCGCCGTCGCGCCTCGTCGAGCGCGGCCCCCAGCTTGGAAGGATCCTTGCCGCCGGCGAGCGCGAGATGGGGCTTGCCGCCGCCCGATCCGCCCGCGACTCCGGCCACCGCGCGCACCAGCTCGTCGGCGCGGAGCTTCTTCTCGCTCACCAGGTCGTCGGTCACCGCGGCCACGAACGTGAGCTTGCCGTCGGCCAGGATCGCGAGCAGCGCCGCTCCGCGCTTGAGACGCGCGCGCAGCGTGTCGGCCGCTTCGCGCAGGGCGTTGGGGTCGGCGGCGGACTTGACCTCGGCGACGACCCAGCGGCCCTCGCGCGCGGGCGCCGCACCTTCGGCGAGCCGGTTCATTTCCGCCTCGAGCCCGCCGCGCTGAAGCTTCGCCTCGGCCTTGCGCAGCTTTTCGAGTTCACCGCGCAGCTTCTCGATCTGCTCCGGAACCTGGCCCGGGCTCGACTGAAGCGTCGCCGCGGCGCGCGCGAGCAGCTCGCGCTCGGAGCGGAAATGCCGCATCGCTTCGAGTCCGCACAGAGCCTCGATGCGGCGGATGCCGCTCGCGATCGCGCTCTCTTCGGTGATCGTGAACGCGCCGATCTCGCCGGTGCGATGGACGTGGGTGCCGCCGCAGAGCTCGAGGCTCGCCGCGATGCCGGCCTCGGGAATGCCCTCGACCGTGACCATCCGCACGTTGGCGCCGTATTTTTCGCCGAACAGCGCCATCGCGCCGCGAGCGCGCGCTTCGTCGATCGGCAGGATCTCCCAGCGCACGTCGCGATCCGCCAGCACCCATTCGTTGATGCGCCGCTCGATCCGCTCGACCTGCTCCCGCGACGGCGCCTCGAAGTGGGAGTAGTCGAAGCGCAGCCGATCCGGAGCGACCAGCGATCCCGCCTGGCGCACGTGCGTGCCGAGCTCGGCCCGGAGTGCCGCGTGGAGCAGATGCGTCGCCGTGTGATGGCGCATGGTCGGCAGCCGATGCCCCGAGTCGATCGCGACGCTGACCCGGCCTTCGCGGCCCGCGACCAGCAGGCCATCGCGATTGCCACGCTCGAAGCGTACGCGGTGAACGATGGCGTCGTCCTCCCGATACAGGTGCGTCAGATGAGCGACGACCTGATCGGCGGTGAGCACGCCACGGTCCGCGACCTGACCGCCGGATTCCGCGTAGCCCGGAGTCCGGTCGAGCACCACCTCGAGCTCATCGCCGCGGTCGCGCCAGCGGCGCACGAAGAGCCCGCCCGCCGTCAGCACGTCGTAACCGAGGAACTTCGAATGATCGCCTTCGGTCCAGTCGTTCCATGGCGCACTCGCCACGTCGCCGGTCTTCGCGAACTTGCTGGCCGCGCGCGCGCGCCGGCGCTGTTCGTCCATCGCGTGCTCGAACCCATCGCGGTCGACGGTGACGCCGCGCTCGGCGGCGATCTCCTCGGTCAGCTCGATCGGGAATCCGTAGGTGTCGTGCAGCACGAACGCGTCGTCGCCGGAGAGACGGCGGCCTGAGCCGATCAGCTCTTCCAGGCGCGTCACGCCCCCTTCGAAGGTCTGGGCGAAGGTCGATTCCTCCTGCGACAGAACGCGGATGATCGCATCGCGTCGCTCACGCAGCTCGGGATAGTGCGAGGCGTACTGATCGATCAACGTGGCGGCGACCGCGCCCAGGAACGGCTCGTGAATCGCCAGGGTCTGCTTCGAACGCCCTCGCGTGACTGCCCGGCGCAGCAGCCGCCGCAGCACGTAGCCGGCCCCTTCGTTCCCCGGCAATGCGCCTTCGGCGATCGCGAACGTCAGCGCGCGAACGTGATCCGCGATGATCCGGGCGTCGCGCACCCGCGCGCTCGATGCCGCTCCGGCACGGCCGGTCTTGCCCGCTCCCGCGTCGGGCCGCGCGGGCGCGCTCCCCGTCGAGCGCGCCAGCACCGCGTTCACCAACGGCTCGAACAGATCCGTCTCGAAGATCGAGGTCTTCCCCTGAACGATCAGCGCCAGGCGCTCGAGCCCCATGCCCGTATCGATCCCGGGGCGCGGAAGCAGCTCGAGCGTTCCATCCTTCGCGGCGTCGTACTGCGGGAAGACGAGGTTCCAGAACTCCATGTAGCGATCGCCGGCATCGCCCGGCTTCTCGCCCCAGAATGCGTCCTTCGCGAGGTAATCCGGGCGTTTCTCGCCGAGATCGAAATAGATCTCGCTGCAGGGTCCGCAGGCGCCCTGGCCTCCTGCCGGCCCCCAGAAGTTGTCGGAGCGACCGAGCGCGACGATGTGACTCGCCGCGACGCCGATCTTCTTCCACAGCGCTTCGGCCTCGTCGTCGCGCGGCAGCTTGCCTTCGCCCTCGAAGATCGAGACGAACAGCCGGTCCTTCGGCAGACCCAGAACCTTGGTCACGAACTCCCACGCGAAGGCGATTGCCTGTTCCTTGAAATACGCGCCCTTCGCCGGTGGACCGAACGAGAAATTGCCGAGCATCTCGAAGAACGTATCGTGGCGCGGCGTCAGCCCGACGTTCTCGAGATCGGTGAGGCGCAGGCACTTCTGAATCGAGACCGCGCGGGTGTAGGGAACGTCACCCGCCGCCGAGTAATAGGGCTTGAACTGCACCATGCCGGCGGTCGTGAAGAGCAGCGTGGGATCGCTCGGCACCAGCGGCGCCGAAGGCACGGCGGTATGGCCGTTCCTGACGAAGAAATCGAGGAAGGCGCGCCTGAGCTCGGCGGCCGAGCGCGTTTCGGTCTCTTGCATCCGGTCTCCGCGTTCCGTCGGCATGCCGGGGCGAGCGCCGGCGCCGAACGCTGGAAGGCGGTGCCCGGCGGCAGCATGCGCTCTGAGAGCCAAGCATGCTCTTGAAGTCAGGGAAGATAGCCGATCGAGAGTGCGAGGTGAACTGACGTGGTGGGGCGGCCCGAGAACGCTCCCCGCTACTTCGTCGCTGCGACCGGAATGAATCCCCAGCGCTCGAGAATCTTCTGCCCGGCCGGCGAGAGCACGCGCTCGATGAACTCCCGCGCCAGCTCCGGCGACGGCGCGTGCGCCACGACCGCGATCGGATACGAAGCGAGGACGTTCGCGCTCTCCGGGACTTCGAGCGTCGAGACGAGGCGCGCGAGGCCGGTGGCGTCGGACCGGTAGACCACGCCGGCGTCGGCCTCGCCGAGCTGGATCTTCGCCGCGATCGCCTTCACGTTCTCTTCTTCCGAGACGACGTTCGCGAGCACACGCCGCGAATAGTCGGCGCCGAAGGCCGGGTCGCGCGCGAGGTTCGCGAGCATCGTGCGGGTGTAGTGGCCGACCGGCACCGCGTCGGCGCCGATCAGGAACTTGGTTCCCCCCCGCGCCAGATCCTGAAGTCGTCTGATGCGGGCGGGATTCGTCCTCGGCACGATGACCACCAGCCGATTGCGCACGAACGTCGAAGGCTCGCCGTCGATCAGGCGGTGCTCGCGGGCATAGGCCATCCATCGATCATCGGCGGAGGCGAACACGTCAGCGGCCGCGCCCTGCTCGATCTGGGCGGCGAGCTGCTGCGAGCCCGCGAGATTCAATCGCACCTTGAGCCCCGGGTGCCTTTTTTCGATGTCCCGCGCGATCTCGGTGAACGCGCCCGAGAGCGAAGCCGCGGCGAAGACCTGGAACTCGCTCTTCGGCGCGGCCGGCGCGGATTGGGGTCCGCCGATGAGACCGAGTCCGATGGGACCGAGTCCGAAGAACGCCGCCATGACGCTGAGGCCGCGCGACCGGATCATGCTTCGCCGCCTTCCTTCCCGATCATGATCTCGGTGGACTTGATCACCGCCAGCACTTCGTTTCCGACCGCGAGTCCGAGGCGTTCGGCGGAGGATCGGGTGATGACCGAGACCAGCTCCTGATCGCCGATCCGGATCTGCACCTCGGCCATGAGCCCATCCAGAACCAGTCGCGTCACCCGGCCTCTCAGGCGATTGCGGGCGCTGAGCGTGAACGAGGGATCGGTGGCCGCGCGCGACGGGCCGCCCAGCATCGACTCGATGTCCTCTCGACGGAACAGCCACTTCCGGCCCACGCGCGCGGCGGGAAGCTTGCCCGCGCGCGCCAGGCTCTGAACGCGTTTGACGTTGAGGTGCAGAAGCTTGGCGGCATCCTCGGCGCTAAGAGTGTTCATATGTCCCTCTAGGCTTGTTTTTGATCTCTGTGTGCCGTTATGTTCCGCGATCTTGGACTATTTGAGGACTCTAGTCGCCAACGACTGGCGCGACAAGGGGAGATCTCCGTGCGGCATTTCCATGCCCGATTCCTTTCGAGAATAATCCGATCAGTTCGGCTCGGCGCGGTCGTGATCGCGGTCATGGCCGGCGTCCGGGCCGGCAGAGTCGGGGCGGCCACGGTGCCGGATTCGGACGCCGTGATCCCCGCGACCGCCGCGACGCCCGGCATCACTCCACCGAGACTCGGCGGCTACGTCCAGGCGCGGGAGATGGCGCAGGAGCACGTCGGAGTCACCGCGGTCCTCAACCGTGCGCGGTTCTCCATCGACGGATCGCTCCCGCAACGATTCGCCTACCGCCTGCTGGTCGAGACCGAGGCATCGGCGGGACGCACCAGCCCGGCAACCGTGAGCCTGCGCGAGGCCATCGTCCGCTGGTCGCCCGGCGCGTTCGCCCTGACCGCGGGAGAATTCAAGACACCCTTCACGCGCGAGTACCTGATTCCGGTGCCCGCGCTCGAGCTGGCCGACCTCGCGACGGCGGTGGATTCGCTGGCGCCGAAGTACGACGTCGGCATGATGGGCGAATACGCCATCGGGTCGTTCGCGGCAATCTCGGCCGGCGTCTTCAATGGCGAGGGCGCGAACACCACCGCGAACCGTGATTCGAACGCCATGATCGTGAGCCGGATCACGGCGCGACCACTCCCTCAGCTGTCTCTCGGCGCGAGCGGGGCCCGGGATGGCGCCGACAGCCTGCGCTGGGGCGTCGACGCCAGCGCCCAGGAGGCCGGCGCGGTCGTGCGCGCCGAATACATCACGCGTCATCGCCGGGGCCGCTCCCGCGACAACGACGATTTCGGCTGGTACGTGTTCGAGTCGTTCCGCGCGATTCCACGCCTTCAACTGGTTGCCCGGCAGGAGGACTTCCAGCGTCCGAGCATCGGCGTCGCAAGGCGCCTGCGCGTACTCGCCTGGGGCGCCAACGTCGAGGTCGCACCGAACCGCGTGCGGCTGCTGCTGGAGTTCTCGCGCCGGATCAGCGGTCGGCTCCAGACCCGCGCCGACGCCTTCATCGCCCAGGCGCAAGTCCAGTTCTGATCGAACCTCGCCGGACGCATCGCGTCTGTCGCCGAGGATCCCACCGCGGCCGCGGCCGGTGGAAGAATCCACCGATCGCGCGGCGCGCCCTCAGACGTGAACGGTCATCGCCAGCGTAACTTTGGCGTTCAGCAGCCGCGACACCGGACAGCCGGCCTTGGCGTCGTTCGCCGCCTTGTCGATCGCCGCCTGATTCGCGCCCGGCGCGTTGACGGTGAGGCTCAGCTCGCTGGTCGTCACCGTCGGCTTGCCATCGACCGTGTCGAGCGTCACGCGTGCGGTGGTCTCGATGCGCTGAGCGGTGATGTGCGCCTTGCTGAGCTCGCCCGACAGCGCCATCGCGAAACAGCCCGCGTGCGCCGCGGCGATCAATTCCTCCGGGCTCGTGCCCTGGGTGTTCTCGAATCGCGTCACGAACGTGTAGGGGGTCTCCTTGAGCACTCCGGTCGGAGTCGTGAGCGTGCCCTTACCGTCCTTGAGACCTCCCGACCAGACTGCCGTCGCCTGTCGCTGCATGGTGAACCTCCGCTGCCTAAGATTGCGCGTCGTTCGCGACCTCTTCCCGCAATGCCTGCTCGATCGTATCCGAGTCGAATCCCCGGCGCGAGAGCAGCGACCACAGCCGCTGCCGGCGCGTGCGCGGATCGAGTCCCGCGTAGCGGCGCGCGGTCTGGCGGATGACGCGCCTCGCTCCCGCGACCTCGTCCACCGGTCCAACGCTCTCTTCGAGACGTGCGCGCGCCGTCTTGATGTCATCGCTCGAGATGCCGCGACCGCGCAGGTCGTTTTCGAGCCTGCGCCATCCGGCGGCGCGCCGGCCCCAGCGGCCGCTGAGGAACGCGCGGGCGAATTCGGTGTCGTCGACCAGGCCGACCGCCTTCAGGCGCTCGATCACGTCGTCCACCGTGCCGGGGGCGAAGCCGCGCTCGATCAGTCGTCGCGAGAGATCGGAGCGCGTCCGCCGTGTTCGCTCGAGCAGGCGCAGGGCGGCTTCGCGAGCGGCCTCGGGGTCAGTCGAACGCTCGGGAGCAACCACCCCGCCGGAGCGGCCTCGACCGCCGCCGCCCTCAGCCGCGGTCTTCGATGCCGCACTCCCGGAAGAAGGCTTCCAGCGCCTCACGCTCACCTGGGATCTCCTCGTGCACGATGCGTTCGACCAGCCCGTCGCTGCCCACGGTGAAGCGCTGCCGGCAGCGATAGCGATGCGTGCGTTCGCCGTGGCCGAGGTCATCGGTGAACCGCACCGGCACCTCGCGCCCGGCGGGAGCCTCGACTTCGCTGGCATAGGTCACGGTGAGGCGCTCGCGCCCCCATGCGGAACTGGCAGCGTAGGAGGCGATGATCGCTTCGCGACCGCGCAGCATCTCGCCGCGGGCGTCGTATTCGCAGTCGATCGCGATCCACCGCGCCGCCGTCTGGAAATCGTCCGCATCGAGGGCGCGAGCCAGCGCCCTCACCGCTTCGACCTCGGAGGCCGTGAGACTCAGCGCTTACCGTCCCTCGCCACCAGCGCGGGCTGCGGACGTGCTCCGGCCGGCTTGATCGGCATGGGCGGAGCGGGGCGCGCCGCGGTTACCGACACCGCCGCTGCCGTCACCGCGGCGGCCGGCGCGGCAGCCTTTGCTCCCGCGCTCGCCGAGGCCGGTTCA
>DATJEP010000137.1:0-28974 GCA_035496475.1 Candidatus Udaeobacter sp.
GCTCGATCTCGAGACTGGCGACGTCGGCGACGCGCGTGGAATCGGGCGCCATCGTCGCGAGCTGGTCGAAGACGCGCGGGAACGTGAGGCCGCTGTCGGGCGCGGCGGCCGTGACCCGGCTGGCGGGCGTGGCCGTGTCGGCGTCGCGGACCGGCGACGAGACCGCCCGCGCCGGAAGGATCACGACCAGCGCGACCGCGGCGAGCACGCGTTCCGCGCTCCGGAATGCGCGCGCGGCGCCCGCGAGCGCCGCGACCCCGATGCCCGGCGTAGAATTCATGGCGAGCGCCCGATCTTAAGCTTCCCGCGGCCGCTCTGCTAACCTCGCGCGGTGCGCTTCATGTTCGTCGTACTCGCCGCGCTCGGCGTGATCGCGCTGTTCGCGGGGCTCGACCTCGTGGGTTTCACCGACGCTCGTGAAGCGCGCGACGCGCGCGTCGCTCACGAGCTGATCGCGAATCGTGAGTGGCTGACTCCGGTCTACGGCAGCGACGCGCTGCTGGAAAAGCCGATCCTCGCGTACGTTCCGGAAGTCGTGGCGACGCTGGCGTCGCGCGCGGAGTCGCTGCGTGATTCGCCGGCTCGCTCCCGCCAGATCCGCGCGGTGGCCGCGCTGCTGCTGATCGTCATCACCGCATCGATCGCCTCGAAGCATTTTGGCCGCCGCGCCGGGGGCTGGTCGGCTCTGGTGCTCGCGAGCACGCTCGGCCTGCCGTTCGCGTCGCGCACCGACGGCACCCAGATCTGGGCGGCGCTGTTCGGCTGGCTCGGCTGTGGCGCGCTCGCCGGGCCGGTCGTGAACCCGGAACGACCGGGCACCGCGCGGCTGCTGTTCGGGTATCTCGCGCTGGCGGCGGCGCTGGTCGTCGCCGGACCGATGCCAGCGCTGTGGCCGCTCGGCGCGGTCGTGCTGTATGCGTCGCTGGCCCGCGATCGCCGCCTGCTCGCGCGCGCGCGGCCGCTGGCCGGCCTGGCGCTGATGATCGGAATCGCGACGCCGTGGTACGGCGCGATGCTCGATCTTCACGGCGCGCGCTTCCTCGCGCACGCGGCATGGTTCCCGTACGCCGCGGATGCGCCGCGTGCGTGGTATCTCGGGCCGCTGCTCGCGCTGTCGTTCCTCGTGATCTCGTGTCATCCGTGGAGCTCGCTGGTCCCCGAGGCGATGCTGCACGCGGCGACGTGGTGGCGTTTCGCGCCGCGCCGGGCGGGGGCGCCGCTCGCCGCGGATCCGCCCGATCCCGCTGCATCCGATGATTCCGCGTTCGAGCGCGAGCGCCGCGAGGAGTCGGCCGCGCACTTCTTCATCGCCGCGATGGTCGCGTCGCTGATTCCGATCGCGCTGCATTCCGGGTCTCCACTCAGCGCCGCGCTTCCCGCGCTGCCGGCCGCCGCGATGCTGTGCGGCCGGCTGATCGATCACGTGTTCGAGGACCCGGCGCGCCTGGCGCGACCGATCTCGCGCGCCGCGCGCATGATGGCGCTGGTCGGCTCGGCCGCGACGCTGCTGATCTTCGTCGCGTCGCGCCGCATCCCCGAGGCGTCCGCCGAACTGCGCCTGCTCGCCGCGGTCACGTTCCCGACATCGTGGCTGCCGCTGCTCGCGACGTGGCGCGGGTCGCCTCGCCTCGCTGCCGCGTTCATGACGTTGCCGATCGGGCTCGGCATGCCGGTCGCGACGCTGTTCGTCGTACCGGAGATGGAGGGCTATCTGAACGCGCGCGCGGTCGCGCTGACGATGAATCAGCAGTCGCCGCCGCTGTCGCCGCTCGCGCTGATCGAGCCGCCTCCGCCGTCGCTGAAGTTCTACGCGCGCCGGAATCTCGTCGTCACCGCTCCGCGCGCGGCGGCGCTGCAGGATCTGCGTGGAACCGACGGTCTCGCGTGGATCGCGTTCCCGCCCGCGCGCGAGAGCGAGACGGCGCGGACGCTCGGCGTTCCACTCGAGATCGTGATCCGCTCCCCGAGCCTGGTGCTCGCGCGCGTGAATCCCGCCGCTCCGCTCGGCGAGCCGATGAGCATGCGTTGACGACGGCGGCGGCCGGCCCGGACCCTCCGAGGCCAGGTCCGAAAACGTCCAATGTGGAGCCGGCGCGTGTAGTATCACTCGAGCATGACGCTCGACCCCGAGACCTGCTACCGCGCGTTCGCGAGCCGCGACCGCCGATTCGAAGGCCGCTTCGTCACCGCGGTGCTGACCACGCGGATTTATTGCCGCCCCGGGTGCCCGGCGCGGCTGCCACGCCGCCGCAACATCCGCTTCTACGCGTGCGCGGCCGCAGCCGAGGAGGCCGGCTTCCGGCCGTGCCTGCGCTGCCGGCCGGACGCGGCTCCGGGGACACCGGCGTGGATCGGCACGTCGTCGACGGTGAACCGCGCGCTGCGGCTGATCGACGAGGGCGGCCTCGATGGCAATGACATCGAATCGCTCGCCGACCGGCTCGGCGTCACCGGCCGGCACCTGCGGCGTCTGTTCGCGACGCATCTCGGCGCGTCGCCGCACGCGGTCGCGAGCACGCGGCGCGTTCACTTCGCGCGGCGGCTGATCGACGAGACGCGCCTGCCGTTCGGTGACGTCGCGTTGAGCGCCGGCTTCTCGAACGTCCGCCGCTTCAATCACGCGATCCGCGAAACATTCCGCCGCACGCCGCGCGAGCTGCGGCGGGCCGGCGCGAGCCGCTCATCGGGCGGCGATTTCCGCGGCGCATCGGCGCGCGCGGCGGCCGCCCATCGATCGCCGGCGGCACCGGCGCGCGCGGCGGCCGGAGCGCTGACGCTGTCGCTGCGCGCGCGACCGCCGTTCGACGGCGCCGCGCTGCTGGAATTCCTCGCGAAGCGCGCGATCCCGGGGCTGGAATCAGTCGAGCGCGGCGTATACCGGCGCGCGATCGAGATCGATGGAACGCGGGGCTCGATCGCGGCGACGATGACGCGCGAGGGGGCCGAGGTCGCGGTTCACCTCGATGCGCCGCGCGATCTCATCCGCGTCGCCGCGCGGCTGAATCGCATGTTCGATCTCGATGCCGATCCCGGGCACATCCTCGCGCACCTGTCGCGCGACCCGCTGCTCGCGCGAGCGCTGGCCGGCCGTCGCGACGTGCGCGTGCCCGGAACGTGGGATCCGTTCGAGCTCGCGGTGCGCGCGATCCTGGGCCAGCAGATCTCGGTGCGCGGTGCCGCCACGCTCGCGAGCCGCATCGTTCAGCGCTTCGGCACGCCGCTGCAGAACACCGTGCCCGGCATCACGCACGCGTTCCCGACTCCCGAGCGTCTCGCGAGCGCCGACTTGAGCGGTCTCGGGCTGACCGGCGCGCGCATCCACGCGCTGAGCGCGCTTGCCGCCGCGGTCGCGGAGGGCGGCCTCCGCTTCGACCGCCTGGGCGCGCTCGATGAGGCCGTCCTCCGCCTGCGCGAGCTGCCAGGCATCGGGGAATGGACCGCGCAGTACATCGCGATGCGCGGCCTCAGCGAGCCCGACGCGTTCCCGGCCGGCGATCTCGGATTGCTGCACGCGATCGCGGAAGGCGGCGTGGTGAAGCCGGACGCGCGCGCGCTGATGGCGCGTGCGGAGTCGTGGCGACCGTGGCGCGCCTATGCCGTGATGGCGCTGTGGACGCGGCCGCGCGGCGAGCCCGTGGCGAGGACCCGACGAAACCCGAAGCGAATGAACCGGAGGAGATCATGAATCTCGAGAGAGCCCGCGTCACCACGCCGATTGGACACCTCACGCTGTTCTTCGCCGGCGGCACCGTCTGCTCCGGCGGATTCACTGACCGCGAGCCGGCGATGCTGAACGAGCTGAAACGCCGGTTCGGCGCGTTCACCGTGGCCGACCGCCGTGAGCCGCATCCCGCGGTCGCCGCGCTGGAACGCTACGCCGCCGGAGACGTCGGCGCGCTCGATGCGATCGAGGTGGAGGCCGGCGGCACGGCGTTTCAGCGCCGGGTGTGGAGCGCGCTGCGGCGCATTCCGGCCGGACGCACGACGTCCTATGCCGCGATCGCGAAGGAGATCGGATCGCCGCGCGCGGTGCGTGCGGTCGGCGCGGCGAACGGGGCGAATCCGGTGGCGATCGTGGTGCCGTGCCATCGCGTGATCGGATCGAGTGGGGCGCTGCAGGGCTACGCTGGAGGCCTCGAGCGCAAGCGCGCGCTGCTCGAGCACGAAGCGAGGCACGCGCCGGCGCTGATCGGCGGGTAGCGCCGGTTACTCGACCGCGATCCCGGCGAGGCAGGCGGCGAGCAGCACGATCTGCTTCGTGCCGACGGCGGTGCCCTCGATCTCCGCGGCCTCCTCGAGCGTGTGCTGGTCGCGACCGAACGTGCGGCCGAGCGCGATGGTCGGGATCCCCATCGCGACGCCGACGTTGCCATCAGTCGAGCCGGTGGCGGCGGCATGCACCTGCTGATTCGGCCAGTGATCGTGCAGCAGGAAGCTCAGCACGTCGACGCCGGTTTGAACGATCGGGTTCGCGCGGCGGTCGGCGAGCTGCGCCTCCGTTCCTCCTGCCGGCATGTCGAGCAGGATCTCGCGCTCGAATCCGGTGCGCTCGGCTCGCGCCGCGGATTCCGCACGCTCCGAGAGCTCGCGGTCGAGCTTCGCGAACGCCGCCGGTTCCACGGTGCGAAGATCGACCGTGAACCAGGAGTCCTGTGAGACCGCGTTCACCACGCTGCCCCCGCCGATCATGCTGATGTTCAGCACCGCCTGAGCCCCGCTCGACGAGTCCGACAGCTCGATCGTGGAGAGATCGCGGATCGCGCGGGCCACCGCCAGCGCCGGGTTCGGCCGGCCGCGGCTGTTCATGGTGTGAGCGCCGGGTCCGGTGTAGTGGAACTTGTACCAGCGGATGCCGAGCGCGCCGTAGTTCACGTCCCCCATCGCGCCGTCGAGCGCGACCAACTGGTCGGGACGCCGCTCGTGCGTCAGATACCAGCGCATGCCGCGCAGCCCGAGCTCCTCCTGAACCGTGAACACGAAGATCAGGTCGCCGCGGAACATGAGGTGCGCGGCGCGCAGCGCGCGAATCGCCTGCAGCGTATTCGCGCAGCTCGCGCTGTTGTCGCCCACGCCCGGCGCGTAGAGCGTGTCCCCGGCGGCTCGAACGTGGATCGGCGTCTCGAGCGGGAACACGGTGTCCATGTGGCTGGCGAAGATCACGCTCGGACCGTTCGCCACGCCCTTCAGCACCGCGATGACGTTGCCGATGGAATCGCGCCGGACGCTGTCGAGCCCGGCCGCGCGCAGCGCGTCCTCGACGTAATGCGCGCGATTCGCCTCCAGGCGTGAGGGCGCGGGGATCTCGGTGATGTGAATCCACTCGCGCACCTGCTCGGCGCGATGGGCGTCGATCCAGGAGAACGCGGCCTGGACCTGCGAGTCGTTCGCGATGCGGGGGCTGAACGAGCTCAAGCCGGCCGCGGCGAGCGGGCGCGGCAGGAGCGAGATGAGGATCAGGCCAGGGAGGACGCCGCGGTGAACGCGCACGCGCGGCATTCTAACCGCGAAGGGCCTGAACGCAACGACGGCGGATCACGCTCGCGAACCGGCGCTTGGTGAAACGGGAAAGGCGACTAGGGACGGCGACGGCACGGCAACGATCCCCGCACCTCGTTGGGCCCCCAGTCGTCTTTCACGTTTCACCAAGCGCCGGTACTCGGCGATCGCCGGGCCTAGCGGTTGCGCGTCTTCGATCCCGGGCGATGCGATCCGGTGCGCGTGCGCGCCATCACCGGCTCACCTTCCGAATCCTCCGACGTTTCGCTCGCCGCTTCGGCATTCAGTGAGCTCGCGATCTCGGTCAGCCTCTTGTCCGCGCTGCCCTCCTCGTCGAGCGTCTGCTGGAGAATGTCGGCCGAGTCGTCGTCGTTGAGCGCGCGCGCCCAGTCCCTGAGGCAGCCGTAGGTCGCCATCTCGTAGTGCTCGATCTTCTGAGCCGCGGCGATGATCGCGGCGTCCTTCACGCTCGGCGCGCCATCCTCCTTCATCAGCTCCTCGCCCTCATCGAGCAGCCCGACCATCGCTTCGCACGTGGTTCCCTTGGGCGACGTGTCCAGGTTCTTCAGGATCTGCTCGATTCGCGTGACATGTTCCTGTGTTTCCTTGAGGTGATCTTTGAACGCGCTCGAGAGCTCCTCGGAGGCGGCGGCCTTGATCATTTTCGGCAAGGCCTTGGTGATGCGCACTTCGGCGTCGTAGATGTCCTTCAGTTCGTCGATGAACAAGTCCTGAAGATTCTTCGCGTGCATGGCGTCCTCCTTGGAAGCGAAAAACTCGATGGGCAAGTGGGCAGCCGCCGGCTGCAAGTTCCGCTCCACGCGCGGGCTTCACATCAGCGTCGCGCGACGGGCGAGCGCGATTGCGCTCTATGCCGTTGCCCTCGTTCCGAATGATTCGCGGGAGATCACGAGAAGGCGCGCTCGCTCCCTAGAGGGCGTCTCGAGCCGAAGGCACAACGCACACCGCTTTCCTACATGCATGGCAAGTTCTGCCGTGAAGCGAGCGGTGAAGAACTCGGTGCTTGAACGCCGTCCCTCCGTGCCCTACGTTTCCCACCTGTCACGATATTTCGTGTCACGATATTTCGTGAGGACGATGAAGTGGCCGAGATCACCGAGAGCCTTCCGGCCCGCCAGGCCGCGGACGAGCTGGCAGCTCAACTCGTTGTGGCATGCGATGCTGTGCTCGCACGCGTATGGCTCATGGGGCCCGGGGACGAGTGCCCGACCTGCGCCATGCGGACAGAGTGCCCGAGCCGGATCCGGTGCCTTCATCTGGTCTCGAGCGCCGGGTCGACCGCTCGCCTCGCCGACGCGTTCCGCCGGTTCCCGATTGGCGCTCGGCAGGTAGGCCGGCTCGCCGTGACGGGCGAGCCCTTGCTCATGATTCGAGATCTTCCGGCGACGGGAATCGCGACCGCAACGTGGCTCGAATCGAATCGCGTGAAGAGCTTCGCCGCCGTCGCGTTGAAGAGCGGCGAGCGCATTCTCGGCGTGACGGTGGTTTTCTCGCGCCGGGAGCTGAACGGCGCCGAGCTGGCGTTGCTCGATGTGGCGGCGTCGAATGCCGCGCGCGCGGTCGAGGCGCTGGCTCGGACGCATGCGACCCCGCGCGCGGCCGAGGTGCCGGCGCGCACGCACGCCACCCCGCGCGCGTCCGGGCGCTCGTCCGGCGACGCTGAGGAGCCGACCGCGCCGATGACGCTCGACGAAGCCCAGCGGCGCGCGATCACGCGCGCGCTCGAGCTCTCGGGCGGGCTCCTCAGCGGGCCGCGCGGAGCGGCGGCGCGACTCGGGATCCATCCGAACACGCTCGCCTCGCGCATGATCCGGCTCGGAATGCGCAAGCGCCGGCCCCGGGCGGTGACCTGATCGGGAGCGATTCGACAACGTCCGTTCCACCCGCTCGGATCGCCGCTTCGCGCTTGACTCGCCCGATGCGCGATCTCAAGATTCGCCCGCCCTCCGCTCCCGGAACACGAAGGGAGGTGGTGGGGATGAAGCAGGGATGGAATCGTGCCGCGCTCCTCGTTCTGGCGGCCGCATGCACGCTGGTGATGGCGTGGAACACGGCCGGCGCGGCGCCGAAGAAGGCCGCGTCCGATCGTCCGGCGCGGGTCGCGCTGCATCAGTTCAGCGGCGTCGTGACCGCGATCGACAAGACCAGCCTCACGGTCGAGAAGCAGGGCCGTTCACCGCGCACGATGCAGTTCGCGCGCGACGCGAGCATGACGATGAAAGGCGAGGTCGAGAAGCAGTCGCATGTCACCGTTTACTACCGTGACGACGACGGCAAGCCGACCGCGCATCGGGTCGTGGTTCGTGGCGCAGGCGGTGGACAGACGCAGTAGCGGTCGATGAAGCGCCCCCGCGCGAGGCTCCGTTCGCCGTGTGCACGCGGCGGCGGAGCCCTTCGCGTCTGCGGCGGGAAGCGGCGGCAGCCTCACTCGAACGTCGGAGGCCCGATGGTGACCGGCTTCAGAATCGGACTGCAGCTCGCGATCGCGGCCGTTCTCTGCCTCGCCGGCGCCGCGCATGCCCGGGATTCAGCATCCGATGCGGATCGGATCCGGCAGCTCGAGAAGGATTTCATGTCGCGCTGGACGGCGGGCGACGCGGCGGGCTGCGCCTCGCTGTTCGCCGACGACGGCGTCCGCGTCGGCGCGCGGGGCGATGTTCAGCATGGTCGCGCCGAGATCGAACAGGCGTACACCCGGTTGTTTGGCGGCGTCTTCAAGGGCGCAAGCGTCACCGGCGGTCCGGCGGTGGTGCGTCCGCTCGGCGAGTCGTATGCCTTGTGCGAGGCGCCGTTCACGATCACGACCGCGGCGGGCAGTCCGCTCCAGGGATTCTCGATCGAGGTACTGCGGAAGGTCCGGGGTCGCTGGTGGATCCTGGAGTCGCACCCCAAGCTCTACCCGGCAGCGAGTCCCTGACTGCCGGCTCGGACGCCCCGTCCCATGCGAATCCTCGCGCTCGGCGACTCGTACACCATCGGCGAGAGCGTCACCGACGCCGAGCGATGGCCGGTGCAGCTGGCCCGTCGTCTTCGCGAGCGCGGCGTCGACGTCGCCGACCCGGAGATCATCGCCCGCACCGGCTGGACCACGAGCGAGCTCGACCATGGGATCGATGAGGCGTCGCCCCAGGGAACGTTCGACCTGATCACGCTCCTGATCGGCGTGAACGATCAGTTCCGGGGCCACGATGCCGAGACCTACCGCCCGGGCTTCCGGGCGCTGCTGGCGCGAGCCGTGCGCTTCGCCGGCGGCGAAGCATCGCGCGTGATCGTGCTGTCGATTCCGGATTGGGGCGTGACGCCGTTCGCGGAAGGGCGTGACCGCGCCGCGATCGCCGCCGCGATCGACCGCTTCAATCATGTGAACGCCGAAGAGACGAAGCGTGCCGGCGCGCGCTACGTCGACGTGACCCCCGACTCGCGGGCCGCGGCGACCGATCCGTCACTGCTCGCGGCCGATGGACTTCATCCGTCGGCGAAGATGCACGCGACCTGGGCGCTCCAGGTTCTGCCGGAGGCGCAACAGGTTCTCGACGCCGGTAAACACTGAAGCGGGCGCAAACGCGCCGGCCATGCGTGGCCCGTTTGTCAGGAATCTGTGGGTCTCATCCCATTTTCGGCGCTGGTTCGTATAGAGGATGAGCAAGCCCACGAAGCAAACGCCGTATGCTGAATCCATGAGAGGCCATCGATGAATACCTCCGCAGTCGGAATCGTTCTCGCGCTCGCCCTCACCGCCCTCTGGCGTCCGGCGGCGAGTCGCGCCGCCGCATCGCCCGCACCCGCTCCGCGCGCTTCGCACGCGCTCAAGGTCACGCCCACGCCGGACGGTGTCGGCCGGGTCACGCTGAGCGACGAGGAGTGGAAGAAGATCCTGAGCCCCGGCCAGTTCGAGGTGCTGCGCAAGGCCGGCACCGAGACCGCGTTCACCGGCAAGTACTGGAACAATCACGCGAGGGGCATCTATCGCTGTGCCGGCTGCGGCCTCGATCTGTTCAGCTCGGACGCCAAGTTCGAGTCCGGCACCGGCTGGCCCAGCTTCTTCAAGCCGATCGCCGAGAATCACGTCGTGAAGAAGTCGGACAGCAGCTTCGGCATGCAGCGTGACGAAGTGGTGTGCGCGCGCTGCGGTGGCCATCTCGGTCACGTCTTCGACGATGGTCCGGCGCCGACCCACCTGCGCTACTGCATGAATTCCGCCGCGCTGGAGTTCGTGCCGGCGAAGTAGGCGGCATCGGCCGGTTGAGGCGGCATCGGCCGGTTGAGGCGGCGGCCAGTTGAGGCGGCGGAACTCACGTTCCGCCGCTCCTCATTTGGCGCCGGGCGGTCCCTTCGCTACTCTCGCGCGTCGTTCCGGCTCGGTACGGTCCAGGGAGTCCCTGCTCGATGCGCACGCGGTTCCACGTGTGGATGGCGGCTGCGCTGGTCCTCCTCGGCGCGCACTCCGCGCTGGCCGCCGCCCCGGGCCGTGCGCGTCCTGCCCGCGATGAGGATCGAGCGTTCCGTCTCGAGGATCTGCTGACGCTGCGCACGGTCGACGCGCCGGTCTGGTCGCGCGACGGGCGAAAGATCGTGTTCGTCGTCAGCGCCCCCGATACCGCTGAAGACGCGAACAATCAAGACCTCTGGCTCGCCGATCTGGCCCGCGGTGAAACGCTGCAGCTGACGCGCCACCCCAAGAACGACTTCAGCCCGACGTTCTCGCCGAGCGGGGACACGATCGCGTTCGTCGCCAATCGCGGAACCGGCGACGACGCGAAGCCCGCGATCTACATGATGTCGCTGCGCGGCGGCGAGCCGTGGGCGTTCGCCGCCACCGACGAGGCGGTCGGCGAGGTGACCTGGTCGCCCGACGGGCGCTGGCTCGCCTACGTGAAGAACGACACGCTGCCGAAGAACGTGCGCGACTGGAAGAAGAAGAAGTGGGATCAGGTCATCGAGGACGAGCGCATTCAGCATCCCCGGCTCTGGGTGGTGGACGCAGCCGGCAAGAGCAAGCCGCGCGCGCTGACCGCGGGCAAGGATTTCATCTGGTTCGTGCGCTGGTCGCCGGATTCGAAGTCGCTGGCCTACATCACGAGCCCGACCGGCAAACCCGATGACGGCAATCTTCAGGACCTTGGCGTGGTCGCGGTCGAGGGCGGACCGGCGCGGACGCTGGGCGTGATCGGCACGTCGTTCGCCTGGTCGCCGGACAGCCGCTGGATCGCGCTCGCCACCGGCTCGAAGCGCGACGTTTACGTCGGAAAGAGCGACCTCTTCGTCGTGCCCGCCGCGGGCGGCGAGGCGAGAAACCTGACCGCGGCGTTCGATGAGGACGCCGATCAGCCGTGCTGGAACGCCACGTCCGACACGTTGTTCTTTCACACCGCCTCGGGAGTGACGACGCGCCTCGCGGCGGTGCCGCGCGCGGGAGGCGTGGTGAAGCTCGGCGTCGATCGCCGGGCCCAGGCGGGCGCGCCGGTGGCGGGGCCGGCCGGCCGGATCGCGTGGGTTCAGTCGCAGCCGCAGGCTCCGTCCGAGCTGTGGGTGGCCGATCAGCCGAACCAGCAGGGGCGCGCCGTGTCCTCGGTCAATGAAACCGCGGCGAAGCGCGTGCTCGGAACCACGCGCGCGGTCAGCTGGACCAGCACCGACGGCGTGACCGTCGAAGGCATTCTGCTCCGGCCGTCGAACGCGCCGGAGCACGCGGCGTTGAAGACGCTGGTGCTGCTGCATGGCGGCCCCTACACCGATCGCTATGGGCTCGGCTTCCAGTCAGCTCCGCAGTTCTTCGCCGCGCACGGCTATCAGGTGTTCATGCCGAACTTCCGCTCGAGCGGCGGATACGGAACCGCCTTCATGACGCGAAAACGCGCCGACTGGGGGCAGCAGGACTGGCGCGACGTGACGACCGGCATCGATGATCTGGTCCGCCGCGGGCTGGTCGACGGATCGAAGCTCGGGGTCTACGGCGGATCCTACGGCGGCTACCTCTCGGCGTGGGCGGTGACCCAGACCGATCGCTTCAAGGCGGCCTGCGTGTTCGCCGGCGCGGTCGATCTCGCCGCGCACTACGGCCAGAGCGATATTCAGAAATACCGGGCCTACGATTTCGAGGGAACGCCGTGGGAATCGCCGGAGAACTGGAAGCGCTCCTCGCCGATGACCTACGTGAAGAACGTGAAGACGCCGACGCAGATCCTGATCGGCGAGGCCGATCCGCGCGTGCCGTACCCGCAGGGCCAGGAGTTCTACCGGGCGCTGATCGCGCTCCACGTGCCGACCGAGTTCGTGCACTACCCGCGCGAAGGTCACGGGTTGAGGGAGCCGCGCCACCGCGCCGATCAGTACGAGCGCATGCTGATCTGGTTCGATCGGTGGATCCGATGAAGGCGGCCGTCACGAGTGGGTTCGCAGGGCGCGCGTCCCGGCATGCGCGCACGGCGGGCCCGCTCGAGGGGGCGTCATGATCCGCGCGTTGCTTCGCTTCATCATTCGCTTCATGATCGCCGTCGTCGTGGTCGCGTTCCTGGTCTACGTCTGGCCGACGCGCTGGCGCTACGACCACGTGAGCGTCGACGGCAATACCTATCCCGTGCGCATGGACCGCATGAGCGGCGACAGCGACATGCTGGTGCCGGATCAGGGATGGGTTCCGGTCGAAGGCGACTCGGGCGAAAGCGGCTCCGAGGGCACTCAGCCCACCGCGGCGCGCGCCGCGCCCTGACGGGCGATGGCCGCGACCGGAGCTCGCATGGCACGTGCGGCAGGCGGCGCATCGGGCCGCGTCGCGCTGCGCGAGCTGTCGCGCCTGCGGCTCGAATTCGGGCGCGGGCCGGCGCAGCGGAAACGCGTCCTCCTCTCCCAGCTCGAACGCGCCTCGCTGGTGACCTCCGCCGATCTTCTCGGACTGCACGAAGCGCTGTGCTTCATGCGCGCGTATCCCGACGACCGCGCCGCGCTGGCTCAGGCCGAGCGCATGCTGGCGCGCTTCGAGCGCCGGGCCGATCTCCGGCGTCATCGCGCGAAGCTCGGCGATTCCGGCATCGCCGGGACCGCGATCCGCTATCGCTTCTTCGCCGAGACGATGGGCTGGCTCGCCGACCGATGGCCGGGACACCTGCGCATCGACTGGGACGAGATCGACGAGTCGCCGCTGCTCGAGAGGCTCCTGCCTTTGCTCGGAATCGACGCCGAGACACCGGGCTTCGACGAGTACGACTACGGCCTGCGCGGCTGGATCGACCGGATGAAAGGCGCCGGCGAGACCGACGCCGCGTTTCTGATCCAGAGGCTGCGCGCTCGCGTTCCCGACTCGTTTCTGCACGAGGCGCTGGCGGACTTCTTGGACCTGCCGTTCGTGCTCGAGCCCGGCAGCGGCACGCCGTCGCGCACGCTCGCGCTCGGCCCGAGGAAGCGCGTCGCCTTCCAGCGCGCGCCGCTCGCGAGCGGCCGGCCGAGTCTCGCGGCCGAAGCTCAGCGCGCGCCGCTCGCGGTGCGGCCGGTGTCGTCCCGCGAAGGCCGGAAGCTGATCGACCTCGCGCTCGCGGCGATGATCACGCGCAGCCGCGACCTCGACGTGTTCGCCTACGGCGACCCGCGTGATGTCCGCATGGTGGAATGGGGCGACGGCCTGTCGTTCGCGTGCATCGGCGCGCGGCCCGAGCGACGACTGCTGCTCGAGAGCGTTTATGGGTTCCTCACGCTCAAGAACGGCGTGCCGGTCGGCTACGTTCTGACCGGCGCGCTGTACGGCTCGGCCGAGATCGCCTACAACGTGTTCGAGACGTTTCGCGGCGCCGAGGCCGCGGCGATCTACGCCCGCGTGCTGGCGATGACGCGGCATCTCTTCGGCGCCGACACCTTCACCATTCCGTCGTACCAGCTCGGTGGCGCCGGCAACGACGAGGGGCTGAGGTCAGGAGCGTGGTGGTTCTATCGCAAGCTCGGCTGGGCGCCGCGCGACCGCGGTGCGCGGCGGATGATCGCCGCGGAGGAGGGGCGCATGCGGCGCCGCGCCTCCCACCGATCCAGCCTCGCCACGCTCGCGAAGCTGGCGGAGCATCCGCTGTTCTTCTCGACCGGCCGAGCGCGCACCGACGTCATGGGCGTGATTCCGCTGGCACGCGCCGGGCTGGCGGTGACGCGCGCGATCTCGAAGCGCTACGGCGCCGATCGCGAGCGCGCGCAGCGCGATTGCGAAGTCGCGGCGATGAATCTGCTCGGCGTCTCGCGGCTCGCCGGCTGGACCCGGAGCGAACGGCATGCGTTCGCGCGCTGGGCGCCGCTGGTTGCGCTGCTGCCGGGACTCGAAGGCTGGGATCAGGACGAGCGCGCCGCGCTGCTCGACGTCGTGCGCGCCAAGGGCGGCCGGCGCGAATCGGATTTCGTGCAGCGCTTCGATGGCCACTCGAAGCTGCGTCAGTCGCTGCGCGTGCTGGTCGAGCGGACCCGCGAATAGGCGGCGCGAATGGCCGCGGCTCAGACGTCGATCTCGACTCCGGTCCCCGCGACCCTCGCGCGGTCATAGACGAGCTTCGCCGCCGCCGCGTCCTCGACCGCCTGCCCGAGGGACTTGAAGAACGTGATCCCGGCACCGGACGTTCGCCCCGGGATGCTGCCCGCGAACACCTCGCCGATCTCGCCGGCAACGTGGTCCACGGTGATCGCCCCTTCCTGGATGGCGAGCAGCAGATCTCCGGCCTCGACGTCCGCCGCGGCGCGCGAATCGACGAAGCAGCGGGCGCGGCGCACCGTCTCCCCGTCGACCTCGCGCGCGTCGGAGCGGCTGGCCCCGACGGCCACGACGCAGGCCCCGGGCGCGAGCCACGCGCCACGCAGCACCGGCTCCGCGCTCAGCGTCGCGGTGACGATGACTTCGGCGCCACGGACGGCTTCTTCGGCGCTCGATGCCGCAACGACGTCGAGAGTTCCGGTCTTCGACATCTCGCGGGCGAACGCCTCGCGATGTTCGAGTGTCGGGCTCCAGACGCGGACGCGCTCGATCGGGCGCACGAGTCGCAATGCCTCGAGGTGGCTCCGCGCCTGAACCCCCGTCCCGAGGATCGCAAGCGTGCGCGCCTCGCGCGACGCCAGCGCGTCGGCCGCCGCCGCGCTCACCGCGGCGGTGCGCATCTCGGTCACCAGCCGCCCATCCATCATCGCCAGCAGAGCGCCGGTTTCGGGATCGAACAGCAGCAACGTGGCGAAGTGGGTCGGCAGACCGCGTTCCGAATTTCCGGGGGCAAGACTGACCGCCTTGATCGCCGCCGCGCGCGATTCCGGGAGGTAGCCGGGCATGACGTAGAGCGCGGCACCGGCTTCGAGCGGCACCGCGGCGCGCACCGGCTGCCGAGCGCGACCCGACGAGAATTCCGCCAGCGTCTTTCTCATCAGCGGGATCAGGTCGTCCATCGTGAGCAGCGACGCAACCGAGGGTTCGTCGAGGATCAGCGGCACGGGGACACCGGCAGGCGGCTCACGGCGGTCGTCATCGCGATTCCGGAGCGCGCGTCGCGCGGACTCAGAGGATCCGCTTGCCGAGGACGCTCTGCGCGAGCTCGGCGGCGAGAATGCCGGTCATGTTCTGCGTGTCGAGCACCGGATTCACCTCGACGAGATCGATGGCGACGATCTGGGCGCGGTCGGACAGCATTTCCATGGCGAGGTGGGCCTCGCGGTAGGTGATGCCGCCCCACACCGGCGTACCGGTTCCAGGCGCGTCCTCGGGATCGACGACATCGAGGTCGAACGAAAGATGGATGCCGGCGGTGCTGTCGCTGGCGATCCGGATCGCCTCGTCGAGCACGTCGCGCATGCCGCGCTCGTCGACGTCGCGCATGGTGTAGACCGTGACCCCGGACTTCTTCAGCGTGTCGCGCTCGCCGGCGTCGAGGTCGCGGATCCCGATCAGCACCGCGTTGCGCGCGAGGATCTTCGGCGCGCGACCACCGAGCTGAACCAGGTCCGGATCGCCGAGCCCGAGCAGCACCGCCAGCGACATGCCGTGAATGTTCCCCGACGGCGTGGTCTCGGGCGTGTTGGCGTCGCCGTGCGCGTCGAACCAGATCAGGCCGAGCTGCTCGTTCTGCCGGGCGAAATAGTTGCTCGATCCCGCCACCGATCCGATCGCGATGCTGTGGTCGCCACCGAGCACGAGCGGAAGCCGGTTCTTCGACAGGCTGCCTTCGACCTTCTCGCACAGCTCCTGGCAGGCCGCGAGGATCGGCGTCTTGTAGCGCAGCTTGCCCTCGCCGATCTTCTGGGTCTCCGGAATCATGACATCGAGGTCGCCGATGTCCTGGACCTTGTGCCCGAGCTGCTCGAGGCGCGGCTCGAGATCGGCGATGCGGATGGCCGACGGACCCATGTCGACGCCGCGGCGGCCGGCCCCGAGATCCACGGGGACGCCGATCACGTCGATCATTCGCTTCTTCAGGCTCATAGAGGGCGCGGAGTCTATCAGCGGGTCGGGAGGGCGACAATCCTGCGCGCTCCGCGTGTCGGCCGGCCGCGGTTCACCCGCGGATCGCAGGGGCGCGCGTTCGGCCGGTATTGACTTTCATCGCAAATCCGTCACTTTCGCGGCCGTGAAGCTTCCTGATTCCGCTCACGCATCGCCGCGCTGGACTCGCGCGGCGATTCTCGTGCTGGCGAGCGCGACGCTCGGCGCCGGTCCGGACCCGATTCGCACCATGTCGCCGCCTCCGCCGCCGGCCCACACCCATCGCGACGGCACGCTGTTCGAAGACCAGTTCCGGGACGGCAAGCTCGACGGCTGGAACCCGGACAAGGGCGGTGTGTGGGAAGTCCATCGCGGCGTGCTGCGCGCCGACCTGCCGGATGGCAAGCAGAACCGGTCGTTCCTCTATGCGGGCCGCGAGGATTGGCGCGACTACGCCGTCGATCTCGACGTCTGCGGGATCCGCGGGGTGGACAAGGGCCTCGCGGTGCGCGTGCTGGGCGAGCAGGGCGTGGGTGTCGATCTCCGCGGTCCCGGCTACCAGGACGTCGTGCTCTATCGCGGGGATCACCAGCTCGGGAAGGCGCGCGCGCTGAACGCGAATGGCGTGTGGCAGCACGTGCGCGTCGAGGCGCGCGGGGCCCGCTACCGGATCTGGGTGAACGGGACGCTCCTGATCGATCGCCTGGATTCGCGCAGCGATCGCCGCGCCGGACGCATCGCGCTCGCCGCGTATACCGGCGGCATCGGCGAGTGCACGGTGTACTACGACAATGTCGTGGTGACGGCGCTCAAGCCGTAGCGCCGGTTCCGCGGCGGCAATCGATGCTCATCGCGTTCGCTTCTCCCCCAGCAGTCTCAGCCCGTTCAGAATGACCACCACCGTGCTGCCCTCGTGCCCCGAGACCGCGACCGGGAGCTTCAGCGCGCCGATCGGCGTGTGGGCGCCGAGGAACACCCAGGTCACGAGCAGCACCATGACACCCGAGGCGATCGAGACGTTCTGAATCACCACCCGGCGCGCGTGACGGCAGAGACGCACGGCGTAGGGCAGGGCGGTGAGGTCGTCGCTCATCAGCACGACGTCGGCGCTCTCGAGCGCGGCGTCGCTGCCGATTCCGCCCATCACCACGCCGACGGTGGCGCGAGCAAGCGCCGGCGCGTCATTGATGCCGTCGCCGACCATCGCGACGGCCGAGCCGCCGCTCTCGAGCTCGGCGATCCGATTCACCTTGTCTTCGGGAAGCAGCGACCCGAACTGCCGGTCGATTCCGGTGCGCCGCGCGATCGCCTCGACGGTGCGGGCGTGGTCGCCGGAGAGCAGCACCACCGAATCGATGCCTTCGCGCTTGAGCGCGGCGATGGTCTCGACCGCGCTCGGGCGGGGCTCGTCGGCGGCCGCGATCACACCCCACGCCTCGCCGCGGCGGACGATCATCGCGGTCCGCGCCGCCTCGTGGAAGCGCGCCACCTGATCGAGCGCCCCCTGCGGCACCGGAACGCCGAGGAACGCGAAGAGGTCGGGGGTCCCGATCTCGACGGGCGCGCCGTCGATGCGGGCGGTCAACCCCTTGCCGAGGTGATTCGTGCACTGGTCGGCCGAGCGATAACGGATCCCGCGCGTCTCGGCGGCACGCACCACCGCCTGGGCCAGCGGATGTGGAGAGCGCTTCTCGGCGCCGGCGGCCCACGCCAGCACGTCCTCTTCGGACGCGCCCTCGATCGCGACCACGTCGGTCACCTCGAACCGGCCGCGCGTCAGCGTGCCGGTCTTGTCGAACGCAACGGTTTTCACACGTCCCAATGCCTCGATGAAGCGGCCGCCCTTGAACAGCACACCGTTCCGCGCCGCGTTCGCGATCGCCGAGAGAATGGTGGCCGGCGTCGCGATCACGAGGGCGCAGGGCGACGCGACGACCAGGAGCGTCATGGCGCGGTAGAACGAGGTCATGAAGTCGAGATGGAGCACGGCGAACGGGACGATGATCATGGCGGCGGCCGCGATCATCACCACGACCGTGTAGTAGCGGCCCACCCATTCCGCCAGCTCCTCGGTGCGCGATTTCTGCTCCTGAGCCTCGCGCACCAGCGCGACGATGCGCGCCAGCGTGGTGTCGGAGGCGGCGCGCGTGGCGCGCACTTCGAGCGCGCCCTGCTGATTGAGCGTGCCGGCGAACACGCGGTCGCCGCTCACGCGCGTCACCGGCATCGATTCGCCGGTCAGGCTGCTCTGGTCTACCAGCGACTCACCGGCGGTGACGACGCCGTCGACGGGCATGGCCTCGCCCGGCTTCACGATCACGCGATCGCCGATCTCGACCGCTTCGGCGTCGACCTCGATCTCGCGTCCGTCCCGCACCACGCGAGCCAGCGACGGGCGCAGCTTCAGCAGCGCGTGCAGCGCGCGCCGCGTCCGCCCCATGGTGTAGACCTCGAGCGTATTGCTGAGCGAGAACAGGAACATCAGCACCGCGGCTTCGAAGACGTAGCCGATCACCGCGGCGCCGATCGCGGCGAGGATCATCAGCAGATTGACGTCGAAGCGCAGCCGCATCAGCGCGCGCGCCGTCGATCGCACCGCGAACCATCCGTCGACGGCGGCCGAGAGCCCGAACGCGATCTTGGCGGCGATCGGCGGCGCCGAGATGCGGTCGAGGATCATGCCGATGGCAAGAAGACCGAGACCGACCGCGGTCGTGGTCGCCATCGCGCGTCCGCGCGAGAGGTGCTCGAGCTCGGCGAGCGACAGGGTCGCGCCCCACGGCTTCCGCGCCGCCAGCGTCCGGCGCAGCTCGAGACTGTCGCCGGGCGCCACCCGGCGCGTCAGTCCGACGTGCTCCGGGCTCGCGGTGACGGCGTAGTCGGCGGCATTCCCGCCCGACAAGTGCCCCAGCCGGATCGCGCACTCGCCGCACGAATCGGCGGTGACGCGACGCTCGCAGCCGGTGACGCGCTGCGCGAACAGCGCGGCGATCTCGTCGGCGAACGCGTTCAGGTGATCGGGATCGATGCGGGCGGACTCGTAGCGCACCGTGACCATCGCGTTGCGGAAGTCGACGTCGACACCGACCACGCCCGGCGTGACCCGCAGCCGCTCGGCCAGAATCTCGAGGCAGCCCTCGCTGCCGGGCGGGAACGGCAGGTGCCCGCCCCCGGCCGCGTGCGGCGCTGCGGCGCCGTGGGCATCGGCGGTCATCTCGGGCGCGGCAACGCTGGGTTCAGCGGGCGAGGTCATGGTGATCGAACTCTACCATCACCACGGATCAGGGTTCCGGAGGGCAGCGCCGCGATCGGCGTTCCCCGGCGGAAGCTAGCGGATCCGGATCACCGGGCGCGTCCAGTTGCCGCCCGCCGTCTCCAGCCGCACGAAGTAGACGCCCGCCGACACCCGCGCGCCGGAGGCCGCGCGCCCGTCCCAGCGCAGGCTCTGGGGTCCGGCCTCCATCCACACGCCGCGGGCCACGCTCTGGACCTGGCGCCCGAGCACGTCATACACGGCGACCGTGACCGGGCTGCGCCGGCCGAGCGTGAACTCGACCTCCATCGCGTCGCGGAACGGATTCGGACGCACCGCGCGGATTCCGAAGTGGAAGGGGTTCGGCACGCCGGGCACGCCGACGTTGCCCGGAGTCGAGGCGGGATTGCCGGGATCGCTGAGCGAATCCAGCTCGTCGCCATCGAGCGCGCCGTCGCGATCGCGATCGACGCCCATCCGATGCCCGCTGCCCTTCGGCACGCCGGTCACCGTGATCTCGGCGCCCTTCTCGCCCAGCGCGCGCAACGCCTCGCTCGTGATCGGCACGTCGTTCTGCTTGTCGGGCTGCCACAGTCCGCCGACGTACTCCCAGCCGCGCGGCTGTCCGTTCACGCGTCCCTTGGCGATCAGATCGCAGTAGTTCAGCGCGGCCTGTCCTTCGAGCGTGTCCATCTCGGCGATCGCGGTCGGATCGGTGTCGTTCGGACCGTCGAACGTGATCTGGAAGCCGACCGCGGGCGCCGTTCCGGTGTCGAACGACAGCAGATAGGCGGCCATGTCGCGACGCTGGTCTTCGTCGGTGAAGTTGAAGCGCGGGAAGTGCAGGAAGTCGTCGAGATTGTCGAGGGCGCCATCATGGGTGTAGCCGTAGCCACGGCGGTTGACCGCTCCGGTGGTGTCGTGGAATCCGGTCTTCCGGTACTCGTTCCGGAGCTGCGGAATCTTCATGTCCTGCGACGCCATGAGCGCGGCGGCCGGCACCATCTGCCGGTTGGTGCCGGGACCGAAGTTGTTCTCGGTGTGGCAGTCGTTACAGCGCAGCGGACCATCGATCGCGGTGTTGATGAAGTCGTTCTGTCCGCGCATCGAGCTCGGCGAGCCCGGGGGCGCGTCGGGCTGCGAGCGATCGAGGTATTCGTTCGGATTCGGCGGATTGACCATCGCCATCACGAAATCGCTGAACGCGCTCATCTCGCTGTCGGGCAGCGCGTCGGTGCGTCCCATCAGACTGACGAAGGCGGGATTGAACGCCGCGAGGTTCGCGCGATCCCCGCGCCAGTGGAACGGCTCGGTGTTGGTGAGACCGCGCAGCGTCTGCGTCACCATCGGGCCCTTCATCGGATCGAAGCCCCGCAGGCCGAGCGGATTCGGACTCGGCGGCGGCACGTAGCCCCCGGACGGATTGCCGAGGTCCCAGGCCTGATTGTCCATGTCTCCGAACAGGTGGCAGCTCGCGCACGACTGATCGCCATGCGCCGAGGTGAACCCGCCGTAGAAGAACTTCCGTCCATTCACGATGTCGTCGGGGGTCGGGTTCATGCCCAGCCGGTCGAGCGCGACCACGGAGAAATCGGTGGTGGACAGCGTCTGCAGCTGGTTGTAGTAGCGCCCGACCACGTAGATGCGCCCGCGCGCGTCATCGACGACCAGGCCGCTCGGCCCGGCGACGCACTTCACCCGCGCCAGCACGACCGGATTCCCGCTGGTGCCGAGTCCGTAGGGATTCAGCACGCCGATCTTGTCGTCGGCGAGCGCGGTCACGTAGGCGCGCAGTCCGTTGCTCGAGTAGGCGATCTCGGTCGGCGTGCCGAGCGCGGAGTCGGCTTCGGCCTGAGTGCCGGGAACGACGTCGTAGTGAATGTGCGGATTCAGAACGCGGTCGAGCACCGTCCCGGTCTGCGTCACGAACGAGGCACGGGTCTCGACCACGTAACCCTGCACGCGCTCCTCGAATCGCTCGGTGTTGCGGGCGTTCAGGGCCGCCACCGCGATGCGGCCGTCGGTGGCGTTGACCGCGATGTTCAGGCAGGCGCTGCCGATGTTGCCGAAGTTGCGGCTCACCGTGTTGCTGGCGGTCGCGATCTCGGCCACGTCGACGTCCTGGATCGAGTACTTGGCCTTCGAATTCCACAGGTTGCCGTAGTAATCGAACCAGTTCCCGTTCTGCTGCTGGATGATGAATCCGGTCTTCGGCATGCCATGGCCGGGAATGGAATCGCGCGGGAAATCGACGTCCTGCGGGATCGAGTCGTCCGGCACCTTGGTGGCGGCGAGGATCGAGGTGGCGTTGTTGCCGTGGAAGATCGCGGCGTAGACGTGCGCGCCCGAGGCGTCGCGCGCCAGCGCGCGCGGACTGCGCCCGGCGATCGGAATGGTCGCGACCAGCGCGCGCGTGGCGGGATCGTAGACCTTGACCACATCCTCGTTGGAGACGCTGACGTACGCGCGCGCCGGGGTTCCGGCGAACACCACGTCGTTCGGCTCGTCGCCGACGCGCAGCGCCATTTCGGAATGCATCGTGTTGAGGTTCACGATGCTGACGTCGTCGGAGAGGTTGTTCACCACCCACGCGACGCTGTCGTTCAGACACGCGACCGAGACCGGCTCGAGTCCGACGGCGATGTCGGCGATTCGATTCGGCGAGGAGCCGGTCACGTCGAACACCACGAGATGCGCGTCGGGCGTGTTCACGACCAGGAGCCGGTCCTGGCTCGGCGTCAGCACCGCGGGATGGATCTGCTGGGATTCGAAGTGAACGAAATCGCTGGAGGTCGCGGTGCGCGAGATCAGATGGCGTGGCATCGAGGCAACCCCGAACACCAGCACCAGCGTGGCAAGCACGAGAGAAACGCGACGCATGACGGGGTCTCCCAGCAGATTTCTCTCTGAGCGCGGGAATGCTTCTGTCGGGGGGGACTCACGAGGGCGGCCATGCCCTCGGCACATCAGGCGGCCAGTTTACCATTTCCGGACGCCGGGAAGCGACCCCGATCTCGTGCGTTCGGAAGCCCGTGTGCGGCGCTGGATCCGCTAGTTCTGGGCGGGGGCCGCGAGGTAGCCGGGGCCGGCGCGCTGGACCGCCGCGGTGAGCGCGGCATCCGCGACACGGCGGTCGCACACCACGATGGCGCGCCGGTCGGCGAGCCGCACCTCGACCTGCTGGACGCCGGGAACCGTCGCCAGCTCGCTCTGGATCTTCGCCGCGCAGCCGGCGCAGGTCATGCCGCCGACCTCGAGCGTGACGATCCGCTGGTTCGCCCGCGCCGCGATCGTTACCGGGCGCGGCTCGGAGCGCAGCTCGTGAATGAGCCAGGGCGCCGCCACCGCGATGACGAGGATCGCGGCGGCGAGCGCGGCCGCGTTCCAGAACTCGTGACGGCTGGGCGGTTCGCCCTGAGGCGGCGGTTCGACCGAGGCGTTCGGCTCGCCGGAGGGAGGCGCCGGGGTGTCGTGACTCATGCGCCGGAGTCTACCACCGCGCTTCAGTGCGCGCCGCCGCCCGCGAAGCCTCTCCCCTTGCGCATGAAGAGGAGCAGCGGGAGCGCGATCGCGAACGACCAGCCGAACAGGATGAACAGCCGCTCGAACGTCAGCATCATCGCCTGCCGGCTCACTTCGGCGTTCAGGAGCGCCAGCGCCTGAGCGGCGGCCTCCGGCCGCGGCATTCCATGCGCGACCAGCGTCTGCGTGATGCCCGCGAGCCTCCCCCGCGCCGCGTCGTCGTAAGGCGTGACGTGCTCCATCAGCACCGAGCGATTCACGCTCTGCATCCGCGCGACCACGGTCGCCGCAAGCGCGATCCCCATGCTGCCGCCGAGCTGGCGCATGAGATTGAAGAGCCCGGTGCCGTTCGGAATCTTCGACATCGGCAGCTCGGCCAGCGCGAGATTCGTGAGCGGCACGAACACCAGTCCGAGACCGACGCCGCGCAGCACCAGCGGCCAGAAGAAATCGTGGCCGCCACTCTGGGTCGTGAAGTGCGCCATCTGCCACATCGCGACCATGAAGACGGCGACGCCGGCGACGACGAGGATGCGGCCGTCCATCCTGCCGCGCAGCCGGCTGGTCGCCGCCATCGTGAACGCGCTCGCCAGCGCGCCCGGCAGGATCACCATGCCGGTCTGGTTCGCGCTGTAGCCGAGCAGGCTCTGCAGGTAGACCGGAAGGACGAACACGGTGGCGTAGAGGCACAGGCCGAGCGCGCCGCCGAACACGACGCCGGCGGTGAACTGCGCGCTCTTCAGGATCCTGAGGTCGACCACCGGATGCTCGGTGCGGAGCTCGTGCCACACGAAGGTCACGAGCGAGGCCGCGCTCACCACCGCGTAGGTGATGATCTCGCGCGAGGCCCACCAGTCCTGGCTCTCGCCGCGCTCGAGCAGGGTCTGCAGCGTCCCGATGCCGAGCGCGAGCAGCAGGAGCCCGAGCGCGTCCACGCGCGGGGCCTTTTCCGCGTAGCGTGAATCGCGGAGGTAGGTGAGCGTCAGCAGCAGCGCCAGCAGGCCGAACGGAAGATTGATGTAGAAGATCCACGGCCACGAGAACGTGTCGGTGATCCAGCCGCCGAACGTCGGCCCGAGCGTCGGCCCCACCATCACGCCCACGCCGAAGATCGCCATCGCCACGCCGTATTCGGCGGGCGGGAACACTTCGTAGAGCACCGCCTGCGCGGTCGACAGCAGCGCGCCGCCGCCGAGCCCCTGAACGATGCGCCACGCCACCAGCTGCCCGAGCGAGTGCGCGTTGCCGCAGAAGAACGACGCGATGGTGAACAGCGCGATCGAGCCGGCGAAGTAGCGGCGCCGGCCGAAATACGCCGACAGCCAGCCGGTGATCGGCAGCACGATCACGTTGGCGACGATGTAGCCGGTCGAGACCCAGGCGATCTGATCCAGCGTCGCGCCGAGGTTTCCCATCATGTGAGGGATCGCCACGTTCACGATGCTGGTGTCGAGCAGCTCCATGATCGACGCCAGCGTCACCGTGATGGCGATGAGATAGCGGTGCGCGTAGGGATCGGACTTGAGGACCGGCCGCGCGGCCGCCAGAGTCAGAATGCTCGCGCTCATCGAACCTGCTACTTCACGCGGACGCGCACCATCGCGCTCATGCCCGGACGCAGCGGATGCGCGGGATCCATCGGACCGTCGAGCCGGATCCGGACCGGGATGCGCTGGACCACCTTGGTGAAGTTGCCGGTGGCGTTGTCCGGCGGCAGCATCGAGAACGTCGCGCCGGTCGCGGGGCTCAGGCTCTCGACGTGCCCGCGGAACTTCACGCCCTTGTACGAATCCACCTCGATCTCGGCCGGGGCGCCGATCGAGACGCCGCGGATCTCGGTCTCCTTGAGATTGGCGACGATCCACACGTCGTCGAGCGGCACGACCGTCAGGAGCGGCTGACCGACCTGCACCAGCTCTCCGATCTCGACGTTCTTCTTGCTCACGACGCCGGATGCGGGCGCGGTCAGCGTGGTGTAGGAGAGCTGAAGCGCGGCCTGATCGCGCGCCGCCCGCGTCGAGGCGACCTTTGCCGTCGCGCCGGTGCGCGCCGCGCCCGCCGCCACCACGCGATCCTCCGCCGCGGTGACCTGGGCCGCCGCGCCGATCGATGCCGCGCGTGCCGCATCGAGCTGCTGCTGGCTGACCACGCCCCGTGCGGCCAGCGGACCGAAGCGCTCGAGGTCCTGCCGCGCGCGGTCGGCGTTGGCGCGGGCCTGCGCGAGGGTGGCGCGGGCGGCGGCCATTTCAGCGGTCGCCTGGCCTTCGCGGCCGGGCGTGCCGGCGTTCGCCAGCTCCTTCTCGAGATCGGCCTGCGCCTGCTCCAGGCGCACGCGAAGGTCGCGCTCGTCGATCTGGACCAGCACGTCGCCGGCCTTCACCTGCTGGTTCTCGCGCACGTTCACCGCGGTGACGTAGCCCGAGATCCGCGGCAGCACCGGAATCACGTGCCCGGCGACCTGCGCGTTGTCGGTGCTCACGAATCCGCGCGCCATCAGCCACTGGCGGCCGAAGAACAGCAGGAGTCCGAGCACGACCACGCCGGCCACGATCGGCGCGACCGGCCGCTTGCGGGCCGGCGGTGCGGGCACGGCGGCGATGGACGGCGCGGACGCCGGCGCTGCGGCCGGCGCGGAAGCAGCGGTGCTCATGACGTCGCTCCTTTCGGTGCTCACTTCACGCTCTGCATGACGCCCGCCGCCCGCGCCAGCGCGATGCGCGCAAGCGCCATCGCGTAACGGGCGTCGATGTCGGCGGCGCGCGCCTGATCGAGCGAGGATTGCGCGTTGATCACTTCGATGTTGCCGGCCACGCCGCTCTTGAAGCGGTCGCGAGCCTCGTTCACTTCCTCTTCCGCCAGGCGGACGCGATCACGTCCGAGCGCGACCTGCTCGTGCGCGCTCCCGAGGTCGAGCAGCGCTTCCTCGATCTCGGCGCTGACCCGGCTCTTGAGGTCGCCGGCGCGGACCGTGGCCTGATCGAGCAGCGCCGTCTGCTCGGCGATCCGGCCTTCGCGCCGGAAGCCGTCGAGGATCGGCACGGTCACCGCGAGACTCACTTCGCGCGTCGTGATCGCGTCGCCGAAGCTCTGTCCGCTCAGCCCCCAGTCTCCCGCCGCGTCGATCCGCGGCAGTCGCTCCGCCCGGGTCGCGCTGCGCTCGGCCCGGGTGCGACGCACCTCGGCGTCGGCCGCGGCGAGATCGGGACGATGCGCGGCGGCGAACGCCACGGCCGCAGTGGCTTCGTCCGGCGCCGAGGAGCGGCCCAGCGATTCCGACAGCGAATCCGCCAGCTCGAAGCGCTGCGTCGGATCGGCGCCCAGGGCGCGCGCCAGCTCGATTCCGGCGCGATCGGCCTGATTGCGGGTCTGGATCACGGCGAAGCGGGCGGCCGACAGCTGAGTCTGCGCGCGCGTGACGTCGATCTTCGGCGCCACGCCCGCCTTCCACTGCGACTCGGCGAGATCGACCAGCGAGGCGGCGAGCGACTCGTCCGACTTCCGCGCCTCGAGCAGCGCGGTGGCACGCAGCGCGCCGAGGTACGCGATCGCCGCCGCCTGAGCGGCGTTCTCGTCGCCGGCACTGCGCGCGGCCCGGCTCGATTCGACGCCGAGGCCGGCGGCATGGAGTCGCGCCCAGCCGGCGGGATCGAACAGCGTCTCGGACGCGCGCAGGCGCGCGTCGGCGACGTCGAATGGGCCGACCAGCGCCGGGAACGGCGGCTGTCCCGGGATCGAGGGGAACTCGAGACCGAGGGTCCGTGAATTGAACGTGCGATTCGCTTCGCTGGCGGCGCCGGAGATCGACGGGAACAGCGTCGAGCGCGCCTCGGCGCGCCGCGCCTCGGCGGCGCGAAGATCGAGACCGGCGAGCGTCGCGGCCGGCGCCTGCCTGGAGGCGAGGCCGACCGCGTCGGCGAGCGAGAGCCGGAGCGTCGCCGCGCCGGCCGGTGAGGCGCCGCCCGGGATCAGCAGCGACAGGGCGAGGGAGACCGCCAGGCGGAAGGCGGGCGCAGCGCGGAATCGAATCTTCATGAGCGCGCCCCGGCGCCGGGCGCGAGGAGCCCGCGCAGCATCATGTCGAGGTAGGTCTCGATGAATTTTTCCTCGTCGAGCCCGCGGGGATCGGTCTTCAGCAGCGTGTGCTTCCAGATCCCGATCAGGATGAGCGGCGACCGCAGCACGCGGGCGGCCGAATCCATGTCGAGCCGGCGGAATTCGCCGCTCTTCATGCCGCGCTCCAGCATCCGGGTCAGCGCGCGCACCATCCGCTCGATCACTTCCTCCTGATAGAAGCGCGCCAGCTCGGGAAAGTTCGCCGACTCCGCCATCACCAGCTTCGCCAGCCCGGAGATCGGCGAGCGGTAGACGCAGCCCATCCAACCCTGCGCGAAGGCGACCAGCAGCTCGCGGGCGGTGCCGCGCGATTCGGAGATCTCGCGCTCGAAGTCGGCGATGTGCGGAACCACGCTCGTCCGCACCATGGCCTTGAACAGCGCCTCCTTGCTGCGGTAGTAGCGGTACATCGTGCCCTTGGTGACGCCGGCGCGCCGCGCCACGCTGTCGAGCTTGCAGCCGGCATAGCCGCGGTCGACGAATTCCTCCAGCGCGGCGGCGAGGATCTCGCCCGGGCGTTCCTCCTTGCGGCGGCGCCAGCGCGGCGGAAGGTGTCGCGGTGCCCGCGGCGTGGGTCGTGCCGGCGCCGGCAGCGCCGATCGCCGCGAGGCGGCCCGGGCGATGGGGCGACGGGTCGAGCCTGAGCTTCGTCGTGTGCTGCTGCGTTTGGTGACCGGCACGCGGGCCTCCGGCAATGGGTTACTGACTCGAAGGTCAATAAGATGCGGCCTATTGACCCGGGAGTCAATAATTCTTCGCCGCCGGTTCGACGGTTCGACGCGCCCCCGGCATTCTCCTCTCCGCCGCAACGATTTGCGGCGGCCCGCAGCCGGCACCTAGACTCGCCGCGATGACCTCCCGTCCCTCCCCCGACCTCGATGCCGCCGCGCGGTTTCCGCGCGAGCTGGCGCTCGAGCTGCTGGGGCTCGCGCGCTCGCACGGCGCCGAGTTCTCGGAGGTCTATGCCGAGTGCACCCGCCACACCACGTTCGCGCTCGATGAGCAGCGGCTGAAGGCGGCTTCGGTGTCGGTGCTGCAAGGCGTCGGCGTCCGCGCGATTCGCGGCGCGGAGACCGGCTATGCCTACGCCGACGGCTTCGCGCCCGAGGATCTTCGCGAGGCGGCGCGCGTCGCGGCGCGGATCGCCCGCGAAGGCAGCGGCGGCGCGCCGGCGCCGTTCCGCGTCAGCGATCCGCCGGCGCCGTTCGAGCTGAAATCGCCCGCCGCGCTCGTCCTCGACGAGCCGGCGAAGATCGGGATGCTGCGCCGCGCCGACGCTGCCGCGCGCTCGTTCGATCCGCGCATCCGCGAGGTCGAGATCGCCCACGCCGATTCCACCAAGTCCTTCGTGGTCGCGAACAGCGACGGCCTGTGGGCCGAGGATCGCCAATTCCTGGCGCGGCTCTCGATCCTCGCCCTCGCGCTCGACGGAGACGAGCGCCAGCAGGGTTTCGCGGCGGCCGGCGGCTGCGTCGAAGCGGCCTACTTCGAGACCGAGCGCACGCCCGAGACCGTGGCGCGCGAGGCCGCCGGAACGGCGATCACGCTGCTCGGCGCGAAGGAGCCCGAGGCCGGCGCGTACCCGGTCATCGTCGGCCCGGGCTGGGGCGGCGTCATGGTTCACGAATGCTTCGGCCACAGCATGGAAGGCGACGGCATCCGCAAGCGCACCTCGATCCGCGCCGCGCAGCGCGGCCAGCAGGTAGCGGCGAAGAACGTCACCATCGTCGACAGCGGAGTCGTGCCGTACAGCCGCGGCTCGTTCCGGATCGACGACGAAGGCACGGCCTCGCAGCGCACCGTCCTGGTCGAGGACGGAATCCTGGTCGGCTATCTCTGGGATCTCCTGAACGCGCGGCTCACCGGCGAGACGGTCACCGGCAACGGCCGGCGCTCGTCCTATCGCGACGTGCCGCTCTGCCGCATGACCAACACCTACATCGAAGGCGGATCGGGCTCGCCCGAGGATCTGATCGCCTCGACCCCGCGCGGCCTCTACTGCAGGCATCTCGGCGGCGGATCGGTGAACCCCGCCGACGGCAACTTCTCGTTCCAGGTCACCGAGGCCTGGCAGATCGAGAACGGGCGGCTGACCCATCCGGTGCGGAACGCCACACTCACCGGCAACGGCAACGACGCGATG
>DATJEP010000138.1:0-2774 GCA_035496475.1 Candidatus Udaeobacter sp.
CGGCGTGTGGGCGGTCGGACGCGTGATGCGGCACGAGACCGTGATGCGAAAGAGCCGGCTGGGCGGAATCATTCTCATTCTGCTCGGCCTCGCCGCGTTGTCGATCGTGCGCGGCGCCGCGTTTCCGACCGGCTACACCTACCGCGCCGGCGAAGCGACGTACAACCTGATCCGCTCGGGCATGACGTTCGCGATCTATTTCATCGGTCTCGCCATGGTACGCGGCGAGAGGATGCGCCGCCGCATGGCATGGGCGATCGTTCTCGGACTCCTCGCCGAGGCGGTGGTCACCGGAATCTACGGACGCAATGGCCGCGGCGGGCGCGCGATCGGCTCATTCGACCAGTCGAACGAGCTCGGCGCGTTCCTCGCCATGTTCAGCGCGTTCGCGGCGGCGATGATCCCCGGCACGCGGCGCTGGTTCGGCCGGTTGCTGCTGGCGGGAGCGGTCGCCGCCGGCGGATTCGCGGTGCTGCTGTCGGTGTCCCGCGCCGCCATGATCGCCCTGGTCGTGTCGCTGTTCTACGTGGCGCTGCGAAGCTCACGCCTGCTGCTGCTCGTGTTCCTCGCCGCGCTGCTCACCTCTCCGTTGTGGGCGCCGGATTTCGTCAAGGAGCGCATCAGCGGCTCCACGGTCGAGACCGAGGACGAGCAGCATCTCGACGCGGCCGCCCAGGTCCGCCTCGACACCTGGCACGCGATCATGACCGTCGTGACCAATCATCCGCTTGACGGCGTCGGCTTCACCGGGCTCGGCGACGTTCTGCCGGAAGCCGGCGAAGCCCTCGCGATCGAGGTCAAGGATTCCGCGCACAACACCTACCTCCGCATGCTCGCCGAAATGGGAATCCTGGGGCTGGTGGTGTTCGTCGTGCTGCTCTGGCGCTGCCTTCAGATGGCGAACGAAGGCGTGCGTCACGCGCGAACGCGATTCGACCGGCAGATTGCGGTGGGTTTCGGCGCGGCCACGCTCGCGATGGCGGTGTCGTGCATGTTCGGCGACCGCTTCTTCTCGATCCTGATCACCGGGAATTTCTGGATGCTCGGCGCGCTGGTCAACGACGCGCTGCTCGAAACGCGGGGTCCGGTCGCGTGACACGCTGGCTGCGATGGCTGCTGAGCCTTGCGCCGCGCGGCGATGCGCGCGGCCCCCGGCTCGTGATCCTGCGGCATCATCGCGTCTACGGTCCGGACGAGCGCCCGCTCTACCGGCTGGGCGTCGGGGTCCGCGTGTTCGAGCGCCAGCTCGAGTTGCTCGCCCGGCTCGGCTCCGCTCCGGTCACGGTGGCCGAAGGGCTGGCCTGGCTGGCCGGCGCGCGCGAGGGGACGTGCGTGGCGCTCAGCTTCGACGACGGCTATCGCGACAACGTCACCCGCGCGCTGCCGCTGCTGGAGCGGCACGGCGCGCGCGGCACGTTCTACCTCACCGCCGGACTCATCGAGGATCGCCTCGCGCCGTGGTGGGACCGGCTCGCGTACCGGATCGAGCGCGCCCAGGTCACGCGCTTCGATTCGCGCTTCGAGGGCCGGAGTCTCAAGCTCGCGCTCGGCTCCGCATCGGAGCGCAGGCGCGCGTTCGCCGAGATCGTGCCGCTGCTGCGCGTCGCGCCCGAAGTGCAGGAGCGGAGACTTCAGAACCTGTCGGACGCGCTGCGTGCGCCGGGCGAGGCGCCGTGCGAGCTCGCGACCTGGGACGAGCTCGGCTCGCTGGCCGCGCGTGGCATGGAGGTCGGCGCGCACACGCTGACGCATCCGCTGCTGACCCGGCTCTCGCCCGAGCGCCAGGACGCCGAGATCGGGGGCTCGGCCGCGATGATCCGCTCGAAGCTGGGGGTCGAGTGCGCCGGCTTCGCGTTTCCGGGCGGGGACTACGATGCGCGCAGCGTGCAATCCTGCGCCCGCCACCGCATGCGCTACGCGGTGACGACCCGGCGCGGCGACGTTCGCCCCGGCACCGAGCCGTTCGAGCTGCCGCGCCGCGGTCTTTCGGAAGGCGCGTGCGTCGGACCGACCGGGCGATTCTCGTCGCGCATGGCGCGCGCCGAGCTGGCGGGAGCCTTCGATGGCTGGCGGCGGGTGGCCGAGATGGCCTCGTGAGCGACCGCCGTCTCCGCATCCTCTTCGTCGTCGGCAACTTCGTCGCCGGTGGCGCGGAGCGGCACCTGCTCGAGCTATGGACGAGGATCGATCGCGCCCGCTTCGAGGTCGCGATCGCCTGCCTGCGCTCCGAAGGACAGTTCCTTCCCGACGTCCGCGCGCTGGGCTGGCCGGTCCATGACCTCGGAGTCGGGTCGAAGATCTACGGACCCTCGGGCCTGCGGGCGCTGGTGCGGCTTCTCGGCATCGTTCGAGCCTGGAAGCCGGACGTGATTCATGGATACCTCTTCGGTCCGAATCTCTTCGCCGTCGTCGCCGGGCGCATGTTGTCGGTTCCAGTGGTGGCGGTCGCCAAGCGAAACATCGATCGCTTCGAGAGCCCGCGTCAGGCCGCGCTTCAGCGCTTCGCCCACCGCCGCGCGACCCACGTCACCGCGGTGAGCGAGGCGGTGGCGGAGACGGTCCGCGCGATGGGCGTGCCGGCGAGTCGCATCACCGTGATTCCGAACGGCGTCGACGTCGTCCGGTTCGGCCGGAGTGGAGACCGCGCAGCGCTGGGTGCGGACGACGGGACTCCCGTGATCGGCAGCGTCGGGTGTCTGGCCCCGCGCAAGGACTACGCAACCCTGATCGAGGCGCTCGCGCTGCTGGCCCGGCGGGGCGTCGCGTTTCAAGGC
>DATJEP010000139.1:0-12455 GCA_035496475.1 Candidatus Udaeobacter sp.
GCGACCTGCTCAAGAAGCACATGGCGCTGCTGCGCATGGACGAGTCGTTCGCCGGGCGCTATCTCAACGACGGTTTCTCGGGCGGCGAGAAGAAGCGCGCCGAGATCCTTCAGATGGCGGTGCTGAAGCCCGAGATCGCAATCATGGATGAAACCGACTCCGGCCTCGACATCGACGCGTTGCGGATCGTCGCCGAAGGCGTGAACGCGCTGACCGGCCCCGATCTGGGCGTGCTGGTGATCACGCACTACCAGCGCATCCTGAACTACATCAAGCCGCACAAGGTCCACGTCATGGTGGACGGGCGGATCATTCTTTCTGGTGGCCCCGACGTTGCGCTCCGGCTCGAAGAGAAGGGCTACGACTGGGTGCGCGAGACGAAAGAGGTGGGCGCATGAGCACGACTCCCGGTCTCGATATCGGCGAAAGCTACGAAACCAAGTTCGGATTCCACGACAAGGATCAGTTCGTCTTCAAGTCACGCCGCGGCCTCGATCGCGACGTCGTCGCGCAGATCTCGGAGATGAAGGGCGAGCCGGCCTGGATGCGCGACTATCGCCTGAAGGCACTCGAGATCTTCGAGAAGAAGCCGATGCCGACCTGGGGGCCGGATCTGTCGACCATCGACTTCCAGAACATCTATTACTACGTCAAGCCGACCGACCAGGAGTCGAAGAGCTGGGAGGACGTGCCGGCGGACATGAAGCGCACGTTCGACAAGCTCGGCATTCCCGAGGCGGAGCAGAAGTTCCTGTCCGGCGTCGGCGCGCAGTACGACTCCGAGGTCGTCTACCACAAGATCCAGGAGAAGCTCGAGAAGCAGGGTGTGATCTTCCTCTCCGCGGATCACGGCCTGAAGGAGCACGAGGAGCTGTTCAAGCAGTACTTCGGCACGGTGATTCCGTCGACCGACAACAAGTTCGCGGCGCTCAACTCCGCGGTGTGGTCGGGCGGCTCGTTCATCTATGTGCCCAAGGGCGTGCACGTCGACGTACCGCTCCAGGCCTATTTCCGGATCAACACCAAGGACATGGGCCAGTTCGAGCGCACACTGATCATCGTCGACGAAGGCGCGTACGTGCATTACGTCGAGGGGTGCCTGCCGGCGGGTGAGCAGGTCAGTCTGGGCGACCGCTGGGTCAACATCGAGAGCGTCGGCCGCGGCGATACGGTGATGGATTCGAATGGAAACGCCGCGATGGTGGCGAGCACGCGCGTGCTGCCCTACAAGGGCGACATGCTGAAGATCGTGCCGCTCTCTTCGGCGAACGCGTTCCGGCTCACGCCCGAGCATCCGGTGCTGGTGGTGCGCAGGCGCGACGTGCTGGTCAAGCGCTCGGCGCGGAAGAACTGGGTGCCCGAGGTGAACAGCAGGACCCTGCGTCAGCGCGCGCCGGAATTCGTTCCGGCGGGTGAGCTCGAGCGCGGTGATTTCCTGGTGTTCCCGATCAGCAAGACGACACGCGAGAGCGACGTGCTCACGCGCTCCGTCTCGCGTCTGCTCGGCTACTACCTGGCCGAGGGCTCGGCCTACCTCCACAAGAAGCTGAGGCAGCCGGTGGTGACGTTCACGTTCCATGAGCGCGAGCGCGAAAACATCGACGAGCTGAAGGCGCTGATCCTCGAGGTGTCGGGGAAGAAGGCGATCGAGGTCGCGCAGCCGAAGAAGCACGCGGTGAACGTCATCGTCTACTCGAAGAAGCTGATGGACCTCTGCCTGGCTCATTGCGGCAAGGGCGCGGCCGAGAAGCAGCTCAGCAAGGAAATCATGGAGCTACCGGTTGCGATCCAGGCCGAGCTGCTCGAGACCTATCTCAAGGGCGATGGCAGCGTGTATCGCAAGCGTAAGAACACGATGACACGCGCCTGCACGGCATCCCGTGCGCTGGCGTGGCAGCTTCAGGAGCTGATCGCGCGGCAGGGCCATTACGCCACGATCAACGTGCGGAAGGGTGGACCCGACGTGATTCTGGGCCGCACCATCACGCGCCGCGATCAATACATTCTGTATTTCTCGCACGACAAGCAGCAGAGCGAAGTGCGGATGGGCGACGGCTATTTCCTGGTGCCGATCAAGCGCATCGAGAGCACGCCGTTCGACGGCCCGGTGTTCAACTTCGAGCTCGAGAGCGCACCGAACGCGTACGTGGCGGGCGGGTTCGCGGTGCACAACTGCACCGCGCCGACCTACTCCAGCGACTCGCTGCACTCGGCGGTGGTCGAGATCATCGTCCGGCCGACCGCGCGCTGCCGCTACACCACGATCCAGAACTGGTCGAACAACGTCTACAACCTGGTCACCAAGCGCGCGATGGCTTATCGCGACGCGACGATGGAATGGGTCGACGGGAATCTCGGTTCCAAGATCACCCAGAAGTACCCGAGCGTGTACATGATGGAGCCGGGCGCACACGGCGAGATCCTGTCGATCGCGTTCGCGGGACACGGCCAGCATCAGGACGCGGGCGGCAAGGTGATTCACATGGCGCCGAACACGTCGAGCAAGATCGTGTCGAAGTCGATCAGCAAGAACGGCGGACGCGCCGGATACCGCGGACTCGTCAAGGTGGTGAAGGGCGCGGTGAACTGCCGCAGCACGGTGAACTGCGACGCGCTGATCCTGGATGAGACGTCGCGCTCCGATACCTATCCCTACATGGAGATCGAGGAGGAGCGCGTCACCATCGGTCACGAGGCCACGGTCTCGAAGATCGGCGATGAGCAGCTCTTCTATCTGACCAGCCGCGGAATCAACAAGGACGAGGCGGCAGCCATGATCGTCTCCGGCTTCATCGAGCCGATCGTGAAGGAGCTGCCGATGGAATACGCGGTCGAGATGAACCGGCTGATCCAGCTCCAGATGGAAGGATCCGTCGGATGACCACGACCGATCTCAAGGCGATTTCCGAATCGAAGGTGGCGGACTGGACCTCGCGCGCGCGCGATCGCGCGACCGAGCGGCGCGAGGCGAAGTGGGCGCTCGATCTTCGCGCGCGGGCGGCCGCGCTGGCCGCGGCGCTGCCGTTCCCGAGCCGCGAGGACGAGCTGTGGCGCCGAACCGATTTCCGCACGCTCGAGGCGGGGCTGGAGTCGCTGGATCCCTTCGCTCCGTCTCCGCCGGCGCGCAATCTCGATGATCTGCCGGGCTCCCTGCTGTCGCGGCTGGCCGGCGAGCTCGGTGCTCTGGCGCTGATCGTTCAGCGCGGCGCCGACGTGGTGCTGGAGCAGACTCATCCCGACCTCGAGCGCAAGGGCGTCATCGCCTGCTCGATGGATCGCGCGCTGCGCGAGCACGGCGCCAAGCTCGAGGGCAAGCTCGGCGCGTTGATCGATCCCGACTACGACCGCTGGGCGGCGATTGCATCGGCGCTGAGATCGGGCGGCGCCTTCGTCTTCGTTCCGGACGGAGTCGAGGCCGAAGTTCCAGTCCGGCTCTTCCAGTCGCTCGAAGGCCCGGGCCGGCTGGCAGCGCCGCACACCGTGATCGTGCTCGGCAAGGAAGCCCGCGCCACCGTGATCGAGGAGCAGCTGTCGGAAACGGTCGAGGGCATCTCGCTCCACGCCGGCGCGACAGAAGTCTTCCTCGATCAGGGCGCGAAGCTGATCTACGGCTCGATGCAGGACTGGGGCCGCAACGTCTATCACTACTCGAACCAGCGCGCCTCGATCGGGCACGGCGCCGAGCTGCAGTGGATTCAGACGCTGCTCGGTGCGCGGATGGTGAAGACCAATTCGTATTTCAATCTCGCCGGGTCGGGAGCGCAGGCCTTCGTTCACGGGTTCATGTTCGGCGACTCGCGACAGCACTTCCATCTGCACACGCTGCAGCGCCATCTCGTCGATCACACCACCAGCGATCTGCTGATCAAGGGCTGCCTCAAGGATCGCGCGCGCAGCGTCTATCAGGGCCTGATTCAGGTCGCCGAGAACGCGCAGCGCACCGACGCGTATCAGGCGAATCGCAACCTGCTGCTCTCCGATCACGCCCGCGCCGACAGCATCCCGGGGCTCGAGATCCTCGCCAACGACGTGCGCTGCACCCACGGCGCCACCATCGGCAGCGTGGATCAGGAGCAGATGTACTACCTGTTGGCCCGCGGTCTCCACCGCGCCGAGGCCCAGCGGCTGATCGTCGAGGGCTTCTTCGCGCCGGTGATCGACCGTATTCCGCTGGAGAGCGTGCGCGAGCAGCTGCGCCAGGCGATCCAGCACAAGCTGGGCTGACGATGATCGCGCCGGCGAAGGCGCTCGACGCCCGCGTGGTTCGCGCGCAGTTTCCGATCTTCCGCGAGCCGCGCGAGAAGCCGCTCATGTACCTCGACAGCGCCGCCACCTCGCAGAAGCCCGATGCGGTGCTTCAGGCGATGGATCGCTACTACGCGACCTGCAACGCCAATATCCATCGCGGCGTCTATCGCATCGCCGAGGAGGCGACGGCGGCGTACGAAGACGCCCGCCGCCGCGTCGCCGCGTTCGTCGGCGCCTCTTCGCCGCGCGAGATCGTCTTCACCCGCAACAGCACCGAGGCGATCAATCTCGTCGCGTATTCCTGGGCGCGGCGTCACGTCGGACATGGCGACGCGATCCTGCTCACCCAGATGGAGCATCACGCCAATCTCGTTCCCTGGCACATCCTGGCCGGCGCGGGTGAGGAAGGGCCGCTGACCGGGATCGAGCTGCGCTACATCCCGATCACGCCCGGCGGCGAGCTCGATCTTGCGGCCCTGCCCGGCCTGCTGGCCGACGGCCGCGTGAAGCTGGTCGGCGTGGTCCACGTCTCGAACGTGCTCGGCACCATCAATCCCGTCCGCGAGATCGCGCGCCTTGCCCACGCGGCGGGCGCGAAGGTTCTGGTCGACGCGTCGCAGAGCGTGCCGCATTTCCCGGTCGACGTGATCGAGATGGGCGCGGACTTCGTCGCCTTCACCGGCCACAAGATGCTCGGACCGACCGGCATCGGTGTGCTGTGGGGCCGTCGCGAGCTGCTGGAATCCATGCCGCCCTTCCTCGGCGGCGGCGAGATGATCCGCGAGGTGAAACTCTCCGGCTCGAAGTGGAACGACCTGCCGTGGAAGTTCGAGGCCGGCACCATGCCGATCGCCGAAGCCATCGGACTCGGCGCCGCGGTCGATTACCTCAACGCCCTCGGCATGGAGGCGGTGTTCGCGCACGACCGCGATCTGGTCGAGTACGCGATGCCGCTGCTCGCGGAAGTTCCGGGCGTGAAGCTGCTCGGACCGCCGGCGGATCGCCGCGGCGGCGCGATCGCGTTCACGCTGGAGGGCGTGCACCCGCATGACGTCGCCACCGTGCTCGATCAGGATGGTGTGGCGGTGCGCGCAGGGCACCACTGTGCGATGCCGCTGCACGAAGCGCTCGGGATTCCGGCGTCGGCGCGCGCCTCGTTTCACTGCTACTCGCTGCCCGAAGAAGTCGACGCGCTTGTCCAGGGCCTCCACCATGCCCGCAAGGTCTTCGCGCGATGACCGAGTGGGACGATCTCTTTCGCGAGAACATCCTCGACCACTACCAGCACCCGCGAAATCAGGGCACGCTCGAGCATCCGGACATCAGCTACGAGGACGGCAATCCGCTGTGCGGCGACCGCCTGCGCATGGATTTCAAGATCAAGGACGGCAAGATCGACCAGGTCAGGTTCTCGGGGCACGGCTGCTCGATCAGTCAGGCATCGGCCTCGATGCTGTGCGAGAAGATCGAGGGTCAATCGCTCGAAGACGTGAAGAAGATCTCGCGCGACGACGTGCTGGAGATGCTCGGCATCGAGCTCGGCCCGGTGCGTCTCAAGTGCGCGCTGCTGGCGCTGAAGACGCTGAAGGCCGGCGTCTACGGCCTTCCGCAGTGGCCGGGCGAGGAAGGCGAGTGAGCGTGGACGGATTCGTCACGGTGGCGAAGGTGGGGGAGATTCCGCCGGGAGGGCGTAAGATCGTTCGGATCGACGACCAGACCGTCGCGGTGTTCCGGCTCGACGACGGTTACTACGCGATCGAAGACGTGTGCACGCACGACGGCGGGCCGGTCGCCGAAGGGCCGCTCGAAGGCGACATCATCGAGTGTCCGCGTCATGGCGCGAAGTTCAACGTGAAGACCGGCGCCGTGGTCGCCATGCCGGCAACCAGCCCGGTGCCGACGTACACGGTGCGGATCCAGGGCGACGACATTCAGGTGGGGTGGGCATGAGTGACGAAACGAAGAAGGATGAAGGCGCCGCGGGAGCGGGGTCCACGCCGCCGGCCGCGGGTGCGACGTCCGGTGCGCCGATGTCGCAGCAGGAGATGGCGATTCGCTCCGCGCTCGAGACCGTGATGGATCCCGAGCTGAATCTCTCGGTCATCGATCTCGGCCTGATCCGCGAAGTCATCGTCGAGCCGTCGCGCACGCTGGTGCGCATGCTGCTGACGACGCCGTTCTGCCCCTATGCGCCTCAGCTGATCGAGGACATCAAGCAGGCGTCGAAGAGCGTGGTCCCGCAGGAGTGCGAGGTCGAGGTCATGCCGGATCCCTGGAGTCCGGACATGATGCCGGACCCGGGACTGCTCGGCTTCTCGTACTGACGTCGCGCCGCCGCGCGCCGGCTGCTACAAGCCGACGGCGATGCCCCAATTCAGCTTGAGCTGGCGGTAGTCCGAGATGTGGTGGTACTTGAGCTCGAGAAAGTTCTGCACCCGCCCGGTCAGCGGAATCGTCACGCCGGCGAGCAGCCCGAGGCCGCCCTTCGTCAGCGACGCCGTCGCGTTATTGACCCCGAGCGCCGGCGCGTTGACCTTCGATGACAGGAAGTGCACCGCCATCCCGCCGCCGAGATAGGGCGTCATTCCCTTCATCGCGAACTCGTAGCGAACGTCGCAGGCCAGCGTGTTGTCGTTGCGCGTCGATTCGATCCCGTAGGGCTCGACGTGGCTCGAGCTGCGCCACCATTCCAGCGTGGGCATGATCGTCACGTTGTCGAGCAATGCCGGTGAATGCAGGCGGCCGCGCAAGGCGAAGCCCGAGATCGAGCTCTGGTTCTCCTGCATGACGGTGGACATCAGGACGTCGACGCCGGGTGGCGGCGTGGCGATGGCGGGAGAAGCGAAGGCGATGAGCAGGGCCGCGTTCAGCACGGCGAGAGACAGCAGGCGCATGTGATTCTCCTCGAGGATCCATCCTCTTGAGGGGTAGTCCGTAACCCAGGGAGCGCGTGGGTCGGACTATAGCGCGGCGCAGGAACGGATGCCACGACGAATGAGCCACGGATGGAAAGCAACTGTCGCGCCGCCCTCGTCCGCGAGGCGCTGCTGAGGGATTTCGCGCGCATGGCGCGAAATGCAATTCGCGCGCGAGACCGCTCTAGTGGGCTGGCGCGGAAGCGACAGCGGCGGCGGGCACGACGAGCGGCCAGTGGAACCGCGTCTCGCTCGTGAGAGGCACGAACCCGCCGTCCATGAACGTTGCAACCACGCGATAGGTGCCCATGGCCAGGTTCATCGGGCAGATCCATGCGAATCGCCGCGATTCACCGGGCAGGATGACGCCCGCGCCGATCGATTCGGTGCGCATCGTGGCGCCGGTGGAATCGTGGAGCACGAACCTCACCGCCGCTCCGACGTGGCGAAGCCCGTGGTTGTGCGCCCGCATGCTGACCCTGATGGAATCGGCGCCCAGCGGCTCGAGATCGAGCGTGCCGAGCGTGGCCCGGGCCTCATCGGCGGGGATTCGCGACAGGAAGATCGTGGTGCCGAGCTCGCTGCCGGCCGCAGCTTCGTTGTCGGCATTCGCCGCGCCGGCCGCGCGCACCTCACTGAGGAGCACGCCCCAGCGCGTCGGCGCGCCGCTGGCGGGCAGGGTCATCGTCATGTGAATCCAGCGCGATTGCCCGGGTGCGAGCGCGAACTCGGACGGCTCGAAATGGATCACGCCGTCCAGGCTCGAGGCCGAGCTTCCGGCGGGAGAGAGGCTCAATTCACCGTCTTCGCTCAGGCGCCAGTCGGAGAGCCGGGTGTGCACGGCGATCGGCTGGGTGCCGAGATTCGAGATCTGGATGTCGCGACGGAGAGGCTTGCCCGGAGTCGCGGTCAGGCTGAGCGTGACGGGATTGACCTGCGCGAGGATCTGAGCCGCGGCGTCGTGGTGAATCGCGAGCGCGGCGACGATCACGAGGAGTCGCGGAGGGAGTCGCACCTGCGCGTTATCGGCATGAGGTCGGATGAAGTGAAGGGTCGCGGGCTGGCGGCGGGGCCGTGGAGGGCGAGGCGGGGAAAGTGTGGAGGAACCCAGGGCTGAATCGGCGAGCGCATGCTCTTTCGAGGATCATTGGTGTTCGTCCGCCCGCTGAACAAGAAACGTCGCAAACGCCCACGGATCGTTCTCAAGCGCGTGCGGAAGGCGTGCGACGCCCCATTCCTTACGAGCCCATCGCTCCGCTGGGAGCATCGCCGCAAGTAGCGCGTACCGAATACCTTCACGGCAGTCGCGTGCGTATCGGCGCTCTGATGGGATGTACAGGCGTGAGTGAATAAGTGCGGGGTTTATGTGCAATTCGGCAACTGCGCCCGTCCATACCGGGCCCCAGATTGTCCAGCCCTCTCGACGCAATGAGTCGGCCACTACGGGATCAACAACAATTGTCTCATCGAGGGGGTGAGGTGTTGGCGAAGCGTGTATCTGTGTCTCGAGCTCTCGTACCATCAGCCGGCACTCGGCGGCATGCGGAGGCGGTGCGTCAAGGCTGTCGAAGGTCGCATGGTAGTCGAGGGCCTTCCAGTCGCCCTGAAGGCGAAGCGGCTCCCCCAGGTCAAATGGCGTGGGATCTCGTAGCGGTCCCAGTATGGACCCACCAAGAGTGCGTGCCAGAAGCAGGGTGTCCCGATTGCGCCATAGCGTGAGACAGACATCGCGCGTGATCTGACGCATTAGCATTTGTCTTTCAAGCTCCCTCGACAGCAAGAGCGGATCTCTAGCGATGCGCGCGACGCCGTCCTTAGTTAGTTCTTTCAACACTTCGGCGTGTGGTAAGTCCCCGCAATTGGCGGAGTCGACCAGTGACGCCGGTTCCCACTTTGTGCGTATCGTGAACGCGAACCTGTGTTCGGACCCGCGCTTCGCATCAACACGACCAGGCATTGCAGGAAGTGCGAGAAGCACGAGAATCAGAAGAAGCGCACCGGGCCCGTTGCCGTGTTTTCGGTTCCGCCAAGACCCCGCCCCCAGCCCCATCAATTCCCGGGATCGCGCACGCGATACCGAATCAACCGCGACTTCAGCCAGGCTACGCCGATGAGATCGCGAATGCCGCGCCACAGCCGATTCGAGACGCCGTACTTCGACGTTCCGTGCCGCCGCGGGCGATGGCTGAGCCGCACCTCGACCATGCGCGCGCCGCGAAACGAGCACAGCGCCGGCAGGAAACGATGAACGCCGACGAACATCGGCAGGTCTTCGAGCGCCTCGCGGCGATAGGCCTTGAACGAGCAGCCGATATCGGTGACCGAGTCCTTCAGCACCATGCGTCGCGTTCCATTCGCGATCCGCGACGAGACCAGGCGCACCCATCCATCCTGCCGGCCCGCGCGGATTCCCGAGACCACGTCCGCGTGATCGAGCGCCGCGAGCACCCGCGGCAGATCGGCGGGATCGTTCTGAAGATCCGCATCGAGCGTCACGATGATCCGGCCGCGAGCGCGCGCGAGTCCGGCCGCGAGCGCGGAGCTCTGGCCGCCGTTCTTCTCCAGCAGAATCGCGCGTACGGCGGGATCGCGGCCCGCTTCGGCGGCGATGCGTTCGGCGGTGCCGTCCGAGCTGCCATCGTCGACCAGAACGATCTCGTGGGTCCCGGTCACCTGGGACAGCGCGGCGCGCACCTCGGCGAGCAGCGGCTCCAGATTCTCCACCTCGTTGTAGGCGGGAACCACGATCGAGAGATCGAGCGTGGCGGGATCGGCGAGCGTCATGGGTGGGAGGATGGCAGAGTGGGGCGAGCCACGCGAGCGCGGAGCGGCGGAGCCGCCGCGGCCGCGTTTGCCGCCGCGAGGGCCGGTGCGGCAAGATGCGGCGCGTGCCTGCCTCGCTCATCCCCGCCGAGGTCAGAGTCCGCGTGATTCCGCGCCGCCGCCGGGCGCGGAGGTCGAGCCGCGTTCCCGTGCTGGAACAGCTCGCGCTCGAGCTCGGTCCCGAGCGCCCGCGCTGGTCGTTCTCGCGCCTCGTGATCAAGTCCCCGCATCGCGCCCGGATCCTCGAGCGGCTCGAGTTCGTGCGGCGCTTCTTTCCCGAGCTCGACGGCTCGACCGTGCGCATCGGCCTGGCGCAGAAACGCGGCGTGCTGGGCTGGGGATCGCTCGACCCCGAGCGGCCGGGCATCTGGGTCCGCCCGCGGCGTCTCGATCACTTCACGGTGGCACACGAGCTGACGCACCTGCTGCAGGCGCGGGGCCTGGTCCCGCGCGGTGAGCGGGCCTGCGATCTCTGGGCCCTGGCTCGCTCGCCGCTGATCGTCGATCACGCGCCGGGCTACCTGCGGCTGCCATCGAGGCTGAGGCGCGGCCCGCTCGATCCGGCCGATGCTCAGGCGCTCTGCGATCTCGCGCGAAAGGCGATCGCGGCGCGCGAAGCCGGCGACCGTCGCTACCTCGCGAGATTCGAGCGCGAAGCGGCGCGCCTTCACTTGGACCCCGGGCACGCGGACCTGCCGCCGATGCACATGATGAGCCGCCCATGACGCTCTCGCCCACGCATCCGCTGCGCGTTGCCGCGGCCGTCATCCGCCGGCGCGCCGGAGATGGTGGCGCTGACGAGTTGCTGCTGACTCAGCGGCCGCCGGGCGGCGTGCTCGGGCTTCAGTGGGAATTCCCCGGCGGCAAGATCGAGCCGGGCGAGTCGGCGGAGCGGGCGCTCGAGCGCGAGATCGAGGAAGAGCTGGGCGTCCGCGCGAACGCGAAGCGCGTGGTCGATACCGCGCGCCATACCTACGATCATGGTGTTTCGGTCGAGATCGTCTTCATCGAGTGCGAGATCGAGGCGGCCGAGTTCCGTCCGAGTGCCGCGGTTCATCGAGTACGATGGGCGAAAGCTCGCGACATCGACCTCGACGAGCTGCTGGAAGCCGACCGGGCGTTCGTCCGGCGCCTTCGAGAGACGGGGTGACCGCGGTGCCGCTGCCCAAAGGGCTCGAGTTCCTTCACTATGGCTGGTGGGTGATCCACGTCGTGGCGATCGTCCTGATCTGGACGGTGGCGTACCGGCGTGGCCGCCGCGACGAGCGTCGCGATCAGCGCGCGCGCGCCGCCGGTTCGAGCGCGTCGCGCGGCGAGCCGCCGATCTCGGGGAGCCCTTCATGAGTCCGTCCCGCCGTTTCGAGAATCGCAGCGCGCTCGTCACCGGAGCGAGCAGCGGCATCGGCCGCGCCTGCGCCCGGGCGCTGGCCGCGGAGGGCGCGCGCGTGGTGCTGGCGGGGCGGCGCAAGGACCGGCTCGAATCGGAGGCCGCGGCGATTCGGGGCCAGGGTGGATCGGCCGAGATCGTGACCGGAGATGTGCGCGAGGAATCGACGTGCGCGGCGTTCGTCGAGCGTGCCCGCAGCGCGTTCGGGGGTCTCGACGCGCTGGTGAACGCGGCCGGCGTGATCGGCAGCGGAGGCGTTCTCGAGACCGACGCCGGGGAATGGGATCGCGTCATGGATTCGAACCTTCGATCGATCCACCTGATGACGCGCGCGGCGGCTCCGCTCCTGATCGAGCGCAAGGGCGCGATCGTGAATCTTTCCTCGGTCGCGGCCCCGCGGCCCTACGCCGGGCTGCTCGCGTACTGCGTCAGCAAGGCGGCGGTGGATCAGTACACGCGCTGCGTCGCGCTCGACCTCGCGCCGCGCGGCGTGCGGGTGAACGCGGTCAATCCCGGCGTCGTGGTCACCGAGCTCCACACGGTGAGCCACGCGGTGCCGGATTATCCGGCGTTTCTCGAGCGATCGAAGACCACGCATCCGCTCGGGCGCGTCGGCCAGCCCGAGGAGGTCGCGGCGCTGATCCTGTTCCTGCTCAGCGACGAGGCCGGTTGGATCACCGGCGCCACCTACGCGATCGATGGAGGTCGCGCGCTCGCGAGCGCGCGCTGACATGGCGAGATCGAGGCGGGGAGGCTCGGGCGGACTGCCGTCGGTGCTGCGCTGGATTTCATGGGGCATCGGGCTGCTCGCTCTGGCCTCGGCGTTCGTTCCGCTGTCCCACGGCCTCGCCCAGGCGCTGAGCTGGGTGCTCTGCGTCTATGCGGTGCTGGGGGCGGGAATGGCGCTCGGCCAGCAGCGGAAGGGCGCGTTCATGGTGTACGCGGCGATCGCGATCGTCATGAATCCCATCGCCCCGTTCCATTTTCAGGCGCAGGTCTGGCGGCTGCTCTATGGGGCGGCCGGGATCTGGCTGATCGCCGAGCCCATCGCCGGACTTTTCTAGCTCCAATTCCTGCTATAA
>DATJEP010000140.1:0-5381 GCA_035496475.1 Candidatus Udaeobacter sp.
CTCACCATGGATCGCGGCTTCGAGGCCGCCATCTTGGAGAACTTCGCCGCGCTCGCCGCCAAGGGATTCATCCAGCGCGGCCAGCGCTCGATCCACTGGTGCCCGACCGATCGCACGGCGCTCGCCGAGGCCGAGATCGAATATCAGGACGATGCTTCGCCTTCGATCCACGTCCGCTTCCCGCTGCGCCGCGACCCGCGGGGCGTGCTCGCCGCCTACGCCGGAGTCGAGGCCCTGGCGTGGACGACCACGCCGTGGACGCTGCCCGCGAATCTCGGCCTCATGGTCGATCCCGCCGCGACCTACGTGGTCGTGCGCACCGAAGCCGGCCGCTTCCTGCTCGCGGAGCCGCGGCTCGCCGCGGTGCGCGAGGTCGCGGGATGGAAGGAGACCGCGGTCGAGGCCCGGCTCCCCGGACGGGACCTCGTCGATCTGGTATTCGAGGGACCGTGGGGCAATGATTCGCGCGTCGTGGATGGCACGCCCTACGTCAGCATGGAGGATGGCACCGGGCTCGTGCACACCGCGCCCGGCCACGGCAAGGAGGACTTCGCGGTCGGGCAGCGCTCGGGGCTCGGAGTCTCCTGCCCGGTGGACGAGGCCGGACTCTTCACCGAGGGCGCCGAGCCGTTCGTCGGGCGCAGCGTGCTCGATGTCAACGACGACATCATCACCTGGCTCTCCCAGCGCGGACGCCTGGTGGCGTCCTCACGATTCACGCACAGCTATCCCCACTGCTGGCGATGCCGTCAGCCGGTGATCTTCCGCGCCACCGAGCAGTGGTTCATGATCATCGATCACGATGGGCATCGCGCTCGCGCGCTCGATCAGATCGAGCACGCGGTGCGCTGGGATCCGCCGGGCTCGCGCAACCGCATCCGCGACGCGGTGGGCGGCCGGCCCGACTGGTGCTTGTCGCGCCAGCGCGTCTGGGGCGTCGGCATCCCCGCGCTCTATTGCGAGCTCTGCGGCAAGACCGTGCTCGATGCCGGCGTCATGGCGCGGGCCGCGACCGTGGTTCGCGAGCACGGATCGGATGCCTGGTACGACCGCCCGGCGACCGAGTTCGTGCCCAAGGGCTTCACCTGCCCGCATTGCGGCGGATCGGGATCGTTCCGCAAGGAGACCGACATCCTCGACGTCTGGTTCGACTCGGGGTGCACGCATCGCGCGGCGCCGGCCGGGCATGCCGGACTGGCCGCCGCGTTCCGGCGTGCGCGCGAGTCGGGCGGTCACGTCGCGTACTTCGAGGGACCGGATCAGCATCGCGGCTGGTTCAACTCGTCGCTGATGGTGAGCGTCGGGATCGACGGCCGCGCCCCCTACACCGACGTGCTGACCCACGGCTGGGTGCTGGATCAGCAGGGCCGTGCCATGCACAAGTCGCTCGGCAACGTGATCTCGCCCGAAGACGTGGTGAAGCGCTACGGCGCCGAGATCGTGCGCTGGTGGGCGCTGGCGACCGACTGGCGCAGCGACGTCCGCGTCGGCGACGAGATCCTGCAGCGCGTCTCCGAAGCGTATCGCAAGGTCCGGAACACGTTCCGCTTCCTGCTCGGCAACCTCGCCGACTTCGATCCCGCGCATGCCGCGCCGCTCGAGCGGATGACCGCGGTGGACCGGGCGTTCGTCACGCATCTCGAGGGGCGGATCGCGCGCATCGGTCGCGATTTCGAGCAGCTCCTCTTCCATCGCGTGATGGACTCGGCGCTGGACCTCTGCACGGTCGACCTTTCGGCGGTGTTCCTCGATGTGGCGAAGGACCGGCTCTACACGCTGGCGCCCGACGATCCCGCCCGCCGCTCGGCGCAGACCGCGCTGTGGCGCGCCCTGCACGATCTCGCGATCGCGCTCTCTCCCGCCCTGGCCTTCACCACCGAGGAAGTCTGGCAGAGCAATCCGGGGCTGATGGCGGAATACGAGAGCGTGCACCTCGCGCGCTTCCCGATCCCTGGGGCCACCGCCCGCGACGGGGATGCGGACGAGTCGGATTGGCTCTTCCTGCGCGCGGTGCGCGACGCGGTCAACTCCGTGCTCGAGCCGTTGCGCGCCACCAAGGAGCTCGCCGGCACGGCCGAGGCCGACGTGACGCTGGAGGTCTCACCCGCCATGGCGGCGCGGCTCGCCCCCTATCGCGACGAGCTTCCGGGCTTCCTGATCGTGGCGGCGGCGCGCGTGGTGGAAGGCGCTCCCGATCAGGAGATCAAGGTTTCGGCGGTGCGAACGCGGTGGGCGCGGTGCGAGCGGTGCTGGATGCATCGGGAGGACGTCGACGCCGGCGGTCTCTGCGGCCGCTGCACCCATGCGCTCGCCGCGACCGGGCGAACGGCGGGCTGAGCGCGCTCAAACCTCTACCGTTCGCGCGGGTCGTCGAGCGACATCTCCACCTGACGCGGATAGCGCCGCTTGAGATCGTCGACCAGGCGCCGGAATGCCGCGGTCTCGCCCTGGAGCGCGACGTGGTCGGTGTCGATCTCCAGCACTTCGAGCTCGTGACGAGCGCGTTCCATCCAGCGGTCGTAGGCGCGGTTCAGCCGCGTGATGTAATCGATGCCGATGCCACGCTCGCTCTCGCGCCCGCGCTTCTGAATCCGCTCCATCAGCGCCTCGGGGCTGGCCTTGAGGTAGAGGATCAGATCGGGCTTGCGCAGGTAGCTGACGAGGACGTGGAACAGCGCGGTGTAGTTCTGGTAGTCGACCGGCGTCATCGACCCCTGCTCCTCGAGCGTGCGCGCGAAGATCTCGGCATCCTCGTAGATCGTGCGGTCCTGAATGAAGGGCAGCGCGCTGCGTCCGATCTCGACCTGCGCCTTGAATCGCTCGCTGAGGAAATAGATCTGGAGGTGAAAGCTCCAGCGCTGCATGTCGGCGTAGAACACGTCGAGGTAGGGATTCTGGATCACCGGCTCGTAGTAGGCGATCCAGCCCAGCTCCTCGCTCAGACGGCGGGTCAGCTCGGTTTTTCCCGCTCCGATGTTGCCGGCGATGGCGAGGAAGTAGCCCTGGTCCACGTCGGCTCAGAAGCTCGCGCTCACCCGCGCGAGCGCGAGATCACCGGGGTGGGAAGAGGCTGAGCCGGGGCGTCCGAGGCCCGGGGCGAATTCGAGATCGGCGCGGATCGCGTGGAAGCGCGGCAAGCGGACCATGGCGTCGAGGACGTTGAGTCCCCACAGAGCGCCCGCCGTGCTGGTCACGATGCCGCGCCACAACCGGGCCCGATCGAATCGATCCTTCGCATCCGCGAGCGCGGCGCGGGACGCTGCGGTCGATTTCTTTGCGACCGCCTGGTACGCGGCATTCAGGTCATCGCGACGTTCGATGTAAACGCTCTGCAGCGTCAGCGCCCCTCCCGCTCCCGCCGCGCACGCGACCAGGAAGCCGATCGACGCCGCGGGGTGTCCATCGTAGGCCTGTCCCCAGCCCGGGATGATCAGCGAGCGGATCCCGGCCCCGGCCGCCGTTTTCCCCCTCAGCTTCATCCACACCGAGTCCGGCTTCCCGCTCTGGAGATCGAGCGTTCGCCGCCAGCGATGGAACCCCGGCTCCAGGCTTTCGAGCTCGTAGCGTCCGTTGAGAGCGTCCTGCAGGGTCATCGGCGTGCGGCCCACCAGCGTGCGCGGGCCCGACAGACGGAACGAGATCCCGCTCGGCCGCGACGTCACGACCAGGAGGGGCGGCGTCTTCGCCACCGCGGCTGAGTCGGGCGCGGCGTGCGCCACGCACGCCAGACACGACATCGCGACCGCCGGGACGAAGGTGCGCAGCATGCGGTGCTCTCCGCGGGGAACGAGGCCGGACGGGATTCGGGGCACGCTAGCGTCGTGGCGCCGCGCGCGTCAAGCTTCGTCCTCTTCGGCCTCGTCCATTCCGGCTTCGTCGCCGTCCGACGCGTCGCCGCGCCGGAAGCGCGCGGCCTCGATGCCGTGCTTCTTCAGCAGATCGTGGAAGGTCGGGCGGCTGACGTCGATGTCGCGCGCGGCGCGCGTGACGTTCCCGGCGTTGCGCGTCAGAGCGTCCACGATCAGCTCGCGCTCGGCGGTCTCGCGGACGTCCTGCAGCGTGCGCGAGATCCCGGATCCGGCTTCCTCGAGCTCGAGATCCTCGGGATGGAGATAGGCGTCCTGGGTCAGGATGACGGCGCGCTGCACCCGGTTCTCGAGCTCGCGCACGTTGCCGGGCCAGGGATGCGCGTGGAGCGAGCGCAGGGCCGCCTGCGTGAAGCCGCGGATCCGCCGCTTGTAGTGCTTGGCGTAGTAGTCGAGGAAATAGTCGGCCAGCAGCCGGAGATCATCGCCGCGGTCCCGCAGCGGCGGCACCGCGATGTTGACGACGCTCAGGCGGTAGAACAGATCCTCGCGAAAGCGTCCGGTCTTGATCGCGGCCGGCAGATCCTGATTGGTGGCGGCGACCACGCGCGCATCGACGCGCATCGGCTCGCGTCCGCCGACACGCTCGACCACGTGATCCTGGAGGAAGCGCAGCAGCTTGACCTGGAGCGTGGTCGGCAGCTCGCCGATCTCGTCGAGGAAGATGGTGCCGCCCTCGGCGAGCTCGAACCGGCCCTCGCGCCGGCGATGCGCGTCGGTGAACGATCCCTTCTCGTGTCCGAACAGCTCGCTCTCGAGCAGGTTGTCGGGAATCGCGCCGCAGTTGATCGGCACGAACGGTCCCCCGGCGCGCCGGCTGCTCTCGTGGATCGCGTGCGCCACCAGCTCCTTGCCGGTGCCGTTCTCGCCGGCGATCAGCACGGTGGCGTCGGTGTTGGCGACTCGCTGCACCAGCGCGAACACCTTCCGGATCGCGTCCGACTCCCCGACCAGGCGATGGTGGCGGCGCCGCGCGTCGCGCGCGCCGGGATCGCGCGCCTGCTCGATGGCGCGAACGTGGAAGGCGCGCCGGAGGATCACCTTCAGCTCGTCGAGCTGGATCGGCTTCGCGTACCAGTCGACCGCGCCGCGCTGAAGCGCGGCCAGGGCGGTCTCGCGATTGTCGTTGCCGGTGACCATGATCACCTTGGTGTGCGGGTACTGATCGACGATCTCGTCGAGCAGGATCAGGCCCTCGTCGGAAGGCCCGCCGGGGGCGCTCAGCATGACGTCGAGCGTGACCACGCTCGGCTTTTCGTCGCGCAGCGCGCGCCGGGCCTCGTCGAGGTTCGCGGCGGTCAGCACCTCATAGTCGCCGGCCAGCCCCCATTTCAGCTGGTTCCGGATCGAGTCCTCGTCGTCGACGATCAGGATGCGGCGGTCGGTCACGACGCCGCTCCCTTCATGGGATCGATCGGCAGGTCGACGAGGAAACGCGTCCCGGCCCCGACGTGGCTCTCGACCTCGATCGTTCCGCCGTGCGCTTCGACGATGCTGCGACATTGCGTGAGCCCG
>DATJEP010000141.1:0-4531 GCA_035496475.1 Candidatus Udaeobacter sp.
GAGCCGACGACGATGAACTCCGAAACCGAATCGGTCACGGACGGTCGATCCTCCGGGGTGCGGCCGGATGGAGCGCGACCAGCACGATTCCAACGGCACTGCGAAACGCCGCGGCGATGCCACGCGGAATCAGCCCCAGCAGCGCGCCGACCGGCTCGTCGCCGGCGATGAAGCGCCCGACGTGCGCCGGCGAGGCCTCGAGCACGGCCAGCATGAGATAGAGCCTCTGGCGCACCGGCGAATGCGGATCGAGGAAGGCGAGCCCGGCGTCCACCGGTCCGATCATCCGGGGCGAGCGCTGAATCAGGTCCCACAGCGCGCGATCACGGCCGCTGGCGAGCGGAAGCGCCGCGATCTCGACCGCGCGCTTCCAGCGTGCGATCTCATCGGCGGTCGGGTCCTCGCCGATCAGCCCGCGCGCGATCGCGATCGCGATCCGATCGTCGGCGACGGCGGCGGCTGCCCGCGACTCACTCACGACGAGCGATGGCGGGATTCGATCTCCCGGCGCACGTCGCGCAGCTCCGCGCCGAGGATGCCCAGCTCCTGCGTGAGGCTCTTGTTCTGCTCGCGCAGGTTCGAGATCACCGTCGAGAAATGGAACTGCAGGATCATCACCATCATGATCGCGACGAGGAAGAGGAACGCGGGCGGATAATAGATGCCGACCGCGTGCGCCAGCCGGTCGACGGTGCGGATGAAGATCGCCGACAGCACCAGCACGGCGGCGGAAAAGATCCACAGCAGGGAATACTGCTCACGCAGCCGCTTGCGGCGGACCAGGTTCAGCACCAGCAGCAGCATCGCGAGACCGACGAGAACGACGAAGATCTGCGTTCGCGTCTGGATCCCGGTGTAGAACGCCTGGGTGGGCATGGACTCCTCCTCGTTCAGGCGGCCGGCGACGGCCGGCCGTATCGCTCCAGAATGCGGGACATGGTATCGCAGGGGTAGCGGGCGATCAGCCGGTCGAGCTTCGCGGGCACGCTGGCGAGCCCGCGATAGGTGACGAACGCGGCGAGCGGCGAAAGACGCACGCGCGGCAGATCCGGCACGCACTCCCACGGATGCAGGTAGAGCGCGATCGGACGCCGGCGCGCGACCCGGTCGAGCGTCGCCGTCACGATCGAGACCGGCAGCACGCGCAGATAGAATCCGCCCGCCACCGGCAGGCCCGAAATCCGCGGCCCGCCGATGGTGACCGGAAACTCGAGCAGCCGGCCGTGCGGATCCTCGCGCGCGGGATTCGAGACCGACGGCCGGTAGATCGAGCGCGGGGCGCCGTGCACGCCGTAGAGCCCGACCCGCATCGGGAAGATGCTCGAATCCCATTCGAAGCCTTCCTCGGCCAGCACCTCGAGTGCCCAGGCGGTGCGGCGGTCGAGGCTGAAGGTCGGCGCGCGGAAACCCCTCACCGGATCGCGTCCGAGCGCCGCCACGATCGCGGCGCGGAACGCGCGCAGCTCGGCGCGGAAGCTGTCGCGATCGAGCGCCCACAGCGGGCGATGCGTCATCCCGTGGCAGGCGATCTCGTGGCCGGCCGCGGCGATCGTGCGTACGAGATCGGGGTCCTCGGCCGCCACGTCACCGAGCACGAAGAACGTCGCGAGCTTTCCGTGCTTTGCCAGCGCGGCGAGGATCGCGATCGTGCCGTCGCGTACGACGCTGCGGTGCTCGGTGGTGCCGACGTTGTCGCGCACCAGCTCGGGATGGAACCAGTCCTCGATGTCGAACGACAGCGCGGCGGGATGCAGTGCGGGCGTCGCCACGTGGATCAGGCGCGGAAGCGCCCGCGCCGCAGCAGCACCATCAGGATCGACAGCGTCATCTTCGACACGTAGTAGAACGCGGAGAGATTGGAGTGCATCGACGTCCCCGCGGTGCGCGCGCGCATCGTCACCGGCACCTCGCTGACGCGGAAGCCGGCAAGCGAGAGCAGGATGATGGTGTCGGCGTCGGGGAAGTCGGTCGGATAGTTGTCCCGCGCGAAGAAGGTCATGGCGCGGTGGTTCATGGCCTGGAAGCCGGAGGTGGGGTCGGAGAAGTGACGGCGCGTGACGAAGGTGACGATGGCGCTGAAGACGCGCATGCCGGCGCGCCGGAGTCCCGGGATCGGGTATTCGGCCCGGCCGAGGAAGCGGGAGCCGATCGCGACGTCGGTGGTGCCGGCCAGCACCGGCTCGAGCAGCGCGCGGGCGCTGGCGGGATCGTGCTGGCCGTCGGCGTCCATCTGGATCACGTACTCGAAGCCGCGTGAGAGCGCGAACTTGAATCCGGTCTGCACCGCGCCGCCGTAGCCGAGATTCCACGGCAGGTCCACGACGTGCGCGCCCGAGCGCCGGGCGACTTCGGACGTCGCGTCGCTCGAGAAATCGTTGACCACCACCGCCTCGGCCCCGGGCAGATGCTCGCGGATCGCGGCCAGCGTGCGCCCGATGCTCTCGGCTTCGTTGTGGGCCGGCATCACGACCAGGATGCGCGGCGCCGCGGCCGTGAGGCCACTGACGCCCGCCGAAGTCGTGCGCGGGGTGACGGCGCTCACGAATGCGTTCCCGACGCGGCGGCCTTCGGCATGCGCACAGCATAGAGCACGAAGCCGTCGCGGTCGTAAAGGGTCCGGAAGAGATCGGGCCGCGATGCGAGCGCGGCGCCGGGACGCGTTCCGGGTGAGGCATCGGCGGCCCGATAGAGTACCGCGGCCGGGCGGCCGAGCAGGGCCAGCGCCGAGACATCCCGATCGAGATTGACCGCCGGTCCGTAGAGATCGGCCATCACCGCGCGGCGTGACAGGACCTGGGCCAGCGGGAACGCCGCGCGCTCGGGCCCCGACGACGAGCCGAGGTAGAGCTGGCGCCGGGCGCGCACCATGATGAGGTCGCGGTACCGCGCGTCGACGAACACCATGTCGCGGGGCGTGCGGGAGGCGATCCAGGCGTAGAGCTGGTTCTCGCCGGGCGCGGGATTCAGCGCGGGGTGGACGAGGCGCTCGGGATCGAGCGTGAAACCGACCAGGGTGAGCACGAGCGGGAGCGCGAGAGCGGCGCCGAGCAACGCGATTCCCGCCGCGCCCGCGCGTGCGCGGATCGCCCCCGTCCAGCGCATGAACCCGGCGGCGCCGAGGACCGCGAGCGGAACGAAGGCTTCGAACGGAAACTTGGCTTCGTTGTTGTTGGGAAGCGCGATGAGGACCGAGAAGGCGTAGATCCCCGCCGCATCGGCGACGAACCATGCCGCGTCTCCCCGGCGCTCCTTCAGGATCTCGAGCACGGGCCGCCACGCGAACAGCAGCACGAACGCGGTCGAGGTCACGAGCGTCCAGATCATCATCGCGTCGACGTGAACCGGCGACACGTGCATGCCGGTCCGACGTGCGTCCCAGCCCTGCGAGATCGAAAGCGTATAGGGCGTGGCCAGCAGCATGCCGATCCCGGCCGCGAGTCCGGCCAGGCCGAGCCGCCGCGCCGCCGGCGCGTTGGCGAAGAACGGCCGCACCACGAGCATCAGCACGACGGCGCACACGGCGACCGGGCCCACGGACAATCCGACGACTCCGTGCCACAGCACCATTCCCGCGGTGCTGAGGCAGGCGATGACCCAGGCGCCGGGACCGGCGCCGCGGGTGACTCGCAGGATCGACCAGAGCGCCAGCATCATCAGGAGCCAGGCATAGCTCAGCGATGTCCCGGTGATGAACTTGTCCGCGAAGTTTTCGATCCAGGCGTAGGGCGCGCCGAGATCGCTCATGATCCGCCAGCTCTCGAGGGGCAGCGCGGGCCAGGCGAAGTGGAGGGTGCCGCGACCGTGGAACAGGTCCGACACCCCCGAGATTCCTCGGGTCGGCCACGTCAGCCAGGCCAGGGCGTTGAACCCGAACGACGTCAGGAGAGCCGCTCCGAGCGCACCCTCGCGACTTCTCCACAGCGCCCAGCCGAGCAGCCAGGCCAGCCAGCCGACCAGCACGACGTCGACGACGTTGAGGAGCGTCATGAACACGAACGGATTGGAATCGTGGACACGCGTGAGCAGCGCGATGAAGAGGTTGAAGAACCAGACGTAGTTGAGACGCAGCCCGGCGAAGCGCGGATCCTCGGGCGGAATGCCGCGCTCGAGGATCTGGTGGACGAGGCCGGCGTGCAGCCACGCGTCGGACTTGATCAGCATCCAGGGATTGAGGAAGTGCGGCAGCGCGATCGCGAAGGCGAGCGAGAGGCTGAGCGCCCACATCGCGCGGGAGGGCGGGGCATCTTCGTCGGGATCGGCGGGCGCCCCCCGCCGCCGGGTCATGATCGCGGCGACCCAGATCAGCCATGAGGCGGCGCCGATCGCCCGCGCCGCGAGCGGAATCGAGAGACCGGCCGTCATCGCCGCCCAGCCGAGGATCGAGCTCACGAGGGGGGCCAGCGTGAGGCCCGTGACCCATCGCGTCGTCGTCGATGCGCGGGGCATCAGCGCCCATGACAGGGCCAGCCCGGGAAACGCGCCGAGCAGTGGGTAGAGCGCGATCTGGCCCGGAACGCCGTTCAGCCATTCC
>DATJEP010000142.1:0-21887 GCA_035496475.1 Candidatus Udaeobacter sp.
CTGGAAGGTGTGCATGTTGGCCTTGGTGCTGCCTTCCTTGGCGCGATCCTGCATGGCGATGAAGTTCGGAATCGCGATCGCCGCCAGGATGCCGATGATCACGACCACGATCATCAGCTCGATCAGCGTGAAGCCCTTCGACGACTTGAACATGGTGTCAGTCCTCTCTGTGGTGTTTCGGGGCCTTCACGTTTGAAGGAGCCCTCACCGACTGGAACTGCAACCGACATGCCACGCAGCCGGTGGGCGCCGACGACTCGATCAACCTTCGCGCCCTCAGCGAGTTGCCGGTGCGGCGGCCCTTCGTGCGACCGCCCGAGCGTCGTTACGGGCCCGGGCATTCTCCGGCCGCCGCCCTTCCGCCGCATGCGAACTGCACGACCCGGGCTTCGGCCGTGCACTTCGCATGCTCAGGCCGCGTCGGCCGTCGATTCGGTGACCGCTCCCCCGTTTTCCACGCTGTCCTCACGGCCCGGCTTCTCCACCCCATAGGAGACCAGCTTGCGGTAGAGCGTGGAGGGGTTGATGCCGAGGATTTCGCTGGCCCGCTTCTTCTGCCAGCGGGTGTGATTCAGCACCTTGAGGATGTACTCCTTCTCCAGCTCCTCGAGCGTCAGGTTCGGCGAGTCGATCACCAGGCTGCCGCGATGGCTCTGGCCGAAGCGGATCTTCTCCTCCAGATCCTCGGGTCCGATCACGCCGCCCTCGTCGAGGATCAGCGCGCGCTCCATCACGTTCTCGAGCTCGCGGACGTTGCCCGGCCAGTCGTACTTCATCAGCAGCTCCATCGCTTCCTTGCTCACCGACTTGGCCGAATGGTTCTGGTTGTGGCGCTTGAGGAAGTGATCGATCAGGAGCGGGATGTCGTCGCGGCGCATGCGGAGCGACGGCAGCTTGATCGGGATCACGTTGAGCCGGTAGGAGAGGTCGGCGCGGAAACGGCCTTCCGCCACTTCCTTCTCGAGGTCGGCGTTGGTCGCCGCGACCAGCCGGCAATCGATCTTGATCGGCTGGGTGCCGCCGACCGGAATGATCTCCCGTTCCTGAAGGGCGCGCAGCAGCTTGACCTGAGTCGCGAGCGGCGTCTCACCGATCTCGTCGAGGAAGAACGTTCCGCCCTCGGCGACCTGGAACAGGCCCTGCGAATCCCGCACCGCTCCGGTGAACGAACCCTTCACGTGGCCGAACAGATTGCTCTCGAGGAGATCGCGGGGAATCGCGCCGCAGTTGATGCTGACGAACGGCCCCTGCGAATGGCGGCTGCGATAGTGGACTTCGCGGGCGATCAGCTCCTTGCCCGTGCCGCTCTCGCCCTGAATCAGGATGGTGGCTTCGCTGTCCGCCACCTTCTCGACCATCTTGAAGACGCGCGTCATCTCCTCGGACGAGCCGATGATGACCTTGTCCTCGTGACCCTTCTTCAGCTCGCGCTTGAGATACTGATTCTCCGCGCGCACCTTGCGCATCTCGAGCGCGTTGCGAACGATGAGCTTGATCTCGTCGTTCTTGGCGTTCTTGATCAGGTACTGGAACGCGCCGAGGTTGACCGCCTCGATCGCCGACTGCTGCGAGGCGTAGGCGGTCATGATCACCACCGGAATCCCCGCGTCGTGCTTCTTGATCCCCTGCAGGAGCTGAATGCCATCCATGCCGGGCATCTTGATGTCGGTGATCACGACATCCGGGCTCTCGGCTTTCACCTTCTCGAGGGCGTCCCGGCCGTTGTTGACCGTGACGACTTCGTAGCCCTCCTTGCGAAGCACGATCCCGAGGAACTGGGTCATGCTCTGCTCGTCATCGACTACCAGGATCTTTTCGGCGGGCATGGACGTGACCTTTCTGTGGAATGAATACCGGGGCCTACGCGGCGCGGGCGGCTGCGGCCGCCACCGCCGGGAGCGAGACCCGGACCGTGGTTCCCTGATGGAGGACGGAATCGAAGGACAGCGTGCCTCCGTGCCGCTCGACGATGCGCTGGGCGATGGCGATGCCCAGACCCGTCCCTCCTTCTTTCGTGGTGAAAAACGGACGGCCGATCTGTGACAGGTTCTCGGGCGCGATGCCGGGCCCCTGATCCTCGAACTCGATCACCTTCTGGCCCTCGTTGCCCTCGCGCCAGCGCACCGTCAGGTCGCCGCCGTTGGGCATCGCTTCGAGCGCGTTGTTGAACAGGTTCAGCCACACCTGGCGGATCTGCTCGCGATCGGCCTGGACCGCGCCGTGATACGACCCCGGCTCGAACCGGACCCGCACCCTTCCCGCGCAGCGCGGATCGCGCGCGAGGGTTTCGCACAGCTCGTGCAGGTGCTCGTCCAGGTCCATCGCCTCGAGCGCCAGCTCGCGGTCGCGCGAGTAACTGAGGAGATCGCTGACGAATCGGTTGAGACGCGTGCACTCATTGGCGATCAGCTGCATCAGCTCGGCGTTCTCGCCCTCGAGCTTGAGCTCGCGCTGCAGGCATTCGACCGAGCCGCTGATCGGCTTCAGCCCGTTCCTGAGCTCGTGGGCGATTCCTGCCGAGAGCGCGCCGACTTCGGCCAGGGTCTCGTTGCGGCGCACCCGGCGCTCCATCTCGCGCACTTCGGTGAGGTCCTGAAAGACGGCGACCACGCCGGTCACCTGCTCGCCATGGGTCAGAAGATTGGTCGAGAGTCCGAGCGGCAGCGGGCGGCCCGCCGGCCCCTCCATCATCAGCTCGGCGCGCGCGCGCGGCGAGTGATGGCGCAGCGAATCGAGGATCGATTCGCGAAGCAGCGCGAGCCGGTCCGGCAACGCGGCCTGAAGGTGCTGGTCGCGGGCGGCGAGCGCGCGGATCCCGAGCACCTGCTCGGCGGCGGGATTCACGTAGGCGACCCGCCCGGCGGCGTCGACCGTCAGCACTCCGGTGGTGAGGTGGCGCAGCAGCACGTCCTGATCGAGCCGCACGCGATCGAGCTCACGCGTGGTGTCTTCGAGGTCCTGGCGCGTGCGCTTCACACGGTCTCCGAGCACCCCGGCGAGGACGCCGAGCACGGCGAGGAACGCCACCATGAGACCCGCCGGCGGCATGCTTCCGACCATCGTGCGCGGTGCGCCGAGGTGCAGCCAGCGTCCGATCGAAGGGATCGCCAGCACCGCGAGGCACGAGCCGAGCACGCCGAAGAGACCGCCTGGAACTCCGGCCAGGAGCCCCGCGGTGATCGCGACCAGGCCGAAGAACAACATGAACTGGCTGTCCCGTCCGCCGGTCGCGGCGGCCAGCGTCGCCACCAGCGCGAGGTCGCAGGCCACCTGGATGTAGGTCTGCGTCAGCCGTGCCCGATGCCAGCGCACGCCGATCCAGAACAGGACCGAGAGCAGGCCCACCACCAGCGACGACCAGCCCATCACGATCCAGCCGCGCACGCTGGCGTCGGGGCGCAGCAGCACGCCGACCGGCAGCGCCAGGCTCGCGACCAGCAGCCGGGCGCGGATCAGCGTGGTGAGCGCCTCCCAGCCCTCGCGGTCCTCGGCGGGCTCGCCCGAGGGCGAGCCCGAGCTCGTGAGCGGTACGGCGCGAATCATCCGTTCCCGCCCGCCACGACCTGAATCAGCTTGAACATCGGCAGGTACATCGCGATCACCATGCCGCCGACGATGCCGCCCATGACCACGATCATCACCGGCTCGATGATCGACGTCAGCGTATCGACCGCGGTGTCGACTTCCGATTCGTAGAAGACCGCGATCTTGGTGAGCATCTCGTCCAGGGCGCCGGTCTGCTCGCCGACCGAGATCATCTGCACCACCATCGGCGGGAACACCCCCGACTGCTTGAGCGGCGCCGACACGGTCTCGCCCTCGCGGATCGAGGCGCGGGCCGTCATGATCGCTTCGGCGATGATCTTGTTGCCGGCGGTGCGTGCGGTGATCTCGAGCCCCGACAGAATCGGCACACCCGAGGAGATCAGCGTCCCGAGCGTGCGCGTGAAGCGCGCGACCGCGCCCTTCAGCAGCACGTCGCCGAGCACCGGGATCTTGAGCAGAAGCTGGTCGATGTTGCGGTGGCCGTTCTCGGTGGCGTAGTAACGGTTGAGGAAGAACAGCGATCCGCCCATCGCGATCAGCGCCACCCACCAGTATCCCTGCAGCAGGTGCGACGCCCCGAGCACGATCTTGGTCGGCAGCGGCAGCTCACCGCCGAACTCGGTGAACATCTTCGCGAAGGTCGGGATGATGAAGATCAGCATGAACGCGGTGGCGCCGAGCGCGACGGTGAGCACGACGATCGGATACACCATCGCGCTCTGGATCTTGCGCTTCAGCGCGTCGGCTTTCTCGATGTAGGTGGCGAGACGCATCAGGATCTCGTCGAGCACGCCGCCTGCTTCGCCGGCCGCCACCATGTTGCGGAACAGGTCGTCGAACACGTTCTTGTACTTGCCGAGCGCGTCCGACAGCGTCGAGCCGGCTTCGACCTCGCGCGTCACTTCACCGATCACGCGGCCGAACGACGGCTTGCTCGACTGCTTGGCGAGGATGTCGAGGCACTGCACCAGCGGCAGACCGGCCGAGATCATGGTGGCGAACTGGCGCGTGAAGATGGCCAGATCCTTGGTGCTGACGCCGGGGCCGCCGAACTTCGGCAGCGCCATGCCGCCCTTCGGGCGCATCGAGGTGATGAGGATCTTCTTCTTGCGCAGGATCTCGAGCGCCTCTTCCTGACGGCCCACCTCGATCTCTCCGCTCTGAGCTTCGCCGGCGAGCGTCCGGCCTTTCCATGTGTAGACGGGCATTGTGGGCCTCCTAGGCGGCTTTGCGCAGGACCTTGCCGAGCATCGACTCCATCTCGACTCGATCCGAGCACCGCTCGAGGGCGTCCTCCGGAGACAGTTGCTTGTCCAGCACGGACTGGAGGAGCGCCTGGTTCATGGTCTGCATTCCGAACTTCTGACCGGCCTGCATCAGGCTGTAGATCTGATGGGTCTTGCCTTCCCGGATCACGGCCTTGATCGCCGGCGTGCACACCAGCACCTCCGCGCACATGACGCGGCCGGTGCCGCGGCTGCGCGGGATGAGCTGCTGCGTCACCACGCCTTCCAGCACGAACGCGAGCTGGGTGTAGATCTGGCGCTGCTGGTCGGACGGGAACACGTCGACGATGCGGTTGACCGCTTCGTACGTGGAGTTGGTGTGGAGCGTCGCGAACACCAGGTGGCCGGTCTCGGCGATGGTCAGCGCCGACTCGATGGTCTCGAGATCGCGCATTTCACCGATCAGGATGATGTCGGGATCCTGCCGCAGCACGTACTTGAGCGCGGTCGGGAACGAGGTCGTGTCGGCGCCCACTTCGCGCTGGTTGACGATGCATTTCTTGTGGTGATGGATGTACTCGATCGGATCCTCGATCGTCATGATGTGGCTGGAGCGCTGCCCGTTGATCTTGTCGAGCATCGCCGCCAGCGTCGTCGACTTGCCGCTGCCGGTCGGACCGGTGATCAGCACCAGGCCGCGCTGCCGGTTGGTGAATTCCTTCACCACCGGAGGCAGGCCGAGCTTCTCCATCTGCAGGATCTCGAATGGAATCTGGCGGATCGCCATCGACACCACGCCGCGCTGCAGGAACACGTTGGCGCGGTAGCGCGACAGGTTCTTGATGCCGAACGAGAAGTCGAGCTCCTTGGTGGTCTCGAATCGCTTGCGCTGCTCGTCCGACATCACGCTGTAGGCGAGCGAGGCCGCGCTCTCCGGCGTCACGACTTCGTACTCGCTCGGCGTGATCGATCCGTCGATGCGGAACTCCGGGGGCACGCCGGCCGTGATGTGGAGGTCGGAGGCCTTGCGATGGACCATCTCTTCCAGCAGCTGGCGAAGGGTTACCACGGGAGTCCTCTCCTTTGTCGACGCGTCCGGCCCCGGAATCCCGCGGCCCACGGCGCCCGTCCTAGAGCTTGTCGGCGGCGGTTTCCTTGAGTACTTCCTCGACGGTCGTCAGACCGCGCTTCAGCTTTTCCAGCGCGTCGCGGCGCAGCGTCAGCATTCCCTCCGCGATCGCCAGCTTCTTGATCTCGCCGGCGGAAGCGCGCTCGAGCACCAGGTCGCGCAGCTTCGGCGTGAACGGCATCACCTCGTAGACGCCCTGCCGCCCGCGGTAGCCTGTGTTGTTGCAGTCGACGCAGCCGGCGCCCTCCTGGAACTGCGCCTTCGCCGCTTCCTTGGGATCGAGCTGCAGCTCGCGCAGCACTTCCTCGTTGAGCTCGATGGTCCGCTTGCAGTGCGCGCAGACACGGCGCACCAGACGCTGGGCCAGCACGATGTTCACCGACGACGCCACCAGGAACGGCTCCACGCCCATGTCGATCATTCGGCCGATCGCGCTCGGGGCGTCGTTGGTGTGCAGCGTCGAGAGCACGAGGTGTCCGGTGAGCGCGGCCTTGACCGCGATCGACGCGGTCTCGATGTCGCGGATTTCGCCGACCATGATGATGTTGGGGTCCTGGCGCAGGAACGCCTTGAGCGCCGCGGCGAAGGTGAGGCCGACGTCCTCGTTGACCAGCACCTGGTTGATGCCGTCGAGGTTGTACTCGACCGGGTCATCGGCGGTCATCACGTTGACTTCGGGAGTGTTCACCCGCGACAGCGCCGAGTAGAGCGTGGTGGTCTTCCCCGAGCCGGTCGGGCCGGTGACCAGGACCATGCCGTAGGGATTCGCGATCGCCGAGACGAACTCCTTCATCGAGCCCGGCTCGAATCCGAGCTTCTCCAGATCGATGTTGAGGTTGCTCTTGTCGAGAATTCGCATCACGATCTTCTCGCCGAAGATCGTGGGCAGCGACGAGACACGGAGGTCGATGGTCCGGTTGAGGACCTTGATCTTGATGCGGCCGTCCTGCGGCACGCGCCGCTCCGCGATGTCGAGCTCGGCCATGATCTTGAGGCGGGAAATGATCGCGGCCTTGAACTTGAACGGCGGCGCCATCATTTCCTGCATCACGCCGTCGATGCGGAAGCGGACGCGCATCGACTTCTCGTAGGGTTCGATGTGGATGTCCGACGCGCTCTTGCGCACCGCGTCGGTGATCAGCGAGTTCACCAGCTTGACGATCGGCGCCTCATCCATGCCGGCGAGGCCGCTCTCGGCCTCCGCCGCGTCGTCCTCTTCGACGACCGACAGATCCTCTTCCATGGTCTTCATGACGTCGGCCATGGTGCCGGCCGAGTCGTAGGCGCGGTCGATCGCGCGCTTGAGCGAGCTCTCGGTCGCGACGTGCGGCTCGACTTCGTAGCCGGTGATGAACTTGATGTCGTCGATCGCGAAGATGTTCGCCGGGTTGTTCATCGCGACGATCAGACGGCGGCCGGTGCGCGCCACCGGCAGCGCCATGAACTTGGTGGCGACGTCGCCCGGGATCAGCCGGATCAGCGTGGGATCGGGCTCGTAGGTCTTGAGGTCGACCGACGGCGCGCCGAAATGGCGCGACAGGAAGTCGAGCAGCGCTTCCTCGCTGATCGCGCCGATCTTGACGAGATTGCCGGTCAGCGAGCCGCCCGTGCTCTTCTGCTGCTGGGCCGCCTTGACCAGGGCGTTCTCGTCGATCAGTTGTGCTTCGAGCAGCTTCTGTCCGATGTCGTCCTTCACGTCGTTTCCCGAATGGATGCGCTGCCTGCCGGTGAAAGCGCACGGCACGCGCGGCCTCACCGAACGAACGAAACTCCGAATGTGCGACCTGCCTGCCCGCGTTCGCCCGCCGAGTGCGGAACGATCGAATCGCTTTGGCTCGCACCGGTTATCGGAAGGGGGCCGGCCCCGACTGAAGCAGAATCTGCACGCTCGCGAGGCCCCGCGGATTGCGATCTGCACGCACGTCGCGGCCTCGTGGAGCCGGGCCGGAACGTTTTCGGCGGGTTCAGACGCGGACGTAAGGGCGCAGACGCTCGAACAGTTTCGGCCCGATTCCACGCACCGCGCGGAGCTCCTCGACCGAGCCGAAGGGTCCGTGGGCGCTGCGGTAGTCGACGATCCTCTTCGCCAGCACCGGGCCGATCCCGGGCAGGGCATGGAACTCCTCGGGCCCGGCGTGATTGAGGTCGATGGCGTGGCTGGGCGGGCGCTTGCCGCGCCCGGCCGGGCGGGCCACCGGCACCGAATCGCGGCTCCCGGCCGCGCTCGGACGTCCGGTCACGTCGCGATCTCCCGCCGCGTGATTCAACGAGTCGCGGTCGTTCGCATCCGTCGTCGCGGTGACCCGGTCGACCGCCTGGGCCAGCGGGCGCCAGCGCGGATGCGAGGCGTGCCACAGGTCCCACGCGGTGCCGAGCGCGATCAGTGCCAGAACGACGAGCGCGCCCCGCCGCTCCGCCGGCGTGAGCATGACCCGCTGCTCCTCACGGGGGCGCCGTGGAAACGCGGTGCTTCAGCGGCTCCGCGCTAGTCGAAGAGACGCCAGGTGAACGTGAAGCGAATCGCCCGGCCGGGCCCGCGCGCGAGAAGTCCGGTGCCGGGGTCCACCCACGGTTCGGGACGCTTCTCGTTCTCGAGATTCGAAGCGCGAAGGATCAGCGTCGCGTCGGCGAGCGTGACGATCACGCTGGCTCCGCTGGTCCAGAAGGCCGGGATCGGCTCGTCGACGCCGCCGGTCTTCGATTCGCGCGCGCCGACCGCGTCGCCTTCGACTCTCAGGCGGACGAAGAGATCGTTCTGGAACGCCGAGAACCGATTCTCGCCGTAGATTCGCATTCCGGCATCCGGCTCGACGCGCGGCTCGCTCGCGTCCTGATCGCGGGCCAGCGCGAATCCCGACGCCGTGAGCTCGAAATGCCGCGTGGTCGCCCGCGCTGACGCGGTCAGCAGCGCGAATCCGAACCGTCGGGTTTCGGCGGTCGCGCCCGCCCTCAGCCAGATGTCCTCGATCGGATACGGGAACACGATCGCCCGGTCATGCGTGATGCCGGTCAGCACCGAGGTCTCGCCCCGGAGCCGGCGCGTCGAGGCGCCGGCCTCGATGCCGAACGCGTCGGTGTGCTGGAGGAACGCGCTCTGGCCGGGCGCGAGGTCCGACCACACCGGATGGAGCAGGCGTTCGGCGAACACGCGGCCTCGCGCGGCTCCGGTCGCGAACGAGAGGCTGGCCGACGGCGCGAAGAGATCGCGCGCGAGCGCGCTGCTGTGTCCGCCGCCGAGCGAGAGCCTCAGCCTTCCGTCCCCGGCGCCGTGATCGAACGCGCCGGCGCCCCACCACGTCGTGGTGCGCGCGTCGAACGCGTCGTCGTAGGTGCGGACGACGCGTGAGCGGCTCCACCATCCGCGCGCGGCCACCGTCCCTCCCGCCCACGGCGTCTCGGCTTCGGCGTCGAAGCGGTTCTCCTGGGCCTCGCGGCGCGAGAACGAGAACAGCCCCGGCACGTCGATGATGTCCTCGCGATGATCGAGCCCGCGCGCGAACGCCAGCGACAGCCGGCGTCCATCCCGCCGCCACTCGTAGGCGGCGTTTCCACTCTGTCCGCCCGCGTCCTCGCTCACCGCGGCGTGCGACAGCTCCTGCGCCGCGCCGCGCTGGCCGATGCTGCCCGACAGCCGATGCGCGCCCCGCGTCCACGCCCCCACCAGATCCCACGCGTGGTCGCCGCCGCGACCCATCGCGCCGAAGGCGTCGCGGTGCCCGGACGTGGTCTCGATCCGGATCCAGCGCAGCGAGTCGCCACGCTCGACCGCGAGCGCGTAGCGGTCGAGACCGAATTCTCCGGTTTCGAGGCGGAACACCGAGCGCGCGCGCACCTTCCGCGTCGCGACGTGCAGCGAGGCCGCGTTCGCGAGCGCGGCGCCGGGACCCTGCCAGCCCGCGTCCGACTCGGCGCCGACCCGGACCGAGTCGGACCACACGAGGGCGCGGCGGGCCTCGTCGAGCGACGGCCACGGAATCGCCGGAGGAAGCTCGGCGCCGGTGAGCGACCACCCGCCGATGCTGTGGCCCGCCAGCGTCCAGGCGAACGCGGTGCCGAGCCCGGCGTTGGGAGTGAAGCCGGGCCAGCCGGGCTCGCTCCACCAGCGCGGCAGATCGGTGTCGGAAATCGTGTCCGAGGTGCGACCGCCGAGCGTATCCGGATCGGTCGGGCCCGAAAGCGCGGGCCCGGCGATCGCGATCAGGCCGACAAGCGCTCGCGATAGCGCGCGAACAAGCCGCACAGCGGCGTGCCGAGCACCACGAACAGCAGCACGTTGGTGCCGATGTGAATGAGTGAGAACGGAATGCCTCCAATCAGCATGATCCGGATCTGGCCGTAGATGATGCCGCTCGCCAGATTGGTGATGAAGTCGAAGAACGCGGTGAGCAGGATCGCGGCGACCGCGAGAATCGAGGCGCGAATCGCGACCGGACGCGATACGAACCCGGCGGCGAGGAACGCCGCGCCGGCCGGGCCCGCCACCAGCTCACCCACCACCTGCGAAAGCGTGACGACCGGATGCGCGGGCCCGTACGGATTGAGCAGCGAGTACGCGAGCATGGTGAGCCCGCCCACCCACGCCCCGCCCCGGGCGCCGAGCAGGATGCCGGAAAGAAACACGACCAGCGTCAGGACTTCGAAATTCGGCCACGGCTCGGCATAGACGCCGGTCAACCCGGCCGCGACCATCAGAGCCGCGTACGACAGGCGCCGCGTGGACCGGAGCGGACGATTGATGGCGGGATGACTCCGCGGACGAGGCGGACATGGGAGCGGGAGCTTCTGAGACGCGGCAGATTAGCGGCGCGCCGCGAGGCAAGTCAACGGCGGTCGGCGCGAACGAGCGATCAGCCGGCGACGCCGGCGGCGTCCTTCAGGATGGCGAGGACGCTCCACGGCACCGCGATCTCGCCAAGATCGAGGCTGCGGCCGACACCGTGGAAATCGGAGCCGCCGGTCTCGAGCAGACCGAGCTTCGCCGCCAGCGCTCGGTAATGACGGATGGTGCTGAGTCCGTGCTGCGGATGCCACACCTCGATGCCGCGCAGACCCTCGGACGCCAGATGCTCGACGGTGGAGACCGCGAGACTGGATCCCGGATGCGCCAGCACGCTGAGCCCGCCGGCGCGATCGATCAGCGTGATCGCGTCTTCGGGCCGGAACGACGGCCGCGCCACGAATGCCTCGCCGCGCGGTCCGAGGTATCGGCGGAACGCGGTGTCGAGATTCTCGACGTGCCCGGCGCGCACCAGCGCGTCGGCGATGTGAGGCCTTCCGACCACGCCGGGTCCCGCGCTGGCCATGACCTCCGCCGCGTCGACCGGGACGCCGAGCACGCGCAGGCGGTCGACGATCGCGAGGGCGCGGTCGATGCGCTCCTTCTGGAATCGCGTCAGGCGCGCACGCAGCTCGTCGTCGTCGGGATCGACGAAGTAGCCGAGGATGTGAAGGTCGAGCCCGTCGAGCGCGGTCGAGATCTCGATCCCCGGCACGACCTCGATCGACGATCCCGCCGCCGCGCGCGCCTCGGCGATCGCGTCCACCGAATCGTGATCGGTGATGCCGATCGCCGCGAGCTGTCGCACGCGAGCGTGAGCGATCAGCTGCTGCGGGGTCAGCGATCCGTCGCTGTACGCGGTATGCGCGTGCAGATCGAGCCGGCGACCGCCCTCGGGCGGCCGTGACATCAGGTCTTCCCCGGCTTCCGGCGCATCTCGGCCAGCCGTTCCGCGACGTCGGCGAAGTCGGGCCGCTCGCCATGGACGATCTCGAACTCGGCGATCGCGGCCTCGAGCTCACCCGCGCCCTGATGCGCCATCCCGAGCTCGTAGTGGAGCCCGAGCCGCGCGGTCGCGTCGAGCCCGGGACGCGACAGGGCGCGCCCGAATTCCTCGACCGCCTCTTCGAACCGGCCCTGCTCGCGCAGACAGCGCCCCGACATCTCGAGCGCGCTGACACCGCACTCGGGGTCGTCCGACGCGGTGCGGAAGGCCTCCACCGCCTGCTCGAGCAGGCCCATCTCACGGTAGCTCATGGCGAGATCGTAATGGCTGCGTGCGTCACCGGAAAGCTGGGCCTCGACGCCACGCTGGAATTCCGAGATCAGCGAGCCGAGGTCGAACGTCACGGCCTCGCCGCGACCCACCGCGACCTCGACGCGCCCGGGCTCGATGGCGCCGGCGACGGCCGGTCCCGTGCTCTCGCGCGCCGGCGCGGCCTTGGAGCCGCGACCGGCCGGAGCATCGGGCTTGGGCGCGGGTGGATCGGCGCCGCCCGGGCTGCTCATGCGCTGGAGCCGGCGCAGCGAGATGTCGTTGGTCGAATCGTAATCGCGCGCACGCTCGAACCAGCGGCGCGCGTCGGGCGCGTGTCCTTCGTTCAGCGCTCGGTCGCCGAGCTCGCACGCGACCTGTGCCGCCTCGGCGCGGTCCTTGCGCCGCTCGCAGTTCTCCAGCCAGCGCTCCAGCATCTCGACGGTGGCGTGAGCGCTCTTGCCGAGGCTGCGGTAGATCGTCGCCGCGCTGTCGAACCGGCCGAGCGAATCGTACGCGCTCGCGGCTCCCGCCAGCGCCTCACTCGCCGCTTCGCGCTGCCCGGCGCGGAAGCACTCCTGGGCGCGGCTCAGCATGCGCTCGACCTCGCCCAGACTGGCGCCCGACGCGGCAGCCGACTCGGCGCCCTCGAACGCGAGGCCCGGCGGCGCGGCCGCGGCGCTGGCGGCTCCCGACTTCTCGACCGTGTCGATCGATCCCGCACCCTTGGCCGGCGACGAGCGGAGCGGCATCGGCTCCTCGCGAACCTCGGCGGGCGCTTCCGCCTCCGATGCTTCGACCGGCGTCATCTCGAGCGCGGGCGGACCGGGCTCGGTCCCGGTCCCCGCGGACTTCGCCGATACCGGCGTCTCGAACGGCGCATGCGTCTCCAGCGGCTCGACGGCGGGCCGCTCTCCGTTCAGGTTCGGAATCGAGGTGCGCTCGATCTCGGAGCCATGGTCATCGGCACCGAGTCGCGGTGGAACGAACGAACCCATGTCGCGCGACAGTTCGAGGTCCGAGATGCGCGACGCTCCCGGACGCTCGGTCTCCCCGGTTCCCGCCTCCACGGACTCTTCCGCAACGGCGGTGTCGAGCTGAAGTCGCGCCGGCTTCGGATCCGCCGATTCCGGCCCGTGCCCGGCGTGGGACGCCGGTTCGCTCGTCGCTCGCGTCGGGAGCGTCGCCGGGGCGCCACGCGTCTCGGGCGTGACGTCCACAGTTTCTCCGGCCTCGAGCGCGTCGATCTTCGCCGACGGGTCGAGCTGTCGCGCGCGCTTGCGACAGCGATCCGCGTCGGCCATCTGGCTGGCGCGGCCGTATTCCTGTGCGGCCTCGAGCAGGCTCTTCACCGCGTCGTCGCGCTTGTCGAGCAGCAGCTGAACCTCGGCCAGGCGCTCGAGTGCTTTCACGTTCTCGTGCGACGCGTCGTAGGCCTGCTTCAGCGCCTTCGCCGCCTCGGCGTACTTCTCCTCGCGCGCGAGATTCTCGGCATGCTGCTGGAAATAGAGCGAGGCCTCGGTGCCGAGGCCGTCGAGCAGATGCAGCGATGCGAGCCGCTCGAACACCTGGGAAGGCGCGAGCTGGAGCCGCATCAGTTTCTTGCAGACCGCGATCGCGTTCTTGTAGAGGCCGGCCTTCTCGTAGGCCGTCGCGGCGCCGAGGTAACGCTGCCCGGCCTCACCGGTCGCGCCCTTCTTGAAGAGCAGATCGGCGAGCAGAACCAGGTTGTATGGATCCGAATCTTCGATCGCGACGAGCTTTTCGTATTCGCTCAGCGCGCCGTCGAGATCCCCATTCTGGATGCAGCGCTGGGCACGACGCTTGATCTCGATCGCCTTTTCCAAGTTGGCAGCCCCCTTGACGCGTCCGAGCACGCGCCAGGTTTGTTGAGGCAGTCCCTGTCAAGCGCCCAAGGCAGCATGAACCGTCTCCTGGCAGCGCTGAGCCGATGAGGTAAGCGCTTGCCGGAGACGGCGAGACGCCGACTCCACATCGCTCTTATCGGCGGAAACCGACATCGACTTCAGGTTGATTTCGACGTTGAGCAGGGCCCCTTCCCCGGCCGCCCGCCCCAGCAGCGCGGCCACGCCCGCGTCGGTGATCGCGTTGGCGTTGCCGGAGCTGGCGGCGATCCCGGCGAGCTCGACCACCTCGAGGCAGACTTCGGCGGTTTCGAGCGGAACCCGGGCGGCCTCGAGCTCCGCGGCGGCCAGCGCCACGGCCCGGGCCTGGGATTCAGCCGGGGTGGCGTCGGACATCCGGCGCGCGCCGAGGACCGCTTCGAAGGCCTCGGCGTCGCGTCGGGCCAGGGTCATGAGCCGGCGTCGCGCGAGATCGGCGCGGCGCTTCACGTCACGCATGGCGTCCTGGCTCGCCGCGTATTTCTTCTTTCCGAGCGTCAGGCTCGCCACCATGCTGGAAAGTGAGGCCGCCAGGGCGCCGGCGACCGCGGCGGCGGTGCCGCCTCCCGGTGTCGGCGTCGCCTCGGCGACTCGATCGAAGAACGCGCCGATCGGCACCGCGTCGCTGAGCGGCGGGCGCTTGAGCCTGAGCTCGAGCACCTGATCGCGGCGGAAGTTCTCGAGCTGAAGCGCGTGCTGCGCCACGTCGAGCATCGCCGCCTCGGGGATCAGTCCCACCACCTCGCAGCCCGAGATCACCGCGCCGTGACGCGCTGCCTCGTCGCGCACCAGCGCGAGCACGCGATGGATCGGCGTCGCCTCGGTGTTGACGAGGTTCATGCTCACCTGAGCGCGGCGCCCGCCCTCGATCGAGAAGCCGAGCGCGCGCACGTTCTTTAGTCCCCCGCTCTGCTCGCGAATCGCCGCCGCCACCGCTTTCGCGACGCGCACGTCGCCGGTGTTCAGGTTGGCGTTGAACGCGACCAGGAACCGGCGGGCCCCGACCGCAGTGGCGCCCGCGGTGGCGTGAATCCGCGCCGGGCCGAAGTCGGGCGCGTGCGTGGCGTCGTGTCCGATCTTCTCGCGCAGACCCTCGAACTCACCGCGACGGACGTCGGAGAGCGAGACGCGCTCGGGGCGCGAGGCCGCGGCTTCATACAGAAAGACCGGAATGCCGAGCTCCTCGCCGATGCGCCGGCCGGCGGCGCGCGCGAATTCCGCGCACTCCTCGAGCGTCACGCCCTCGACCGGAACGAACGGCACCACGTCGGTCGCTCCCATGCGCGGATGCTGGCCGGTGTGCTGGGTCAGGTCGATCAGCTCGGAGGCCTTCGCGACCACGCGCACCGCGGCTTCGATCACCGGTTCGGGCTCGCCCGCGAACGTCAGCACCGAGCGATTGTGGTCAGCGTCCATCTCGTGATCGAGCAGCGTCGCCCCGGGCACGCCGGCGATGGCCTCGATCAGCGCCTCGATCACTTCCGGACGGCGGCCTTCGGAGAAGTTCGGAACGCACTCGACCAGGCGGCTCATGTCGCGATCCCCGGCGTCTCGATAAGGCGCGCGGCCGATCCCGCACGCGTTTCGCTCACGGCGCCCATGCAGCTGTTTTCGGCGCACCCGGGCCGGAACGTCACGGCCATACCCGCCGCTCGAGCGTCGGAAGCGCGAGGTCGGCGCCGCGAAGGAACACGCAATCGGGCCTCACCGCCGGCATCCAGTAGGGCAGCTCCTCCAGCGTCTCGCATTCCCAGCTCACCGCGTCGCCCCAGGCGCCGGGCGTCAGATGACCGACCTCGGCCTCGGCGCCGAGCACGCGCGCGGCGTTCCAGGTGATGGCGCGCAGCGTCTCCTCGGCGTTGAACCCGCACAGACGCGCCGCCAGCGCCGCGCATTCGACCAGCGACTGGGCCGGCGCGGTGCCGGGATTGAAATCGGTTGCGACCGCCCAGCGCGCTCCGCTCCGCCGCAGCATCGCGGCCTCGGGCAGCCGCTGGCGCAGCGTCAGCGCCGCGGCCGGCAGCAGCACGCCCACCGTGCCCGCTTTCGCCAGCGCGCTCCAGTCCTCTTCGGTTGCGGATTCGAGATGATCCGCCGAGCGTGCGCCGAGCTCGGCGGCGAGCGCCGCTCCGCCGCTCCGCTCGAACTGATCGGCATGGAGGCGCAGCGCGAAGCCGAGCTCCTTCGCGCGGAGCAGCACGCGCCGGCATTCTTCGACGCTGAAGGCGACGGGATCACAGAACACGTCGATCATGCCGGCGCGGTCGGCACGACGGATCTCGGGCAGCGTGTGCTCGCAGATCTCGTCGAGGTAGGCCTCGCGCCGGCCGGCGTAGAGATCGGGGAGCGCGTGGAGCAGGAGCGCGGTGCGATGCACGCGGCCCGGCACGCGCTGTGAGGCGGCGCGAATGAGATCGAGCAGCCGCAGCTCCGCGGCAGGCTCGAGGCCATAGCCGCTCTTGACCTCGACCGTGGTGCAGCCATTCGCGCGCCAGCGCTCGAGCCGAGTCGCCAGCAGCCTCTCGAGCATGTCCTCGCGCTCGGCGGCGGTGGTGGCGACGGTGGAGCGGATGCCGCCGCCCGCGGCGGCGATCGCTTCATAGCTTTCGCCGGCGAGGCGACGCTGGAACTCCGCGGCGCGGTGACCGGCGAAGATCATGTGGGTGTGGCAGTCGACGAGCCCGGGCGTCACCAGCCGGCCGTTGGCGTTGAGCGGGCGCGCCTCGGGATGGCGGCGCGTCAGCTCTCCCGCGCCGCCGACCTCGAGCACGCGTCCGTCCTGGAACACGATCGCGCCGCGCGGGTAGCGCAGCAGCTTCTCGCCGGCGGCGTCGAACGTCACGATCTCCGACGTGTTGTGGAGGATGACGTACGCGGCGCGGCCGGCCACCGAGCGCACCGAGGTGTCGCGGATCGGCGTGCTCATGCCGCGCTCCGGCCCGGCAGGCGGCGCCAGGGCACGCGCATGCGGCGCGGGCTCACCGCGTGATCCCCGGCAGGTTCATGCCGGTGCGCTTCGCGCAATCGACGGCTTCGCGATAACCGGCGTCGGCGTGACGCATGACGCCGGTGCCGGGATCGTTGGTCAGTACGCGCTCGAGCTTGGCGTCGGCTTCGCGCGAGCCGTCGCACAGGATCACCATGCCGGCGTGAATCGAGTTGCCGATCCCGACGCCGCCGCCGTGGTGGACGCTGACCCACGAAGCACCCGATGCGCAGTTCAGCAGCGCGTTCAGGATCGGCCAGTCGGCGATCGCGTCGCTGCCGTCCTTCATGCCCTCGGTCTCGCGCCAGGGCGAGGCCACCGATCCCGCGTCGAGATGGTCGCGTCCGATCACGATCGGAGCCTTGAGCGTGCCGTCGCGCACCATCCGATTGAAGCGCAGCCCGAGCCGCGCGCGCTCGCCGTATCCGAGCCAGCAGATCCGCGCCGGCAGCCCCTGGAACGCGATGCGCTGCGACGCGAGCGGAATCCAGCGATGCAGCCGGCGGTCGTTGGGGAACTCCTCGAGCGCGGCGGTGTCGGTGGCGGCGATGTCCGACGGCTCGCCTGACAGCGCCGCCCAGCGGAACGGACCCTTGCCGGTACAGAAGAGCGGACGGACGTATTCGGGCACGAAGCCCGGATAGGAGAACGCCTGCTCGCGCGCCAGACCTCCTTCGACCGCCTCGCCGCGCAGGTTGTTGCCGTAGTCGAACAGCACCGTACCGCGCGCCTTCATGCCGAGCAGCGCGCGCACTTCGTCGGCCATCGAGCGCCGTGCCCGGCGCACGTGCTCGCCCGGATCGCCGGCGCGCAGCGCGGCGGCCTGCGCGATCGAGAGTCCGGCGGGAACGTACCCGGCGAGCGGATCGTGGGCCGAGGTCTGATCGGTGGCGACGTCCGGGATCACGCCGCGCTCGAGCAGCGCGGCGTGGGTCTCGGCGGCGTTGCCGATCAGCGCGACGCTGAGCGCGTGCCGGTCGGCCATCGCCGCGTGACAGCGCGCCACGGCCTCGTCCAGCGTGTGAGCGATGCCGTCGCAGTAGCGGGTCTCGACGCGGCGCCGCGCGCGCGCTTCGTCGACCTCGACCGCGAGGCACACGCCGCCGTTCATGGTCACCGCCAGCGGCTGCGCACCTCCCATGCCGCCGAGCCCGGCGGTCAGAACGAGACGCCCGGCCAGGCTGCCGCCGAAATGGCGCTCGGCGATCTCGGCGAAGGTTTCGAACGTGCCCTGAACGATGCCCTGGGACCCGATGTAGATCCAGGAGCCCGCGGTCATCTGGCCGAACATGGTGAGGCCGCGGCCCTCGAGCTCCCAGAAGTGCTCCCACGTCGCCCAGCGCGGCACCAGCAGGGAATTCGCGATCAGGACGCGCGGCGCGCCCTCGTGCGTGCGGAAGACACCGACCGGCTTGCCGGACTGAACCAGCAGCGTCTCGTCGTTCGCGAGATCACGCAGCGCCGCGACGATATGGTCGAACGCCTCCCACGATCGCGCCGCCTTGCCGGTGCCGCCGTAGACCACGAGATCGTCCGGCCGCTCGGCGACGTCGGGATCGAGGTTGTTCATCAGCATCCGCATCGCCGCTTCCTGCGCCCAGCCGCGGCAGACGCGCGTCGCTCCGCGCGGCGCGCGCACGGTGCGGGATCCGACCGCCGGGCTCACGCTTCGACCTCCTCCTCGGCCAGCCGCGCGATCTCGCCCGAGAAGATCCAGCGCGCCAGCGATTCGCACGCCCCCGACAGCGGCCGGTCGCCTTCGGGCGCGGGGACGCGGCGACGCACCATGCCGTAGAGGCGCTCGCATCCGGTGCCGGCTTCGAGCGGACGGCGGAACTCGAGCGCGCGGCATGCGCACATCAGCTCGAGCGCGACCACGCGTGCCACGTTCTCCACCACCTTGCCGGCGTGGCGCGCGGCGATCGGCGCCATGCTGACGTGGTCCTCGATCCCGGCGCCGGTCGGGATCGAGTCGACACTGGCGGGATGGCACAGCACCTTGTTCTCCGAGACCAGCGCCGCCGCGGTGTACTGCGCCAGCATGTAACCGGATTCGATCCCCGCCGAGCGCGTGAGCACCGCCGGCAGGTCCGAGACCCGCGCATCCAGCAGCCGGTCGATGCGACGCTCGCTGAGCGAGGCGATCTCGGCGGTGGCGATCTTGAGGTAGTCGGCGACCAGCGCGATGGGCTGAGCGTGGAAGAGTCCGGCCGAGACCACTTCGCCGCGGTCGGCGAACACCAGAGGATTGTCGTTGACCGCGTTGAACTCGACCGCGAGCTGTTCCTCGACGTGCACCAGCGCGTCCCACGACGCTCCGAGCACCACCGCCGCGCAGCGGAGCGAGTAGGCGTCCTGAACGCGGCCGCAGTCGCGATGCGATTCGACGATCGCGCTGCCCTCGGAGTAGGCCCGCAGCCGGCGCGCCGCCTCGAACGCGCCGCGATAGGGCCGCAGCCCCTGCACTTCATCACGGGCCGGAGCGAACGAACCGAGCAGCACTTCGATCGAGAGCGCCGCCGCCGCCACCGCCGCCTCCCACACCTGCTGGGCGTCGCTGAGCGCGAGCGCGCTGAGCGCGGTCGAGAGCTGGGTCCCGTTGATGAGAGCCAGGCCTTCCTTGGCTTCGAGCGACAGCGCCTGCAGCCCGGCGCCACGCAGCGCCAGCGCGCCCGGCATGCGCTGATCGCCGAGCAGCGCCTCGCCTTCTCCGATCAGCACCAGGCCGAGATGCGCGAGCGGCGCGAGATCACCCGACGCGCCGACCGAGCCTTCGAGCGGCACGATCGGGGTGACGTCGTTCTCGAGCAGGTCGACCAGCATCTCGACCACCTCGATCCTGCATCCGGAGTAACCCTGAGCCAGCGACGAGGCGCGCAGCAGCAGCATCGCCCGCACGACGTCGCGCGGCGCCGCCGCTCCCACTCCGGCGGCGTGCGAGCGCAGCAGGTTGACCTGCAACTGGCGCACGTCGTCCTCCGGGATGCGGCGATCCTTGAGCTCGCCGAATCCGGTCGTGACCCCGTAGACGACCTTCTCCTCGCGGACCGCGCGCTCGATCACGTCGCGGCTGGCCTGGATTCGCGTGCGGGCGAGCTTCGAGATCCGGACACGGCCGGAGGTGCGTCCGACCGGGAGGCGCGCGATCTCCTCGACGTCGGCGAGGGTGAGTGGGGTTTCTCCGAGCTCGATCACGGCTCCTCCTCGAGCACCAAACTCTCCGTCAGGAATCGCTCGGCGTCATCCGCCATCGCCTTCGCGTCCCGCCATCGCGTGACCGGCACCGGCAGCGCGCTCAGGAACGCGCTCCGGTACGAGGCGGTCGCCAGGCGCGGGTCGCAGACCACGACGATGCCGCGATCGTCCGCGCGACGGATCAGCCGGCCCACCCCCTGGCGGAATCGCAGCACCGCCTCGGGCAGCGCGTCGGCGCGGAAGGGATCGATGTCCTGCCCGCGCAGATGCTCGGCGCGCGCCTCGACCCTGGGATCGTCGGGTACCGCGAACGGCAGCTTCGCGACCACCACGATTTCCAGCGCTTCACCCGGAAAGTCGACACCTTCCCACAGGCTCTGGACCCCAAGCAAGATCGCGCCGCGCGCGGCGCGGAAGCGCTCGCTGATCAGCCCGGCGGGTCCGTCCCATTCCTGCGCGATCAGGCGCGAGGGATCACCGAGGCGGCTGAGCAGACGCGCGCGCGCCCGTCGGAGCCGCTCGTGCGCCGTGAACAGCACGAGCTGATTGCGCCGGCCGCGCGACAGCTCCACCACCACGTCGCAGACCGCTTCGGCCTCGTCGCTTCCGCCTTCATAGACGTGCGCGCGCATCTGGCGCTCGAGTGGAAACGGCGAGGGCAGGGCGATCGCCTCGTAGGGCGCGCCATGGTGTTCGCCGAGTCCGAGGCGTCCGGCCAGGAATTCGAAGTCGCCGGCGGCGGACAGGGTCGCCGAGGTCAGTACGGTTGCGCGGGCGCGCGAAAGGACGAGACGCCGCGCGTGCTCACCGGCCGTCATCGGGGCGCCGTGCAGCTCGATGCCGCGGCCGCCCGAGCTTCGCCAGTAGACCCAGCCCGGCCGCGCCGCGTGCGCGAGATCGTCGAGATCCATGCCGAGCGAATCGAACCGCCCCGACACCTGCTCGCACTCGGCCGCGAGCTCGAGGGCGCGCGGCGTGTCGAGCCCACCCACGATCTCGCCGAGGCGATGCAGCGCGCGAGCGCATTCGGTGCAGTGCCTGAGGCAGGTCTCCAGCGATTCGAAGTGGCCGCCGAGAAGCTCCACCGGATTCCGGTAGCGACGCCGCTGCGCATAGAGGCCGGAAGGCGCGGCATCCGCCGCGACGTGCTCGAACAGACGCTCGACGTCCTCGCGCGCCTCGGGGACGCGGCGCGCCAGCCGCGCGATCTGATCGGGCACGCTCTCTTCTCCGGCGCGCGAGAGAAGTGGCGCCGCGTATCCGTTCGCGCGAGCCAGCAGTCCTCCGGCTTCACCGCCGGCGCGGCGCCGGCCGCGCGACGGGGCCCGCGCGCTGCCGAGCACGCGAAACAGCTCCTCGAAGCGATGACGCGAGACCGAGCGCTCGAGCTGCGCGAGCAGCACGCCTTCCAGGCGATGCGCTTCATCGACGATCAGTGCGTCGAACTCGGGCAGGAGACCCTCGCTCTCCGCGGCCAGCGCCAGCAGGGCGTGATTGACGACGATGATCCGCGCGTTCGCCGCCTCGCGGCGCGCCCGCACCCAGAAGCACTCGCGGCCGCGACGGCAGGTCGCCGCGGTGCACGCCGCGGCGTCGGTGGCGATGCGCGGCCTCATGCGGCGGAAGCTGTCGGCGTCCGGCGGCTCGAAGCGATCGAGGTCTCCTTCGGCGTCGATGGCCGCCCAGCGCCGAAGCGCTTCCAGCGTTTCGCGGTCCTCGGCGGCGGGCGAATCCTCGAGATCGAGCTCGCGCGGACAGAGATAGTTCTGCTTGCCCTTGAGGCTCGCGAACGGAAGCGACACGCCGAGGGCTTCGAGGAGCGCGGGAAGATCGCGCTCGACCAGCTGATCCTGCAGCGAGCGCGTGCAG
>DATJEP010000143.1:0-3162 GCA_035496475.1 Candidatus Udaeobacter sp.
CGCGCCAGGATTTCAAGAACAGCACGGCGACCATCGCGTTCCTGAGCCAGGGCGGGCTCGGCCTTCCCGATCGCGACTACTACTTCCGCGCCGATTCCCAGTCGACGGCGCTGCGCTCGGCGTATCGGATTCACATCGAGCGCACCCTCGCTCTGAGCGGCATTCCCGCCGCGGAGTCGCGGCCGGCGGCGGAGCGGATCCTCGGGCTCGAGACCGCGCTCGCCGCGGCGTCGCGGACCAACGTCGAGGTGCGGGACCCGAAGTCCAACTACCACGCGATGTCCCGATCCCAGCTGGCGGCGCTGTCGCCGCGCGTGGCGTGGAAGGAGTATTTCGGCGCTCTCGGCACGCCGGAACTCGGAACCCTGAACGTGGCCCAGCCCGGGTTCTTCCACGCGCTCGACAGTTTGTGGAGCGCGGTGCCCCTCGAGGACTGGAAGCTCTACCTGCGCTGGCACGCCGCGCGTTTCGCCTCCCCGTGGCTGAGCTCGGCGTTCGTGAACGAGAACTTCTCGTTCGAGTCGCGGCTGACCGGCGAGAAGGAGCTGAAGCCGCGCTGGAAGCGCTGCATGGCGGCGACCGACGTCGCGCTGGGCGAGGCGCTCGGGCGCCAGTTCGTCGCGCGCTACTTCACCCCGGCGACGCGGCAGCGGGCGCTGGCGATGATCGGCAATCTCGAGGCCGCGCTGCGCGAGCGCCTCGGCACGCTGGAATGGATGAGCGACTCCACCCGGACCCAGGCGCTTGCGAAGCTGCGCGCGTTCCAGCGCAAGATCGGCTATCCCGACCGCTGGCGGGACTACTCGCGGCTGAGCGTCGCGCCGGGATCATTCCTCGCCAATCGCGAGAACGCGGAGGGGTTCGAGTTCCGCCGCCGGCTGGCGAAGATCGGCAAGCCGGTCGATCGGACCGAGTGGACGATGACCCCGCCGACGGTGAACGCCTACTACAACTCGTCGATGAACGAGATCGTGTTCCCCGCCGGGATCCTGCAGCCTCCGTTCTTCGATCCGCAGGCGGACGACGCCTTCAACTACGGCGGCATCGGCACCGTGATCGGCCACGAAATGACGCACGGCTTCGACGACCGCGGCCGGCAGTTCGACGCCGCCGGAAACCTTCGGGACTGGTGGACGCCGGCCGACGCCGATCGCTTCAAGGCCCGCGCGGGACGGATCATCGATCAGTTCAACGGCTACGTCGCCGTCGACACGGTGCACGTGAACGGACGGCTCACCACCGGCGAGAACATCGCCGATCTCGGCGGCCTCGCCATCGCGTACCGGGCCTATCAGCACGCCCGTGCCGGCCATCCCGAACCGGTGGTCGATGGATTCACCGGCGACCAGCGATTCTTCCTCGCGTTCGCGCAGATCTGGCGCGAGCAGGTGCGCCCGGAGCTGGCGCGGCAGGACGCGGCGACGAATCCGCATTCGCCCGGACGCTGGCGCGTCAACGGACCGCTGTCGAACCTGCCGGAGTTCGCGCGCGCGTTCGGATGCCGGGAAGGCGACGCGATGGTGCGGGCCGACGACCTGAAGGTGCGGATCTGGTGAGACCGCCGCGGCCCTGAAGCCGGCGCCGCCGGCTCCCGGGCTCGCGGGCGATGCCGTCGCTAGCGAAGCCGGACGATCTTCGCCCGCTCGCGGATCGAGCCGCGCGTCAGCTCGATGAAGTAGATCCCGGCCCGCACCGGCGCGCCGCGCGCATCCGTGCCGTCCCACGCAACCGCGTGCGGACCCGCGCTCAGCGTGCCGCGCTCGAGCTCGCGCACCAGCCGGCCCGAGCAATCCAGAATGCGGACCTGCGCGTCCGCGGCCGCGCTCAGCGAGAAGCTCATCGACGCCCGAGAGGCGAACGGATTCGGTGTCACGCGCATCGGAACCGCGCCGCCGCTCGAGGCCACGTCGGTCAGAGCGGCGGACATTGCGCGCGCCGCGTTCAGCTTCGGCCCGATCGGCTCGTCGTACGCCACCGTGTCCCCGGTCGCCACGATGTGATCGAGGACCTGAGCGGGGGTCCACGCCGGATACTGCGCCCGCACCAGCCCGCACACGCCGGCGGCCAGCGGTGACGAGAACGAGGTGCCGTCGCCATACATGTACGGACTCTCGCCGTCCCATCCGAAGAAGATGTAGTAGATGAGCAGGCTGGTCTCGTCGATCGTGTAGTTGCGGCAGATGGCCGACCACATCCCTTCGCCCGGCGCCGCGATGCGCACGACCGGTCCCCAGTTCGAGAACGACGACCTCGCGTTGTTGGCGTCGGTGGCGGCCACCGAGAGCACACCCGGGCAGGCGGCGGGATAATTGGGATCGGACGTACCGTCGTTGCCCGCGGAGGCGACGCAGAGCACACCCGCGGCGGTGGCCTGGTCGACCATCGGCTGGAAGTACTCGGGAATGCCGGGGCCGTTCGCGGTGCCGAGGCTCATGTTGAGAACCTCGAGGTGATGCCGGGTGGCATAGGCGAACGCTTCGGTGACCGCCGAGGCGGGAATGTCGCCGGTCGAGTCCGCGACCTTGAGCGGAACGACCGAGCAGTTCCACGACGCGCCGGCGATCCCCTCGGAATTGTCGGTCGCGGCGGCCGCGATCCCGGCGACGAACGTTCCATGGAAGCTGACGTCGACCGGGATTCCGAGCGAGGAATCGAACACCGCCGGCTCCGGATTGGCATCGGCGTCCTCGTTGCCGAAGTCCCAACCGTGCACGTCGTCGATGTGGCCGTCCCCATCGTCATCGATGCCGTTGCCCGGAATCTCCCCGGGATTGGTCCAGATCTTGGACGCGAGATCGGGGTGCCCGAGGTCGACGCCGGTGTCCATGATGCCGATGCGGACCGAAGCGCTCCCTCGGCCGATGTCCCAGGCTCCGGGCAGATGAACGTCGGCGAAGCCTCCGTCGCTCACGTACCACTGATAGACGACGTCGATGTCATTCGGCAGCGTGTCGAACAGGCGCATCCGCAGGTTCGGAATCGCGGCGCGTACCAACCCCGACGCGCGGAGGTCGGCGGCGGCGGCGGTCGGATCGAACGAAGCGCTGGAGCTGATCAGCCGAACGTAGTGCAGGGTTCCGAAGCGCGCGATCTCCCGGCCATGGTCGAGCCCGAGAGACCGGAGCCGGGTCGCGAGGCGGGGCTCGGTCGACGAGACGGCGC
>DATJEP010000144.1:0-18462 GCA_035496475.1 Candidatus Udaeobacter sp.
GCGATCGATCGCGACACGGCAGCGTCTCTCGATCCCGGCGATCAGGATCGGGGTTGGGTCGCCGTCTTCCTCGGTCAGCGGATGCTTCCCACGCGCACGGAACTGATCCCGCAGGGCTCCGAGTGCCGGGTGTTCGGCGACCTGCATCTCGTCCTGCGCGAACAGGGGCGAGTTGTGGCCAATGAAGAGATAGGGGTCGGCAAAATTCACATGCCATTCCATCGCGGTGTCGAAATCCCGCTCGGCTTCGTAATCGTAGAAACCCGCGCGCGGCGCGACTCGATCGGCGGCGGCCGAGGGATTCGCGTTTTCCGGCAGCGGAGCTCTCTGCCAGCGCGTGTAGGTGAGGGTGCCTCGATGAATCGCGCCGCTCGGGCATGCCACGTCGTAGACGATGCCCTTGTTCTGATGGCGCCACGCTGGACGGTGCTCGGCCATGAGGGCCTGAGCATCGAATTGCAGGCGATCAATGACTGTTGGGTCCATGCCACTTCTCCCTTGATGGATCCTGCTCCGGGCGCTTCGCCGTGGACTAGACGCTGGCCGGCGTCCTCACGTGCTCGGGGCGGAAGCCGATGCCGATGATTCGCGCCGGGATCCGCTGCAGCACTGGGAATCGCTGCGCCAGGCGAATGATGAACGGAACACCCGGAGTTCGCCCGCTCTTCAGAATCGGATCGATGGCGCGATCCTGAATCGCGACCTGCAGCGCCTGAGTCGCCCAGGTCGGAAAATTGCGCCGCCGCTGCACGCGCTCGAGCTCGGCGGCGGTGGGTGCGCGCTGCCGCAGAATCGGCGCCAGCAGATTCGCGGTCGCCACGGCATCCTGAATCGCGAGGTTGATGCCGATGCCGCCGATCGGCGACATGGCGTGCGCGGCGTCGCCGATGAAGAGAATGCCGGGCGCCGACCATTTCAACAGCCGGTCGACGACCACCGTCAGCAGCCGCACTTCGTCCCAGCTCTCGATCTCGTCGGCGTTGTCGCGGCGGGCGAGTGAGGCCACACGGTGGCGGAACGCGTCGAGACCGGCTTCGCGCACCGCATCGAAGCTGCCCTTGCGGATGATGTGAGCGCACTGCCAGTAGTCGCCGCGATAGAGCATGACCAGTACCTGCCCGTCGACGATGCGGCCGAGCACAGCATTGCGATCGCCTTCGCGAAACTTGAGCCGGAACCACAGCACGTCCATCGGCGCGCCGAGATTCTTGCGCGGGAAGCCGGCGTCGTCGCGGAGGGCGGAATGGCGGCCGTCGGCGGAGATGAGCAGCCGGGCCTCGAGACGCTCCGGACTGCCGCCGCGCGTTCGTGTCTCGACGCCTACGACGCGATCGCCCTCGCGCAGGAGCCGCGTCGCTTCGGTCTCCATGCGCAGCGTGAAGGTGGGGAAGGCCCGCGCCTTCGCGGCCAGGAAGTCGAGGAAGTCCCACTGTGGCATGAAGGCGACGAACTTGCAGCGCGTCGGCAGGTGGGTGAAGTCGCCGACGCGAATGCGCACGTTGCCGATCTCACCTTCGGCGTGACGCACTTCGGAATGCGGGCGCAGCAGGAATTCATCGAGCAGGCCCAGCTCGTTCATGACTTCGAGCGTGCTCGGATGAATGGTGTCGCCGCGGAAGTCGCGCAGGAAATCGCCGTGCTTCTCGAGCACGGTGACCGGCACGCCGGCGCGGGCGAGGAGATAGCCGCACATCATGCCCGCCGGCCCGCCGCCGGCAACGACCACCGGCGGAAGCGTCACTTCGGTGGCCAGCAGCCGAGCAGGCGCCTCACCGCCACGATCTGGCCGACGTGATACGAGAGATGAACCGAGGCAAGCAGGACCTCGCGCATATAGGTCTGGCCACTGCCGTGCGGAATCGGGGCGAACAGATCGATCTTCGGATTCCGCGCCAGTTTCGCGAACGCTGTCTGATCACGCCGGATGGCCCGGATGCTCTTCTGCCACGCCGCATCGCTGGGCGGCGCGATCCGCTTGGGCCAGTAGTCCTCAGGCCACTTGCGCTCCCGGTACTTCGAGTCCGTCGAGAACTCGAGGATGTCGGTATGCGCGAGCCGGATATGCTCGATTAGCTCCCAGGCCGACCAGGGCAGCCCCTTAGGGCGCCGGCCCCGTAGCGACTTCGGAAAATCGCGCACGGCGGCGTCGAAATTGGCGTGAGCGTCACCCCAGTCCTGGATCTTCGCCAGCTGTTCGCGCAGCGCCCGGTTCTCCTTCATGTCGATTCGCACCTCCGCCGATAACCCTAGCATGGCACGGGAATCCGGATCGTTCTCGCCGTGGTGGACGCTGTTGCTGCTTCCGATCGCGATCGCGATTGGCTGGGTGGTGGGTGGCCTGCCGGTGCCGAAGCTGGAGCCTCCGCAGCCGGCCCGCCCGACAGCCGCCGTCGTCGTGTCGGCGCCTCAGCCAATGAACGCGCCGCGGTCGATCGAGCGCGCGCACATATCGGAATCCGCGCCCGCGATCATCTCGAACTGGACCTCGTACAACGGCGCCGAGGATGAATCACGGCAGAACGGCAAGCCGATCCTGATCGACTTCAACGCCGAATGGTGCCCGCCCTGTCGCGCGATGAAATCATCGGTGTTCGAATATGGACCCTACGCGCAGACGGTGCAGACCGCGGTGATTCCGGTCTCGGTGGTCGACCGCGTGCGCGAGGAAGGCCGCAATCCGGACGAGATCGAGGCGCTGCAGAGGCGCTATTCGATCGACGCCTTCCCGACGCTGGTGGTCTACTCGCCGTCGACTGGACGCAGCGTCTCAACGCGCGGCTTCGGCGGGGCCCAGGAGACGGTGGACTGGATCGTTCAGGCCGCGAAGGAAGTGCGGTAGTCCCTCAGACGCTGGCCACGGTTCCCGCAATCTCCCCGCGGCACTACGTTCCGTTTTCTTCCCGATTCACCGCGGCCTGCATGAACGCGAGCGCGTCATCGAGCGACGTCGCCAGCGGGGCGCCCGGGAACTCGCGCTTGAGCGCCTCGACCGGCCGATAGAGCACGGGATAGTCGCAGGTCTTCAGGATCGAAAGATCGTTCAGGCTGTCGCCGAGCGCGGCGACCGGAAAGCCCGCGGTGCGAAAGCCGGCGACGATCCGTTCCTTCTGCCCGCGGATCCTCAGCTTGAATCCGCTGAGCCGGCCCTCGCCGTCGAGCTCGAAGCGGTTCGCGAACAGGCTGTGCCCGCCGAGCTTCTGCGCCAGCGGCTCCGAGAATTCATGGAAGGTGTCGGAGATCACCACCACCTGTCCGAGCCCGCGCAGGCGGAAGAGGAACTCGCGCGCCCCGAGGTAGGGCTCGACCGCATGCGCGACGAGCTGCAGGTCCTTGAGCGTGAGCGCGCGGCTGCGCGTCGCGGCGACCCGCCGGCGCATCAGATCGTCGAAGTCGGCGACGTCGCGCGTGGTGAGCGCGAGGTCGGGGAGATCGAAGCGCTGGCCGAGGATGGGCCAGATTTCCGGCGCCAGCACGCCTTCGAGATCGATGGCGAAGATCATGCGCGCATGCTAACAAGAAATCGGGGCCGCGCCATCCATAGCGCGACCCCGAGGTACGGCCCCCACTCTTACGCCGCCTGGGCGTGCTCCTCGTCGTCATCGTCGTCGTCGCGTCCGGCAACCGCGGCCGAGCGCACCCGATCCGATGACTTCCGCCGCTCGCTCAGACCTTCGATCGCGGCCTCGGCGCGCTTCAGCAGGAACTGGAGCGAGCCGGCCTTCTCGACGGCCTGATCCACGATCGACTTCTGGGCCTGCAGCGCCTCGACTCCGGAGCGGACGTCGGCGAGCAGCCCTTCGGCCCGCGCCAGGCGATCCTCGGCCTTCGCCATCTGGCGCTTGCGCTCCTCGAGCGCGCTCTCGGCATCGCGGACTTCCTTCATGCGGGCGACCACGCTGTCGAGCAGCTCGCGGCTCTGCTCGATCTCGTCGTGGGCGTTGCTGATCTCGCGCACGCTGGCGGTGGTCTTCTCGGCCATCGTGAACATGCGCTCGAGCTCGGACCGGACGCTTTCGATCGTGTCCTGGCGCGAGGTGATTTCCTCGAGCGTCTGATTCACGTTCTGATCGACCACGCTCCACTTCTTCAGGCGCTGAGCGAAGTCCTCCATGCGCTTCTCGGACGCGGTGAGGCCGGAGGCACGAGCCTCGAGCCGCGCGGTGTGCTCGTCGACCGCGCCGGCACGGGCCTCGGCGGCCTCGAGCGCGGCGGCCAGCTTCTTGGTCAGCTTGTCGAGGTGCTGGGTCGCGTTGGCGGTCTCTTCACGCACCGCCGCCGCACGCTCCAGCTCCTTGGCGGTCTCTTCCAGGCTCTGCTGGCGCTGCTCGATCTGCTGCTTGAGCGTGCGCGTCTTGTCGGCCAGGGCTTCGACCGACTCGACCCGCTTGGCGATCGCGGTGACCGCCTTGCGCGTTTCGTCGGCGGTCTGGCTGGCGTCATTCACGCTCGATGAGACCGAGGCGATGGTCATGCTCAGGCGCTCGGCCTCCTCGGCCTGAGAGGCGAGGTTGGTGAAGCGCTGCTCGGCGCCGTCCATGCGCGCCTGCAGCTCGCGCCCGCGCTCGTCCATCTGCGCCGCCAGCACCTGCAGCTCGGTGGCACGGTGGTTGAGATCCTCGACGAATGCGCGCTGCGCTTCGATCGCCGCCATCGACTCGCCGATCCGCCGGGTCTGCGCCTCGGCATACGAGATCGCCGGCGCCATCGCCCGCACGTCGTTGGCCTGGGCGCGGAGCTCGGCGACGCTCTGCTCGATCTCGGCCAGCCACGAACGCGTCTGCTGCTGGCTCTCGGCCATCCGCGCGACCTCGGCGTGCGAGATCTGCGTGTGATCGAGCGCGTTCTTGACCTGGGCGTGGCTCGCGTTCAGCTGCTCGAGATCACGCAGCGCGGCCTCGACCACCGGCCGTGAGCCCGCGATCTCCGCCATCTGCGCGCTGACCTCGCGTGCCGTGCGACTGGTCTGGTCCAGCTCACCGCGCACCGCGTTCAGCTTGGCGATCTCGGCGTCGATGGTCCGGGCCTCGGCGGCCAGCGACTGAAGCTGGTTCGTGGCCTGCTGGGTCTGGCCGTTCAGCTCGCTGACCAGACGGCTCGAATCGTTGAGGCCCTTGAAGCGGCTCTCGCAATCGGAGACCGCGGCGCGCAGATCGGCGACCCGCTGCGTCACCGACTCGACGCCACGCCGCTCGAAATCGAACCGCTCGACGGTCTTCCGCGTCTCGTCGGTCACCGCCGCCAGCTCCTGGCGGCTGGACTGGGCGCGCTCGTCGATGTCGCGCTGAAGCTGGGAGATCTCGCTCGAGCGCTCGACCACGGCCTCGTGCAGGGCGCGCACCGAGGCGAGCTGCTCCTGCAGCGAGCCCAGCGTGCGCTCGTTGTCCTGCTGCTGCCGGGTGCCGGCATCGATCTGACGCATGGCGCGGTCGAGCTGATCGGCCTGGGCCAGCGCGCGATCGACCGCCTCGCGCTGCGCCTCGAGCGTCGCGGTCTTCTGCGCCACGAGGTCGGCCAGCGCCTTGAGCGCTCCCATCTCGCGGCGCACGTCGTTCACGGTGTGCTGGACGCCGTCGATGCCGCGCGCGGCCTCGGCGACGGCGGAAATGCGGCGCTCCTTGTCGGTCAGGTCGCGGCTCAGCTCGTCACGGCGGCGATCGAGCGCCTCCATCTTGGACATCGCGGTCTTGTTCGCGTCCATCAGCCGATCGTGCTGCTCGCGCAGGCGAACCACGTGCTCGCCGGTCGCTTCGACCTGGCCACGCACCGATTCGGCCTCATTGCGGAGCTGCTGGAACGGCTTCTCGATCTCGAGGAACGAGGTCAGGTTGTCCTTGAGGTCGACGGCGAGGTCGACCTTCTGCGCCAGATCTTCCATCGAAGCGCGCGCGGTCTGCGCCTGCTCGAGCGTCTGCTGGATCCGGGTCTGCGCCTCCTCGTGGCTCTGGGCCAGGCCGTCGGCCCGCTCGTTCAGGCCCTCGTAGAGCGAGGCCAGCTTGGCCAGGCCTTCGAGCCGCTGCTCGAGCTCGCGAAGGCGGCGGAAGGCGACGTCGGCGTCGCTCGCGACCTGAGCGATCGGCTCCGAAAGCTGCTGCAACCGCTCACCGGAACTCTTCGCCGATTCGACCAGGTTCTGGTAGCGCGTGCGCTCCTCGGTCATCTCGTTGAGGACGGTGCGCATCTCGTCGGCGAGCTCAGCGTCGTTGGAGCTTTTTCCGAACTTGAAGAGGGCCATGACGTGCTCCTTCGGGGAAATCGATCAGGGTGTTCGAGGCGGCAGGGCTTAGCGTGCGGGCCGGTCGATCGCAAGATGCGGGCCGCAGCGGGGGGAGGGGGCAAGCCCTTGAAGTGGCGGGCGGGTGCGGCTTCCCGCGGGCGGAGTGCACGAGATACAACGCGAAATGAGGCTAGAAACGCGTCAGGAGGGTGCGGCCTGGAAAGGAACTGGCCGGGGGTGCGGGGGTCAGCGGGGCTGCTGGTAGAGCCCGAGAATGTTCCCGGCCGGATCGCGGAATCGGGCGGTGATCTCGGGCGCGTCGGCCCCGATCGGCTGAACGATCGAGCCGCCCCGGGCGACGATGGTATCGAGGGTGGAGGCGACGCTGTCGACCATGATGTAGATCAGGAGCCCGGGCTCGGTCATCGCCGGCCGGCCGCGGACCCACGTGCCGCTCACCTGGCCGACGCCGTCATCGAAGGCGACGCTGCCGTTGCCGCGACGCCGGATGCTCCAGCCGAAGACGTCGCGATAGAAGCTCATCGAAGCCTCGACATCGGTCGCCGGCATTTCGATGTAGCACACCTTGCCGTTCGCCAGTGTCGGAGTGGAATCGGCCATGCTGTCTCGTCCCCGTTTGGCCAGCTCACGCGCGGTCGAGCGAATCGATCGCGCATCATACCGACGCTCACGCGGGGAAAAAAGCTGAGGGAGACAGCCCCGGAGGGCCGTCTCCCTGGCACTGCGTCAAGGGTCTCTCAGCGCTCGTCGCCGCGCGCCACCGGCATCGCGAGATCGACGTCGTCGATCGCGTCGAGCCGCATCAGATCCTTGGCCAGCGGCTGCCAGCCCTGGGCGAGCGCCGCGTAGGCGAGATCGTTCTGCGGCGGGAGATCCTGAAGGAACACGAACGCCGCGCCGGCCATGAAGCGGGGCAACGCGTCACGATCGTAGTGCCCGGCGCTGCGGTTCGATCTCCGCGCTTCCAGCACCTGCTGGAGCGTGGTGTTCTCGCCGCAGACCTCCTTCCACTTCGATTCGACCTCGCGGGCACGATCGGGACGTGCCGCGCGCACCAGGTCGGAGACCAGCGCATACGAGCCGAGATCGCCTTCCGGCGAGAACGAAGTCCACACCACGCGGGCGCTGGTCGAGCGCCGCTGCGTCTGATGCGCCAGCGTGGCGCCTTCGCGGGTGGCGATGATTTCGTAGTCGACGTCGGCGGTGACGGTGCGCTCGCGTGAGATCACCTCGACCGGCACGTCGACCCACCACGAGTTCTCCTCACCCTTGGCGTTCCGCTCCACGATGCGGCGGGCGATCACGTCGGTGAACATGCGGAAGCGGGTCGAGCCGTCGACGTTGCCGACCGAGCCCCACACCACGCGCTCGGCGCCGGCCTTGCGGCCGAGCGCGATGGCGTCGCTGCGGGTCAGGTGCGAGAGCTGCGAGACCGTCATCTGCTGCTCGACCGAAGCGCCGCCGAGGACGTGGGTGAAATGAGTGGCGGGGGACTCCAGATTGCGGGCCAGAGCGTCACGCCAGCTCGAAGCCACGTCGCGGCCCAGCGTCACGTCGCCGGATGCAGTGAAGAACGGCACCATCGCGACACGGACCTGGGCGCGCTCGAAGGCCTTGTCGGAGAGGCGCGAAGCGTCGCGATAGTCGGGCACGAAGCGCTGCGCGTCTTCGAACGCCATCCAGGCGCGGCGCGGGCGCTTGGTCTGAAGATCGGAAATACCGTGAACGTAGTTGGTACGCGCGGCCGCGAGGCGCACGGCGCGCTCCTCGGCCACCGATTCGGGGCTCGGCGTGATCACCGCATAGCGCGCCGCGTTGGTGCGGAACGCCGCCAGATCGAGCACCTGCTCGGCCGCGGCCATGGTGTCGGTCTGGGCCAGCCCGTGAATCCGCTGCTCCCAGTTTCGCGCCATGGCGTTGCCGGCGGCGCTGGCGGCGGCGCGGGCACGCGTGTTACCGGGGTCCTTGTCGAGCGCGCGGATCGCCAGATCCCAGGCGCGGCCGTTCTCACCGTTGGCGAGCTTCTCTTCGCTCTTCTGGGCGAGTTTCGCCGGGCCGGCGCAGCCGACCACGATCAGCAGCGCCAGCCCTGGCGCGATTCGGCGGAGCATGATGAGCCCCCTTTCGTCGAGCCGTTATCGGCGTTTGCGGGGGCGGACTTGATGAGTGTGGCTGGCCTTGTGAAACCAGCCGCGGGAAGGCGTAGGATTCGCCCGCGAGTCGGCGGGACGCCGTGGCCGCCCGCAAGCGCAAGGGAGGTTGGGTGCGTCTCATGGCAAACGAATTCAGGCCGGGCCGGGTCCTGGTCGCGGCGGCGTGCCTGGTGACGGGTCCGCTCTCAGGAGCGCGTGCGCAGACACCCCCGCCGTCGCCCGCGCCGGTCGCGGTGACCCGGCCGACGCTCGAGGACGTGCGCAAGGCGATGGTGATTCCCTCGCACGGCGATGTCCGCGGGCGCATCGATTCGACCGGCTACGCGCTCCACGCCTCGCAGATGGCGAAGGTGTGGGAGCTGTCGGCGCTGCCGCCCGCGCCGGATTCCTTTGGCGCGGTGCCGGCCCCCGGCGTGGCGGCGGTGATCTGCCCGCACGATGATTTCAGCTTCGCCGGCCGCGTCTATCGCCGCGTGCTTCCGCTCGTCAGCGCCAGGACCGTGGTGCTGATCGGCGTGTTCCATGGCTATCGCCGGTTCGGCGAGCACGATCGCCTGGTCTTCGACAACTATCGCGAGTGGACCGCGCCCGACGGCCCGGTGCCGGTGTCGCCGCTGCGTGACGCCGTGCTGAAGCGCATGCCGCGCGAGGACTGGACGCAGGATGCGGTCGAGCACGATGCCGAGCACTCGCTCGAGCCGCTGGTCTGCTGGTTGCGCCACATCCGGCCCGATCTCGAGATCGTGCCGATCATCGTGCCGGCCTCGCACTTCGACCGGCTGGAGGCCCTGGCCGATCACCTCGGCGACGCGCTGGCGGCCGAGATGAAGGCGCGCAAGCTCGAGCTCGGCCGCGACGTCGCGATCGCGATCTCGGCCGACGGCATTCATTATGGGCCGGACTTCAAGCAGGCGATGTTCGGCGTGGGCGGGCTCGAGGCCTACGAGAAGGCCGTCGCCAAGGACCACGGCCTCTTGACCGGGCCGCTCGATGGCCCGCTCACGGTGGATCACATCCGCACGCTCTACGGGACGTTCGTCGATCCCGATCAGCCGGACACCTACCGCTGGACCTGGTGTGGCCGCTTCTCGGTGCCGCTTGGCCTCTTGACGCTCGAGCACATGACCCGCGCGCTCGGGGGCGCCACCGGGCAGCCGGTCGCCTACGCGACCTCGGTGAGCGGGTCGGAGCTCGGCTTGCGCGACATCGGCATGTCGCCGACCTCGCCATCGAATCTCTATCACTTCGTCGGTTATCCGGGCGTCGCGTTTACCGTCGCGCGTCACTGACCGCGCGGGAAACGCTGACGACCGAGCATCATCGCAAGGCACATGACCCGGCCGTTCGCGCACATCGAAACCTGATCGAGGAGGATGCGAACATGTTTGCCCATCGAGGAGTCGTGGCGGGACTGGTGCTTCTGGGTCTGCTGGCGGGCGTGGGCGCCGCGGCGGCGCAGACCGCGGACACCAACAAGCCGGTGACCGTGGGCGGAAGCCATGTGAAGCGGCATGCCGAGCCCGCTTCGATGCACGCCACAGGCGGCACCAAGTGGTCGGCGACGACCGACGAAGCCGCCGGCACGCCGGAACAGAAGAAGACGCTGGCGAGCGGAAGGCGGGCGACGCTGACCGGCGAGATCGTCGATGCCTCGTGTTACCTGCAGCTCGGCAAGCGCGGCGCGGCTCACGTCGATTGCGGCACCAAGTGCGCCAACAACGGCCAGCCACTCGGCCTGCTGACCAAGACCCACACGCTCTACCTGCTGTTCCCGGAGGAGCACCATCCGCGGCGTGACGGTCAGGCGGAGATTCGCAGCACGATCGTGCCGCTGATGGGGAAGACGGTCACGGTGACCGGCACGTCGACGATGATCAACGGATCGCGCGGGCTCTTCCTGCAGCACGGCGACCTCGAGAACGTGAAGACCGTGGCGGTGAATCCCTAGAGCACGTCCTTCAGCGTCACCGTCACCGTGGTCGGAGGATCGAAGTCGAAGCGCCGATAGACGACCGTGTGCTCGGAGCCGACGACGCCTTCTTCGAGCACGCGGTCGACTTCTTCGCGCGTCCACTTCTCCAGCGGCTTGCCATCGATCGAGATGATCTCGTCGTACCAGCGCAGCCCGGCCTCGTAGGCGGCCGAGCCGGTCAGCACGTTCCCGGCGATCACGTTGGACCCCAGCCGCGCGAACAGGGCGCCGAAGCGCGACACCCGGTCGCGCTCGACGTAGCGCCGGCCGGGCTCGAGGTAGAGGATCTGGCGGGCGTAGTCGAACGTGCACTTGAATCGCTCGAGCACGCTGTTGCCGATGTTGCCGCCGATGTCCTTGCTGCCGATTCCGCCGCGGGTGTGCAGCGCGAGCGCGGCGACCGGCTCCGGCCATGAGTAGGGGCCGATGTTGACGCTGTCGAGCCGGCACAGCGTCGAGACGAATCCGCCGCCGATGCCGCCGCCCGCCACTTCGACTTCGTGGCGGCGCTTGGAGCCGATCAGGTGGCAGGGCTGCACCAGCGAGCGGTGGATGGTGAAGTGGAAGCTGTTGCCGACGTCGATCAGGAACTTGCCCGGGCAGGTGCCGTCGACGCTGGCGTCGACGATCGGGCAGCCGCCGTTCAATTCGAACGGGATCGGCGCGCCGTGGCCCGAATACACAAAGGTGGCGGGATCGTAGAGCGAGACGATCTGGCTGTCGTAATCGATCTCGACCACGAATTGGCGCAGGAAATCCGCGCCCAGGATCCCCATCGGCTTCTTCCACAGCACGATCTCGCCGTCCTCTGCGAGATCGAGCAGCGCGACGCGGAAGTCGCGCAGCGCGACCTGCGACTGCTTGCGGCCGGCGAGCGCCAGCGAATGAACGCGTGCAAAGCGGATGTTGCCGCTCTCGGCGATGCCGTTGACGCCGGCGTCGCCCTCGGGATGGAGTCCGATCGAATAGGCGTAGTCGTGATCGAGCAGCGAGAGGCTGGCGCCGGTGTCGAGAATGAACTCGACCGGCTCGGCGCCGTTGACCGAGACCATGACCATCACCGCCTTCGAGCCGTAGCTGAACGGGACGCGGATGGTCTTCTTCGAGTTCTGCCAGGTGATCGCGCGCTCGGTCACCACCGGTGGCGCGAAGAACGCGGAATCGAGCGAGGGATTGACCTTCACCGAGTCCACCGTGAGCCGCTCGACCGGCTTGTCGGTCGGCAGCAGGGTGGGCGCGGCGTAGATCGTGGCGCGCTTGCGGCCGCCGATCGTCTTGTAGGTGCCGGGATGATCCTCGACCGGTCCGTCATCGCTCTCGTAGATCACGCGCTCGAGATAACCGGTCTTCGAATCGAAGAAGAGGCGCCGCGGATGGCCGGACGGCGGCGTGACGATGACCTCGTCCGCGGTGTGCTGCACGCCGTAGGATTTCTCTCCGGGCGCCACCGAGCCGCCATCGGCGCCGGGCAGAGCCCAGCGCTCGTTCAGGAACCAGCCTTCTTCCTGCGCGTGCCGCGCGTCGGCGGCCGATTCTTCGTGGACGCCCTTGTCGGTGAGATCGGTGCGCCACGCCACGCGGCCGTCGTAGCCTTCACGGAATTTCAACGGGCCGAGCGTGAAGCGCCTCATCCAGCGGTCCGGCGCCTGCGTCCACTGTTCCCAGTGGCCGGTCATGCCGTCGGCCTCGATCCGGCCGCGGAGGTGAAGCGAGATCTCGGCGGCGCGGAGCGCGCTGTCGCCGGTGGCCTTGATGTAATGCTCGACGATCGGCGCGGCATAGGGATTCACGTCGGCGCGTGCGGAGCCGAGTGAAGCGACCAGTGCGGTCGCGGTCACGATCGGGGTCCATCGCCGGGCGGATGAAAGCATGCGGCCACCTCCCTGTGGACAGGCGGGGTACCGCAATGTTCGGCAGAATCAGCCGATGGCTTGAGGACGACGGGGGCTAGGAGCGGGTGACGCGCGGCGTGACCACGCGCTCGAGCGAGGCCCAGGACCCTTCCAGCAGGCGCTCGATCTCGGCCCAGTCCTGATCCCGGACCCCACCGTTCACGGCCCGCGTATCGCGCACGCTCATGGCCTCGGTGCGAAGGCGAGCGTAGTCGGCCAGGGAATCCGCCGGCACGCCGTAGAGCGCCGAGGCCGCCGCGGCGAGCGAGGAGCGCAGCTCCAGGTAGGGCGGCCCGCCCTGGCGGTGGATGATCCACCACTCGAGCTCGAGGTTGGCGACGCGATGGACGTCGAACGGCGTCACGCTGACCCGCCGGATCATCCCGAAATAGTGTTCGAGCCGCGGCAGCGCGCGGTCGTATTGCTCGCGACTGTGGCCGACCTTGAACTCGAACGCGGCCCGCGCCGCGTCACCGGCGGCGAGATAGGAGCGGAGCGGCGTGAAATGAAACTGGCGCCGCATCAGGTCGGCGAGCTGAAGGAACAGCTTGGCGGGCCGGCGATCGTAATAGGAGCGCCACATCTCGGTATCGAGACGCGCGACCTCACGGCTGTCGAAGACGCGGATGTCAGACTTCCAGGGCCCGTAGAGGTCGATGCCGCACCCGAGCAGGATCAGGGCGGGAACGGCGAGGATCCACAGCAGCGTCTTACGCGCGGCCATGCGCGCAGATTATCACGGGTGTTTCATCAGCCCGAGATAGGCACGGATCCAGGCGTCGCCGTAGAGCAGCGCGATCATCGCCGCCGGGGCGAGCAGCGTGCCGAAGGGCAGCTCGGTGCGCCCGTGGGCCTGTCCGCGCAGCATCAGGATGCCGCCCCAGAGACTGCCCGCCGCGGCGGCAAGGAACAGCGTGAGCAAGGTGAGCGGTGCGCCGAGCACCACGCCGAACATGGCGGCGAGCTTGATGTCACCGCCCCCCATGCCCTCGATCTTCCTGACGCGAAAATAGAGCCAGGCCACCAGCCAGAGTCCGCCGGCGCCGACCAGGAGCCCGAACAGCGCACGTTGAATCCCGCCCGGCTGGAGCAGGGTCGAGGCCAGCCCGATCAGCGTGCCCGGGAACGTGAGCACGTCGGGCAACAGCTTGTGGTCGTAATCGATCCAGGTCAGGGCGACCAGCAGGAATCCCCACACCGCGAGCAGCGGCGTCCAGGGCCAGAGCCCGGTTCGCAGCACCAGCAGCACCGCCCAGGCCGCGCACCACAGCTCGGTCAGCGGGTAGCGCCAGGCGATGGGCGCGCCGCAGTGGCGGCAGCGGCCGCGGCTGAAGGCGAACGAGAGGAGGGGAACGAGGTCCAGGACGCCGAGCGGGGTCTTGCAGGAGGGGCACGCCGAACGGCCGGTCAGCCACGAGATTCCGCGCGGCACCCGCCACACGATCGCGGTCACCGCGCTGCCCATGATCAACCCCAGGGCGCCGGCGAGCATCAGAACGAGCGTCGTGCTCATCGACCCGCACTTCGATCGTTGAAGTGGGGCCCTCGCTCTGGCAGAATCATGACGAGGCTTTCATCGACTCGCGACGACTGATGGGGCTGCACCTCATGCGCATCCTGCTCTTTCTTGCCGTCCTGGCCAACAGCCTGGATCTCGTCGCCACCGCCCTCGGCATCCATTGGTTCGGCAATCGCGAGGGCAATCCGCTGCTCGCCGGCATCGCCCAGAATCACTGGTTCGTCTTCATCGTGATCAAGGGCCTGCTGATTCCCGCCCTGATCGTTCGACTGTATCGCTACCGCAACACCTCGCCGGTGCTCTCGACCGCCGGCATGGCGATCGTCACCGTCGCCCTCACGGTCGCGGTCGGTCAGTGGCTCGGCTGGATCGCCGGCGTGATCACCGTTCCGCCTTCCCGCCTCTGATCGGCTACTTCCTCTCCACACTCCTCAGAAAATCGCGCAGCACCTGCACGTAGCGGTCGGGCTCGTCCTGCATGCCGAAATGGGCGCTCGAGTCCAGGATCGCCATGCGCGCTCCCGGCACCAGGCTCCGATAATGCTCGACCGTGGCCGGTGTCGCCTCGTCGTAGCGTCCGCTCATGAACAGCACCGGCAGATGGAGCTCGGGCAGACGGGCGGTGCGGTCGTAGTTCCTGAGCGAGCCGGTGATGGTGAATTCGCTCGGCCCGCACATGGCGAGATACTCGGCCTGGCCGAGCTGCGAGAACGCGCTGTCGACGTCGGCCGGCCAGGGATCGCGCCGGCAGATGTAACGATGGTAGTAGGTGCCGATCGCCGCCTGATAGGCGGGGGAGTCGTAGACCTGCTTCTTCTCGGCTTCGTCGATCACCCGCTGCAGTGAATCGGGCAGCGTCTTTCGAAGGCTGTCGGCGTCCTTCACCCAGCGCCCCACATCGAGCGCCGGACTCGCAAGGATCAGGCTCTTCACGCCGCGCGGGCGGGTGAGCATGTAATCGGTGGCCAGCATCGCGCCCCACGAATGTCCGTAGAGATGGATCTCGGAGAGCCCGAGGGCCCGGCGTACCTCGCCGACCTCACGCACGAAATGATCGATGGTCCAGAGCGTCGAGTCGCGCGGATGGTCGGAATGGCCGCAGCCGAGCTGGTCGAAGAACACGACCGGGCGATCCTCGCCGAGCGCGGCGAGCGGCTTCAGGTAATAGCTCGGAACGCCGGGCCCGCCATGCAGCACCAGCAGCGGCGTTCCGCCGCCGCGGCCGACGACGCGATACCAGACCCGGCCGCCTTCGACCGGGATCAAGCCCTCACCGGCCTTGAGCCCCCGGTGGCCGCAGCCGGCGACGGCACACGCGAACGCCAGCAGCGCGGCACCGGCGAGGGCGCGCGAAGCCCGCATCCCTATTGCTCGGGAACGATGTGGGGCGTCACCTCGATGACGAGATCGGTCTTACGCGTGGTGTTGTTCTGGTGCTGGAAGAGATAGCCGAGGATGGGGATCTCGCCGAGAATCGGGACCTTGCTGACGTCGTGGGTCTTCTCCTCGCTCAGGAGCCCGCCGATGATCACGGTGTTGCCGTCCTTCAGCCGCACCGTGGTCTTGGCCTGGCGTGTCGAGACGATCGGCAGGTCGTGATTGTCGCCGGTGAATCCCAGCACCGTGCTGACCTCGGGCGTGATGTCGGTGGTGATGTAGCCATCCACGTTGATGATCGGGGTGATGCGCAGCTTGATGCCGACCTCTTCCTTCTCGACGCTGCGCGTCGGCGCCGCGGCACCGCCCGCGAAGACCGTCGAGGAGATGGTGTAGGGAATGCGCTCGCCCACCAGGATGTTGGCTTCGTGGCCGTTCAGCGTGGCGATCTTGGGATTCGCCAGCACGCGCGCGTTGCCGTTGTTGATCAGGAAATCGAGCGCGATGTTGAAGCCCATGGTCTGGCGCGAGAACGGCCGGAAATTATAGATCTCCTTGCCCGATTGCCGCGGCAGGAACGGGAAATTGCCGGGGAGCTGGCCGAGCGGGGCGTTGCCCGAGTCCCCCTCGACGATGACGAAGTTCTGGCGCGTAAGCAGGCTCCAGTCGATCCCGAGCCGCTGGAGATCGTTGGTCGAGACCTCGACGATGCGCGCCTCCAGCATCACCTGCCGCGCCGGCTGATCGAGCGTCCCGACGATTTCCTGCACCTGGGCGATCACGCGCGGGCTGGTCATCACGATCAGACGGTTGCCGCCCTTGTCGACCTGCACGTCGCTGGTCAGACTCTTGATCGCGTCGCGGATCTCTTCTGCGTCGGCATAGCGGAGCTGGACGATGTAGGCGGAGATGCCGGTCTCTTCCTTGAGCGATCGCGCGTCGGCGACCAGAACCGAATTGCCGATGCGCTCGTAGGCGAGCCCGGCAGCCCGCACCACCAGATTGACGGCCTGATCGATCGGCACGTCCTTCATGTGGATCGAGAGCCGTCCGCCCGCGACGCCGGGCCCGGTGACGATGTTGAGGTCACCCTTCTCGGCCAGGATCTTGAGCACGCTCGGCAGGTTGGCGTCCTCGGCATCGAGCGAGATGGTCTTGTTCGACGTGGCGGCGCCGGCTGGGGCGGCGAGTATGACGAACGCCACGAGCGCGCCGGTCAGGAGCCATGTCGCCACGCCGGTGCAAATGCGAAGCGAAGGCGACAACCTTGTTTCGTACACGCTCACTCTCCTTTGAGGGGTCGGTTGAGCACCAGAGATTGTCCGTTGTGATCGAGTGTAACCTGATCGCGCGTGATGCTGATCACGCGATATTCGTCGAAGAGCCCGCCGGCGCGAACGGTGTAATCATGTCCATTCAGGTGGATGAGCGCGCGCGGATCGGCGTCCGAGATGATCGCCGTGAGCACCGGCAGGACCACCTTCGGCGCCTTGACCACCGGTGTCGTCGTGTGATGGACGGCGACCGACGGCGTCGTATAGAACGAGAACGGATCACGCAGCCCGGTCCCGGGCGCGGCGGCGTGAGCGCGCGCGATCGACTGGTCGAGCCGGCCGTACGGATCATCGGAGCGGACGGTGCCGAAGCGCGCGTTGCCCGCCCAGAGGCCGGCGCGATGCAGCGAGTTCATGGTCTGCTGCAAGGTGAGGATCAGGACCAACGCCGCGACCAGCGGCCCGACCAGCATGCGCGCGTCGAGTCTCACGGATTGCCGGCCCCTTGCTTGAGGACGTAGCGGCTGACGGCGAGATCGATCAGCATCGATCCCCCTTCGCCCGGCTGCAGCGAGAATCGGTCCAGCGCCGTCATCGAGCCGCTCCTCGCGACGTCGGCGAGGAACGAGACGAAGGCGGCATAGCCACCGCGCAGCCTGAGATGCGCGCGCACGTGCACCGACTGGGGATCCTGTGAGACCGGGCCGGGTTCGGTCGCAAGCACGACGATCCCGTGCTGCCCGGCGAGCTGGTTCAGGTCTTCGAGCAGGTTGGCGGTCAACGCGCCCGAGCCGGCCTTCTCCTGCGCTTCGGCGGGGGAGAGGGCGTGATCGGTGAGCAGCGCGAAGACACGCGGCGGAAGCATGATCTGGCTCTGCGACGGATCGAGCCCGAGCCCGAGCTCGGCGCTGCGCTTGACCGCGGCGTCGTAACGGTTCGCGGTCGGCAGGAACGCGAACGCCTGCGTGAACGCGAAGCCGAGGAAAAGAAGAAGCGCGCCGATCACCGGCCAGTCGCGCCGCAGCAGAGCGGCCAGCTGGGGATTCATCACTGACACTCGATCACGAATTCCGCCACCGGACCGCCTTCCTCGCTGGTGCGCGTGCTGGCGAGCCGCACCGCGCGGAAGCCGCGCATGAATACCGTGTCCTGACGGAGCGCGGCGACGATGTTGACCACGCCCTTCATGCGATCCTCGCCGGAGGCCAGCTTGAGCTGTCCATCGATGATCAGACGATTCTGCTCGCCCGGGCCCTGAAGATTGTCGGGATTGAGCTCGATCGAGCGAACGCGGGCGTTGGGGGGAAGAGCGGCCGCGAGATGAGCGAGCCGATCACGCCAATCCAGCGCGCTCGAGACATAGTGGTCGATCTCGCGCACCTCGCCGGCGGTGATCTTCCACTCCTGATGCTGTCCGGCCTGCACCCGCGCGCGTTCGGCCTGACGCTCGAGCCGGGCCACCCGCTTCGAGAGCGAGACACAGTTCAGGCCGTAGAGCCCGAGCATCAGTCCCATGACGCCGAAGTAGGCGACCCATACGGCGAGCGCGATCACGCGTTGCCGCGCCCGCGCCAGCTCGCGAAGGTAGGTCTCGCGCCGGAAATTGATATTGAAGAGCGAGTTCACGCGGCCCCCACTCCGTGTTCGGTGGCGTCGCCGGCCCTCACGCCGTCCTCAAGGCGAGTCCGAACGCCTGTGCGTATTGCGGGCCTGGCGCTCCGTTGCCCCCGCCCGGGACCGGGCGCGCCTTCTCCAGCGGATCGAACAGCAGGGTGGGCGTGCCGATCAGCTCGCCGATACGCGCGGCGAGCCCCGGCAGCCGCGCCGTTCCGCCCGAGATCCAGATGCGCATCGGATCCGGAAGCTGCCCGAGCGTGCGATAGAACGCAAACGATCGCCGCAGCTCTTCGGCCAGCTCGACCCGCAGCGAATCGAGCACTGACTGCATCTCACGCGATTCCCAGTCGACGCGGAAGCCGGGAGACTCGGATCCGGCCGCCAGCTTCCACTCCTCCGCCTCCTCCATCGGCACGCGCGTGC
>DATJEP010000145.1:0-28010 GCA_035496475.1 Candidatus Udaeobacter sp.
GCGGCAGCGTCGCTCGTCCTTGTTCTCGCGTCGGGACCGCGCGATGCTCGCGCGGCCGCTCCTCGTGACACGCTGCTCGCACGCCTCATCCATCAGACGTGGGCGACGCAGCTCGACAATCGCTGGGCTGCCTGCGACAGCCTGGCTACTCTCACGCTCGCTCGCGCCGAGTCCCTCCAGCCTCCCGACTCGAGCACGATGGCGTTCGCACTGTTCGAGCGTGCCGATGCGCGCTTCGGTCTCCTGATGTTCACGGACACGCTGGCCACGAACAGCCTGGTCCGCGCCCTCAGCATCGAGCGCCGCCTGGCGCATCCCGATACGCTCCGGCTGCTGGAAACCGCCGACATGCTGGCGCGTTTTCTGACCGAGCGCGGCGCCGCGGATTCGGCGCTGACCATCCTCGCCGGCGCGCGCGCGGTCTGCCACCACGGCTTCGTCCTCGCCGACTCCGTGCTCGGCGTGCTGTGGATCACGACCGGAAGCGCGTATCGGGTCGCCGAGCGGAACGAGCTGGCGATCGCGGCCTTCGATTCGGCACGCGCGATCCGCACCCGCATTCTCGGCCCGAACCATCCCGGCGTCGCCGAAGCGCTCACGGACGCCGGGCTCGTCTACTCCCGCGCCAATCAGCTCGACCAGGCCGACGCCACGCTGCACCGCGCGCTGGCGATCTTCGAGCAGGCGCCGGGATACGAGTTCCAGCTGGCCGCCACGCTCGGCGCGCTCGCCTCGGTGCAGTACCACTCGGGCGACGTGGTTCGCTCGATCGAAACGCTGGAGCGTCAGGTCTCGCTCTATGCACGCATCTTCGGGCCTTCGTCCCCACGCGTGATCACGCCGCTCTACAACATCGGCATCCGGCTGTTCGACTTCGGAGACTATGCGGAGGCGAACGCGATCTTCACGCCGCTCATTCCTCGTTGCGAGGCGAGCTTCGGCCCGGGACAGTTCCGAACCGAAACCATCCGGTACATGGCCGGCGCTTCCGCGCTGAGGATGGGCGACACCACCGCGGCCGAGCGTCACCTCACCAGGGCCCGCGCGGCGCTGCTGTCACGCCCGATGGATCAGAATCATATCTCCGATGCCATCGAGGTGTTCTACGCGCCGCTCCTCGTGCGCCGGGGAGATCTCGGCGGCGCCCGCCGCGTCCTGGCCGAAGGTCTCGCGCGCGAGCACGCGACGCGCGCGCCGCTGCCCGACGCGCTGATGCAGCTGCTCCAGGCCCGGGCGAACGCGCAAATGGCGAGCTTCGACACGCTCGGCCTCGACAGCACGCTCCACGAGCTGGCCGAGCGTTTCGGCGACAGCTCGCACGTCGAAGGCGCGTACCACGGCGAGTACCTTCGCATGGCGACGCTCGCCGAGGCCTGGCGCGGCCAACGTGATCGCGCGTGGCGGGACGCCCTCGCCAGCGAGGAGGTGGATCGCGCTCAGCTCCTCCGCAACGTTCAGGCATTGCCCGATACCCGCTCGCTCGAGCTCGAGGGCTCGCTCAGCGAATCACTCGATCCCTTGATCTCGCTGTCGGTCGACCGAGGCGAGCCGGCCGTCGCGGCCGCGTGGGACGGCATCGTCCGCCGACGCGGGCTGGTGGTGGCGGAGCTGGCGCAACGGCGCTTGCCGCGCGCGGCGCTCACCGATACGGCGCTGGCGGGGGCGCACACGCGCTGGGTCCGCGCCGTGCGGCGCTATGCCCGGCTCGAGGTCGAAGGAGCGGACGAGTCCGCGACCGACGCGGCGCGCATCGAGGAGCAGCGCGCCGAGCGTTCGTTCAGCACGCTCGCTCAGATTCGCGGGCTTGCGCGCGATTCGTCGGCCGTGAGTCTCGCTCGCATTCGATCCGCGCTCAGGTCGGATCAGGCACTGGTCTCGATCGTCGAGACCGCGGCCCGCACCGATTCGGCGAGCTTCGTCGCGTTCGCGACGGTCGGTCCGGGCGGGCGGCTCCGGCGGGCGGAGCTCGGCCGCGTCAGCGATCTCACGAATCTGATCGACCCCTGGCGATCGGGGCTCGAGATGCCGCCGCGCGCCGGAGCCGAGCGCCGGCAGGAGGCCGCGTGCCGGCGCGTCGGGGCGCTGGTACGCCGGCGAACCTGGGATCGGCTGGCGCCGCTCATCGCCGGCGCGCGAACGGTCGTGATCGTCGCCGACGGTGCGCTCGCGGATCTGCCATGGCAGGCGCTGCCGGTGAACGCGGATCGCTATCTGGTCGAGGCCGGTCCCGAGATCGAAACGCCCGGTGCGGAGCGCGAGCTTCTGATGTCGAGGCCCAACCATGGCCATGGACTCCTGGCCCTCGGCTCGCCGGACTTCAATCGCGCGGCACCGTCGCTTCACGCCTCCGAAGACGACGAGGAGCCGGCCCTGGCCGTGGCCTCGATCCACTCCGACAACCCGAGCGGGATCGCGCTGGTTGCCGCGGCCGGACTGCGGGGCATCGCGACCGGATGCTCGGACTCGGCGACGATCTCGTTGCCGGCGCTGCCTGGCGCGCTCGCCGAGGTGAACGATATCGCGCGCGACTGGAACGCCACGCACCCGCACGATCCCGCCACGGTCGTGGTCGGCGCGCAGGGATCCGAGAGCGCGTTCCGAGCCGACGCGCCCGGTCACGAGGTTCTGCACATCGCCACGCACGGCATCGTGTGGGGCGAGGAATGCCGTCCGGTTCACGAGGAATTGCGCGGTGTCGGCGGGCTCGGCTCTCTTACGCCGGCCAAGCGAGCGCCGCGCCGACCCAATGCCGCCGCATCCTCTCCCCCTCCATCACCGTCGCCCTGGACCGGCCGGCGGGTCTGGCTGGCCCTGGCCGGCGCGAATCACGCCAGGAGCAGCGCCGGGGATCCCAACGACGGTCTGCTCACCGCGGAAGAGATCGCTACGCTCGATCTCTCCGACGTGGATTGGGTCGTACTCTCGGCCTGCCAGTCGGGCGTAGGACTCGACTGGCCGCTCGAGGGCTCGGTCGGCATGAGGCGCGCGTTCCGCCTGGCGGGCGCCCACACCGTGATCGCGAGCCAGTGGTCGATCTCGGATCGATCGACGCGCGAGTGGATGCGCGCGCTCTATGCCGCGCGCGCCTCCGGCCAGCAATCCGCCGGCGGCGCCATACGCGCCGCGTGCCGCGAAGTCCTGGCGTCGCGCCGCCGGGCCGGGCTCGACACTCACCCGTTCCGCTGGGCGGCGTTCACCGCGACCGGGCTCTAGTCTGGCGCTCCACCCAGGGTTCGATCCGTCGATTCGGGGCTCCGGTCATCGCGTCGCCCGGATCCGCGCCGAGTAGATCCGCCAGGCCCGCTGATCGGGCGTGGCGCCATCGACCACGCTGCGCCGGAGCGTGTAGCTGCCGGCGAACTCGTGACGCATGCCGCCGGTCTCCACGGCGGTGAGTCGGACCGGGATCTCGACGTACCGTGATCCCGCGGCACCATCGACCCGTCCGGGCTCTCCCACCGTGACCTCGACGCTCACCGTGCGCTCGAATCCGGCCTGGAATGATTCCAGAGTCTTGCCGCTCGACGCGCCTTCCGATGCCCAGCATCGATACGCATCGTGGTAGCGGCGTTCATTGATCGCCTGATAGTAGGCGCGGATGACGCTCACGGCATCCGCCGCCGATTCTCCCGCCGTGACCGTTGCCGAAGGAGCCGGACCCGGCGATGGACGGGGCGCTTTCGCCGCGGCCGCTTCGGCACGAGCCGCGACGCGGTCCTCGCCACGTGCGCGGAACACCGTGATCATTCGCTGCAACGTTCGCGGGTCCGTCGTTCCGTCGACCGCGGGGCGCCAGGCGTCGGCTGCCGCCGCGAGGTTGCCGGCGCCGATCTGAATCCAGCCGAGCGCCACGCGGGCGTCGACATCCGCCGGCGCGATCGCGATGGCGCGCTCGAAACTGATGATCGCGGCGTCACGCTCCCCGGCGACGAGCTGCGCGTCGCCGAGCAGCCGCCAGGCGTATTCCTGTCTCGGCTCCGCGGCGAGCGCGGCCAGCGCGTGCTCGCGGACCCGCTCGAAGCGACCCTTCCCGCGCCACCAGATCGCCAGCGTGAGATGCGCGCGGCCCACGGCCGCGACCGGCATCCGCGCCAGCACGCGCGCAGCGCACGCCTCGACGAGGCTGTCGTTCGCGAGCCAGCCGGGCTGATCCCCCAGGCCGGGCTCGATGCGATACAGAACCGCGCCGGGATGAGCTGTCGATGCCACCGGAGTGAGCCCGGGAACCGGGACCTCAGGATCCAGCAGGAACCAGATCGCGGGGCGGTTGTTGGCCTCGATCCACGACATGTAGAAGTAGTGGACGCCGGCGTCCCGGCTCGCCGCCGCCAGAGCGGGCAGCGACTCGACCTGAGGAAGGGGCGAGAATCGGGCAGCCGCGAGCCAGGCCACGTGTGGTTTCAGCGCCATGACCGCTCGATCCGGCTCGGGCACCTTTCGCAGCTCGCGCGCGATGGTCAGCGTCTCGCCCGGCAGAAGCGCGAATTCCTCCCGCTGAGCGCGAATGCATGCGACCAGCGACACGGCGACGAGCGCGGTACCGGCGATCGGCGCGAGCCACCTTCTCGGCACCGCGAGGGGGAGACCCGGTGCGGCGAGCGCGATCCCGGTGAGACCGAGATAGAACGGCAGGAGTACGAGCGAGTATCGGGCCGCGGCGGGCGCCGGCACGAGCGCGAGGTAGAGCGCCAGACCGGAGAGCGCGAGCGGGCCTGCCAACCGCCGGCGCCGGCGCGCGACGAGGAGCACGAGACCGAACGCGGCGACCGCGGCCACAGGCCAGCCGAGCAGGTCCCGCGCATCGCCCGCGAGATGCCCGTACAGATTCGCGAACTCGCGCCGCGCGAGGGCGGCCGGGTCGCTCCTCATCGCTCCGGCGAGCGAATGCAGAGCGGGCTGCTCGGCCGCCTGATAATCGGCCAGCGTTCTCCCCCGCGCGCTCGCGAATGCATCGTAGGCAACGTTGTGGAACAGCAGCTCCCCCGGCACAGGGCGCTGAGCCAGCGCCGCGGCGAGGAAGGGCAGCGCCGCGATCGCGAATCCGGCCACGATGAGCAGGGAAGCGCGCGCTCGCGACCGGCCCTGAGCCGCGGGCGCAAAGAAGGGAGCGACCAGCAGCACCGGCAACAGGGCGATCGCCGTGTAGCGGGTCATCACGGCGACAGCGAGGCAGACGCCGGCGAGGAATCTGCGCGGGCGATCGCGGGCGAGGGCGAGATGCAGCGCTCCGGCCTGCAGCGCCAGCGCCATCGCGTCGGTCGTCGCCGAGTAGCCGTAGCGAAAGAAGGTCGCGTTCACCGCGAGTAGCGCGGTTGTCCACGCCGCAGTGGCGCCCCCGACCCGCTCGCGCAGCAGCGTGAACCACAGCCACAACGCGGCGAGCGCGCTCGCGATCGAGATCACCTCGGCGGCCACGAACAGATCGCGGATCAGGAATCCGAGCAGCGCGAGCAGGGCCTCGAACGCCGGTCCCGTCACCCCGTAGCGCGAGGCGTCGAACACGCCGCGCTGGATCAGCCGCGCGCCCGGGCCGTAGCCGCCGTAGAAGTCGGTCTCGGTGTAGTAATCGCCGACGCGGTGTGGCCCGAGCGCGACCGCGATCAGCGCGACTGCCGTCGCCGCGACGACGGCCGAGGCCGGCGTCGTGGCGCGCGAAGGCGAACCCGGCTGAGCCGGCTCAGGCGCGGAGGATGCGATGGAGCGCCCAAACGCCCTGGCCCTGCGAGTCCCCCTCATTCCACCAGCAGCGTGTACTGCATCTCGACTACCCCTTTCTCGTACGTCAGCGAAGCTCTTTCCGAACCACCAGCTTGAGCCCCGACCAGACGTCGGTCACGGCGCAGACCTTGATGTCGACGAACCCCAGCGGCAGCGCGACCTCGCGAACCACGTCCTCGGTGACGTCGGTCGGCACCTTCGACGACTGCTTCGGCCACGACACCCAGACCGCGGCATCGGGCCGGATTCTGGCGCGGTACGACTTCAGCGCCCTCGACAGGGCCGCCCGCCGGGTCGCGAAGACGTGCACGATGTCGGTCCGCGAGGAGAGCCGCGGGGCGATGCGGGACCGACTCGGCAGCGGCGCGACCGCCTGGAGAAACTCGGGTGGCGCGCAAGCCAGCACGATCTCGGTTCCGTCCCTGATTCCGAGCTTCGTCGCCAGCGGGGTCTTCGAATAGCCGGGGCACATGGCCGCCGCAGAATAGCGCCACGGCCGTGTATGACCGACGGTAAAAACGAGAGGCGCGGCGGGAGCCGCGCCTCGATCACTTCAGATGCCGGATGACGTTACGAGCGCTTCGTGCTCTTGTTGCCCGAGCGGCGCATCCACCACAGGAGACCAACAACGATCACCGCTGCCCAGATCAGAATTGCCTTGAGATCCATGGTTCACCTCGCCTTGGGTTGACCCCGACTACTCTCCCGCCACCAGCGCCCGGACGAGCTGGATCCCGGCGGGACCCAGAATCACCACGAGCAGTGCCGGAAGGATGAGAAACACCAGGGGGAATGCGAGCTTGATGCTCGCCTTGCGCGCCAATTGCTCGGCGCGTTGACGCCTGCGGGTCCGCATCGATTCCGCGTGGGCCCGCAGCGACTGCGCAACGCTGGTGCCCAACCGATCGGTCTGGACCAGCATGGCGACCAGCGAGTAGACGTCATCCACGCCGGTGCGCTCGGCGAAGTTCCGTAGCGCATCGGTGCGCGAGATTCCGGTCTGCATCTGCTGATTGACCAGGGCCAGCTCGTCGGAAAGCTCCGGGCTCGCCAGATGGATCTCGATCGCCACGTGCTGCAGCGCAGCCGCCATCCCGAGTCCCGACTCGACGCACACCACCATCAGGTCGAGCGCGTCCGGCAGTGAGGTCAGAATCGCGTCGTGGCGCTGGCCCTTCTTGACGCCGATGAACAGCGTCGGAAGGTAGAAGCCGGCGATCGCGAGGACGATCGACCAGGTGAAGACGTTGCCGACCGGTCGCGCGGTCATCCAGCCGATCATGATCCACAGCAGCGGCAGGAGCGCCGCGAACAGAACCTTGCAGCCGAGGAACACCACCACGGCGTCGGGCCGCCGGTAGCCGGCTCGAATCAACCCGGTGCGCAGCGCGTTGCGGCCTTCGGTTGCCGGCATGAAGCCGCCGAGGTCCGCCAGCAGCTTGAGCAGAATCGGAGGCCGCTGGCTGAACACGACCGGACCGCGGCTCGCGTACTGCGATCGCAGCTCACGGAGACGCACGGCGACCGGACTCTTCTCGGTGCTGACGTGAATCCAGGTCGCGTAGGAAGCCGCGGCGACCGCGGCGAAGACCAGCAGACTCATGATGATCGGGAGCATGGTCATACCTTGATGTTCACGATCTTGCGGATGATGAGAGCGCCGATCAGCTGCATGCTGCCAGCGACCATGAGAGCGACTCTCCCGCCGTGGGTGGTCAGCATCGGACTGAACCAGTCCGGGGACGCGAGATACATCATCAGGGCGAGCGCGACCGGAAGGACGCTGAGAATGACGCCCGTCATCCGGCCCTGGGCCGTGAACGTCTTGATGTCGCCGAGAATGCGGAAGCGGTCACGGATCAGCTTGGCCGTGTTCTCGAGGATGTCGGCCAGATTGCCGCCGGTGTCGCGCTGCAGCAGCACCGCGGTCACGAAGAAGCGCAGGTCGATCGAATCCACGCGGCTCGACAGGTTGGTCAGGGCTTCACGCAGGTCGATGCCCAGTGACTGCTCCTCGACCGTGATGGCGAACTCTCCGCGAACCGGCTCGGGTGATTCGTCGGCGACGATCTGCATCGCGGCCGAGAACGCCAGCCCGGCTCGCAGCGCGCTCACCAGGAGATCGAGCGAATCCGGGAACTCCTTCGAGAAGGCGCTCATCCGCACCTGCTTGCGGTACAGCACGTAGAGATACGGAATCGGTCCGACCAGAGCCATGCCGAACAACCCGGCCATGATTCGATGGAACAGCGCGAAGGCAATGAAGTAGCCGCCCATCAGGAACGTGGCCGACAGCAGCACCAGCACGCCCGCCCGCATCGTCATCCCGGCCTGGTAGAGCAGAAGCTCCAGCCGCGCGCCGACGTTGAGTGACCGCAGCAGGTGATCGAGCCAGGGCAGGTAGCTGTAGCGGCGGTCGCGCTCGATCCCGAGCTCGGGCAGCTCGCGCGCGCCGCCGCCGAAGCGCTTGAGCCGCTCCGACAGCGCACGCACCGATGCGGCCTGGCGCTCCATCGTGACGCCGACCACCGTCAGTCCGACGGCGAGGAAGATCAGGATCGCGGCGACGAGGATCACTTGGCCGCCGTGAACTTGCGTCCACGCTCGAACAATTCGACAGGAACTTCGACACCGGCGACGCGGAGCCGCTCGAGGCAGCGCGGGACGATGCCGGTGGCTTCGAAGCAACCCTGGATCAAGCCTTCGGAGTCGACGCCCAGCGCGACGAAGCGGAAGATCTCCTGCATCGTCACCACCGGACCTTCCATGCCCAGCAGCTCCTGGACGCTCAGAATCTTGCGCGAGCCGTCCGACATGCGCGAGACGTGGACGATCAGGTCGAGCGCCGACGCCACCTGCTCGCGGATCGCCTGGTCGGGCAGGCTGTGGCCGGCCATCAGGACCAGGTTCTCGAGGCGATGCAGCGCGTCGCGTGCTCCGTTCGAGTGGATCGTGGTCAGCGAGCCGTCATGGCCGGTGTTCATGGCCTGCAGCATGTCGAGCACTTCGTCGCCGCGGACCTCGCCGACCACGATGCGGTCGGGACGCATGCGCAGCGCGTTGCGCAGCAGGTCGCGCTGCGTGATCTGACCCTTGCCCTCGATGTTGGCGGGCCGGGTCTCGAGGCGCACCACGTGAGGCTGCTGGAGCTGGAGCTCGGCCGAGTCTTCGATGGTGACGATTCGTTCCTCGGGCGAGATGTAGCGCGACAGGATGTTCAGCAGCGTCGTCTTGCCGGATCCGGTTCCGCCCGTGATCAGCATGTTGGTGCGGGCGCGGATCGCTCCGGTCAGGAAGTGCGCGGTCTCGGCGGTCAGCGTTCCGAGCTCGAGCAGGTCGTCGATGCTCAGGGCGCGGCGCCGGAACCGGCGGATCGAAAGGATGGGTCCGTCGATGGCGGCTGGCGGAATGATCGCGTTGACGCGCGAACCGTCCGGAAGCCGGGCGTCGACCAGCGGCGTCGACTCGTCGATGCGGCGGCCGACCCGCGAGATGATGCGCTCGATGACCAGCCGGAGGTGCGCTTCGTCCCGGAATGACACCGGCGTGAGCTCGAGCTTGCCGAGCCGCTCCGCATAGACCTGTCGGTGCGTGTTGACCAGAATGTCGCTGACTTCTTCGTCGAGCAGCAGCGGCGTGATCGGACCGAGATCGAAGGTGTCGTGCAGCAGCTCGGTGATCAGACGTTCCTCGTCGGGGCGGGTGAGGCGGATGTCCGAGTCGACGAGCATTCGCCGCGCCACGCGCTCCACCTGCAGGCGGCGTTCGTTCTCATCCAGCCCCTCGAGCTGCGAGAGGTCGAGCTTTCCGACCAGCTCGTGGTGCAGCTGCTTCTTGATGACCTGGTAGCGATCCACTGCCGCTTCCGGGATGCGACTCGTGAGAAGGGCGCCGGTCGGAGGCGGTGCACCGTTTCCGTTACCGCGACCGAGACGCTGTCTGAGATTCATGAACGCCTACCCCCTTCCGAAGATGCGCAGACGACCGGACCGCCGCGGGACTGCGACTTCCGCCGTCGTTCCGTTCTTGGATTCGATGGTGACCGGACTCAGCTGCCGCGCGAGCGCGGCGAGATCCATGGCGGCACGACTGTCGGAGGGTTCGCCGCACAGCGGCTTGCCGAGATTGATGGCTTCACTCACCGCCGCGTAGTCGTTCGCGATGCTGGCAAAGACCCTCATGCCGAGTGCTTCCTCGACCTGGCCGATGGTGAGCGCGCTGTGATCGTCGCGGCGGTTGACCACCACGCGCACGCGATCGGGCAGAGCCAGATAATTCAGCTTGTGGAAGATCTCGATCGAGCGGCGCGCGGCGCGCACCGAGGGCACGCTCATCTCGACCGCGAGCAGGATCACGCTGGAGCGGTCGAAGATCTCGAGCGTGATCTCGTTGAACGCGTGAGGAGCGTCCACCACGACGATCTCGTACATCGACGACAGCACATCGAGCACGTTGCCGACGTGCGGCGCGGTAATGGCTTCGACGCGGTCGAGCGCGTCCGGCTCGGCCAGCACGCTGATGCCGCTCGGATGCTTCATCAGCACGTCCTGGACGCTGGCCGAATCGATACGCTGGGCGATCAGGAGGTCGGCGAGGCTTCGATGCGGATCGATCTTGAGGAGTCCGGCGACGTCGCCCGACTGGTAATCAAAGTCGGCCAGCACGACCCGTTGCTGGGTCTGGCGTTTGAGGCTGACCGCGAGGTTGGTCGCGATGGTGCTGGTTCCGGTGCCGCCCTTGTTCGAGAACACGGTGAGCACGAAGCGTGTCGCCGCCGTGCCCTGCTTGCGGGCCATGATCTTCCCGACGCGATCGATGCTTTCGCTCAGCGCCCCGCGATCGAGCGGGCGCCGCAGCACGTCGGAGGCGCCGGCACGCAGCGCACGCAGCAGCGTGTCCTGATCCAGCGCGTCGCCATAGAGGATCACGGCGCCGTCTGGATTCTCGAGCTTGTAGCGCTCGGCCTCGGCGATGACGTCGTCGACCGGGGACACCAGCTCGAGCAGCAGCAGCGACGGCCGCACCTGGCGTGCCAGCGCCATGCCGGCCCTCAAGTCCGGGCGCTCGCCGGCGATCGAGACGTTCGGCACCGATTCGAACGCCGTGCGCACACCCGAGCGCTCGAATTCGTTGCGAAGAACCAGGACGACAGTCAGCGTGGACATGCTGGAGTTCCCTCTACTGGATGAGCCGGACGACGAACTGCGTGCCGTTGCCGGCTCCGCCCGCTGGCCCCGGATTGACCTTGTCGACGAATTCGACAGTGATCGGCTGACTCGGCCCGTTCATCGGGCGATTGATCAGGAAGAAATTCGCCCAGGCGAGCAGCGTCACGGTCTGCCGGCCCGGATCGGTGATCGGCGTCGTGATCGGCACCTGGACGACGCGCTGGCCGTTCCCGGTGTACTGCTCGTAACAGATGTTCGGGCGCGTATCGGTGTCGGCGTCCCAGCGATCCTGGAGCCCCTGCCGCACCGGGCCCGACATGCTGCCGGGCTCGGTTTGCAGCTCGGTGCCGACCGGAATGCAGCAGCAATAGCCGTTTGCGAGCAGACAACGGAACGTGCTCGCGCCCGTTACCGGCATGTCGGCGCAAACCCCGAGGCCGCATGCCGGAAAATCAAGGGCGCCATAATTGCCCGATGGAGTCCCCGGCTGATCGCCGCGCAGGTCGTAAGTGTGACCACAGCCAGGAATGAAACCGCCTGCGCCGGGCGGCGGAATCGCCGCCACCGGGATCTGTCCGCAACACGAACCGCCCTTCAGCACCATCGCCACCGCCGACGCGTTGATGTCGAGCGAATGGAACGTCGAGCCGAGAAACGCCGCGGCGAAATGCGTGATCATCGCAGTGGCGCCGGAGCGCCGGGCGATCACCTTGATGGTGGTGTCGGTCGGAAACGAGATGTCCGCGGCGTCGATCCCGACCGAAGTCGGGACCAGCTCGTACGCCTTGTTCGCGGCACCGGTCGCCTGGGCGCGCGCGATCGCCTGGTCATGGATGATCTTGCCGGTCCCGGCGTCGATCGCCCCCGCTCCCGCCAGCGCCGCGGCATCGGCCGCGGTCTGGAGCTGCCCCTGCGTGGCCGCCAGCTTGGCAACGTCGATGCCGATCGAGACGAATCCGATCAGCACCAGCAGGAACAGCGCGAGCCAGATGATCAGAGCGCCGCGCTGGTTCCGTGTCGGGCGAGGGGGTCGCATGCGCTTCCTACTTCTTCTCCGGCCGGTCCGTCGGCATCGGCGGCATGTGGTTCGAGGCCGTCAGCATCTCGGGCGAGACCACGATCAGGAGCTCGTGCTCGACCTTGCTCGTGAGCGTGGTGGTGAAGAACCAGCCCAGGATCGGAATCTCACCCAGAATCGGAACCCGCTTCCGCGACTTCTCATTGTCGGTCTGCTTGAGGCCGCCGATGACCAGGTTCTCGCCCGGCATCAGGTGCACGTTGGTCGACGCCTTGCGCGAGATGATGATTGGAACCCGGAAGCCACCGATCGAAACGGGATTCGTGAAGTCGAGCCGGCTGACCTCGGGAGCGACGGTGAGAAAGATGCTGCCGTCGTCCATCACCACCGGCGTGAAGTCGACCTTCACACCGAAGTCCTTCCACTCGATGGTGACGCCGGCGCTGTTCACGATGACCGTGCCGGTTCCCCCGCCACCGCTCGCGGTGCTCGCGGTCGAGACCGGAACCGGGAACTGACCGCCGTCGAGGAAGCTGGCCTTCTGGCCGCTGCTCGCGAGCAGGGTCGGATTGGCGAGCGTGCGGATGTCGCCCTTCTCTTCGAGCGCGCGCCACGTCGTCGATCCGGCGAAGCGGCCGTCGTTGCGCGTGTAGCCGATGAAGCCATCCGTGCTCTGACCGATCGACAGCGGCACCGTGGGCGGCTCGACCTTGGTGGTGAAGAGCCCGCCGGAGAGCGCGCCGTCGAGCCAGCGAACGTTGTTCTGCCCGTTGGCGAGGAGGTCGAGGCCGAGCTCGCGCTTGGCGGTGGCGTTCAGCTCCGAGACGTGAACATTGAGCATCACCTGCTTCTCGCTGTTCGGCTCGAAGACGTCGACGTCGTAAACCTTGAAGTGCCCGCCCTCTGTGTAGACGACGAGCGTCGTCGTCCCGGGAGCCTTGGCGTTGACGAACACCGTGCGCGGCGAACCCACCGCCGCGTCGGCGACCTTGGGCTCGGCGATGGCGACCGTACGCACGTCCTCGGTCGACGGCACCACTTCCCCACGCCCGACGGGAATCCGGATCCGATCGCGGTCCGCGGCCACTGCCCATCCTGCGCTCATCGTGAGCGCGACCACCGCGAGAGCGCCGAGCTTCAGCGCGTTCGAGGCCTTCCATGTCCGCATCGAATCGTCCTCCTCTTTCGGGTCAACCGGCGTCGCCGGGTGTTGATTCACGTTCGATTCGCCGGCCTCGGCCGGCGACACTTCATCAGCGAGCTGAATCCGGAACCGCCGCCTTGCCGACCGAACCGCCGCGGATCATGAACACCTCGCGCGGCTGCGACGGCCTGGGCGCGGCGTCGTGTACGGTGCGAACCAGGACTCGGCCCTTCTCCGGCGCCGGCGCGACCTTGCCGAGCATGCGGCCGGTCGAGAGGCTGGCGACCTTGGTCATCTCGCCGTCTTCGGGGCTGCGCAGCACCAGCATGACGTCGCCTTCGCGCATGGCGTGGGTCAGGACCTGGGCGCCGGCTGGATCGACCAGCAGCGTCACCGCCTGAACGGTGATCGGCTTGTTGTTTTCCTGCTGGGTCTTCTGTCCGGCGGCCAGTACCTCGACGTTCTGCAGCACGGTCTCGGTCACCGGATCCTCGTTGCTGGTGCGCGGACGCACCGTGACCAGCACGTCGACGTGGTCGCCGGGGAGCACGAAGCCCGAGACGCCCGAGACCTGATTGACCTCGAGGCTTGCCGCGCGCAGACCGGGATGGATCGACAGCGAAAGTCCGCCGCCGCGCGACGACAACTTGAGCGCGGTGATCGGCTCACGGGTGCCCATGAAGACCTTGGTGGTCTGTCCGACCACCGAGTCGATCGTGGAGTAGGCGCCGACCGGAACCGCGTCCTTCGGGTAGTTGACGACGCGCAGCATCGTCGGCTCGAGCTTCTGTCCATAGGTCTGATCGGCGGCCATCACGACGACCGGCCGCGTACTCGCGCGACTCGCGCTCGAGGCGCGCGCCGCGATCTGTGTCAGGCTGAGATAGCCCACCACGGCCGCCGCCAGACCCAGCACGACTGCCGCCGCCAGGAACGTCTGCCCCTTCATTGCCGCCACGGTTACGACCCTCCTTCGTTTTTCATCACCGCGCTCGCGGTGAGCGTCTGCGGATTGGTGATTCCCGATGCCCCGAACAGATTGAAGAGCCCGAGATAGAGCCAGTTGAATTGCGTGGTCACCTGAACTTTGTATTGGCTGGTGGTCGGCGCGGTCACGACGACGTCTCCGGTCGTGACCGTCAGGCCGGTCGGCTGCAGCACCTTCGTCACCCGTACGTACACCGAGTCGTAGTCCGCTCCGGCGCTCGGATTCGGAAGCACGGCCGCAACCCGGCAGCCCTGACGCGCCGCGGCGCGGAGCATGTTCTTGAGGTAGTAGGCGCGACTGAGGTCGACCACGGCGAAGGTGACGACGAACAGGAACGGCAGCACCAGAGCGAACTCGATCAGCGCGGCGCCGCGCGAACGCGGGGTCATGGAGTCGTGGATCGGGCCCATGCTCATCCGATCTTCCTCATCACGGCGATGGCGGTCAGCGTCTGCGGATTGCTGAACCCTCCGCCGCCGAAGAAGTTGAGCAGTCCGAAATACATCCAGGTGAAATCCGCGCTCACGGTCACCGTGAGGTTGTGGTCGGCGTCGGGACCGCTGACGTCGAGCGACTTGAACGAGACCCCGGCCGGCGTCAGGACGTCCGTCACCCGCGAATAGACCTCGGTGTAATCGGCGGTCGGGCTGGCGCCGTTTCCGGTCGGAACGCTGAGCTCGATGGCGCGGCGCGCGCCCTCGCGGGCCGCCGAGGTGACGACACTGCGTACGACCAAAGCATGACTCAGGTCGACCACCGCGAAGGTGATGACCAGAAGAAACGGAAGGATGAGCGCGAACTCGACGAGAGAGCTCCCGCGCTGATCGCTCCGCATGCAAGTGCCATGGGGCGTATGCATCTCGCTCGATCCGTTATCGGCGTTCAGGTGCGCAAACATAAGGAGCACGCGACGCCGCAAAGGACTGCGGCGGCAAAGGGAAAGCGGATGCCGGAGGTGACGGGCGGAGGCGCGCTGCCGGCAACGCTGTTCGCTGCCCAGGCGCCAAGTATCGCCGCGCCGAACAACGACCGGCGGAGGACCCGGTGGCGTGCCGCGACAGCCAGGGAAAGCAGCCCTCCCGCCATCAGCGAGAGCAGCACCATCATCAGCGCCAGCGGGTACCCGAGGAACGCGCCGACCGCGGCGCAGAGCTTCACGTCGCCGGCGGCCATCCAGCCCATGTACCAGCCCGGCAGGAGAACGCCGCCCGCGACCAGGACGCCGAAGGCGGCGTTCCCCGCGCCCGAAAGGCCGCCCGTCATCGCATGGAGCGCGATGCCGGCGAAGAGCGCGGGGAACGTGAGCCAGTTGGGGATCCGCCGGGCGCGAACGTCCGCTCCGGTGGCAACTGCCGCCACAAGAATCGCGGGCACGGCCACGAGGAGCGGAACGTTGAGCGTCATGACGGGCGATTCCTTTCGAGCGAGTCCGAAACTACGCGTTGTCGAGGGCCGACTTCGCCTTGTTGAAAGCGTTCTTGATGCCGGTCCCGATTCCGAGCGGGTCGGTGATGATCACGGCGAACGCGATCGTGGCGACGAACGCGGCCAGGAGGCCGTACTCGATCAGGTCTTCGCCGCGCTCATCACGGATGAAGCTGCGCAGGGTGTTGAACATCGGTGTTCCTCGTTTTCTCGCCCCGCGGATCGATTCGATCTGCCGGGCCTCGGGCGACGTTTCCGCCGCGAAATCCGCGGCGCGGGGGTTACGAACGGGCGGGCGACTCAGGTGAGCCGCCCGCCCTTGCAGCGATGGCGGGGACTAGGCGTTGTCCAGAGCCGACTTCGCCTTGAGGAACGCGTTCTTGAGCGCGCCCTTCACGCCGAGCGGATCGGTGATGATCACGGCGAACGCGATGGTCGCGACAAACGCCGCGAGCAGGCCGTACTCGATCAGGTCTTCGCCACGCTCGTCACGAATGAAGTTGCGGATCAGCTTCTGCATGTCGTTCTACTCCTCTGTGGTCCGCGACTCTCTGGCGGGGAGTCGATGGTGGATTCGCGAGGCGCGTTTGCGAGACGGCCAGACCTCGCCGGGTGCCACACCGACGCCCCTCGCGCCCCGCGACTCGTTCTGCGGGTTCCGCTGCCTCCCGGCGGACGTCGACTGCACGTACCCGGGGTCACTGCAAGGCGCGAGCCAGTTCGCTTTTCGCGCACGCCGAGCGAGCGCAACGCGTTGAATTGCTAACCCGCTGCGATCAGCGGTCCGAACGCGTGGCGTTCACACGCGACGGTCGCTCGACGGCAAGTTGTAAAGGGCTTCGACGCTCGATCGTGACGCGAATGCGCGAAAGCACCCGATTCCGCCCGGCGCTTTCGCCCAATGCAATCAGTGGCGGCGCGGCACCATCAGCACGGCGAGCGAGTCGCGATACGCGACCTGCCAGCCGGGATCGAGCGCGGCCGCTCGGGCGAGCGGCAGGCGCGTGGGAACGAGGATCGCATCCGGCGCGGCGCGTTCGAGCGCCGCATGCCATCCAGGTCCGGCGTGCGAGAGCTCGAGATAGTCCCGCAGCACCGGTCCGGCGAAGAGTCCGCCCCGCCCGTCGACGAAGACCTTGCGGCGGCCCCCGCTGGTCCACTCGACGAAGCCGCCCCAGTCGTAACTCGCGAGCAAACGCGGGCCGATCTCGAGGCGATCGGCGGCGGCGAGAGCGGCGACCGGGAATTCGTGCGGCGGAAAACCGCCGGCGGCCTCGGGGAAGAGCAAAGTCAGCCGCGGCGCGGCGAGCATCATCGCCGCGGCGAGAAGAACCGGCCAGAGCCCCGGCCTCAGCACCGACTCGAACGGCGCGGCGATGCGCTCGAGCGGAGACATCGGGGCGCGGCCCGGCCCGGCTCGAGCGGCGTCGGCGGCCAGCTCCGGCGCCCAGGCGAGCGCGGCGAACGGCGCGAGGCGCGCCACCATCAGCGAGCCCGCGAGCCAGGCGATGCCTTCGAATCCGGTCGCCGCCGGGTGGCCCGCGACGCGGCGCATCCCCCACTTCCGGCGCAGGCGCGCGGCGATCGCGATCACCATCAGTGCGAGCAGCGCGAAATAGCGGGGCTCCTGGAATCGCGGTCGTTTCCACTCGTCCAGCGAGCGCAGCAGCTGAACGTCGCTGCCGGCAGCGGTGATCTCGCGCAGCGGGCCGAGGCCGGCGGGAGTGACGGCGAGCGCGAGCAGCGAGCCGATCGCCGCGATCCCGAGCCAGCGCTGGCGGCGGCCGATCCCGACCAGCGCGACGAAGATCGGCGCGAGCACCGCGCTCGGATGCGTGTTCGCCCACAGGACGGTGAGCAGCACGATTCCGACCGCCGATCGAGCGTCGGCGCGTTCGCGACGCGCCAGCAGGACGATGCCGAGGAAGAGCGGGTAGGCGAAGGCGACCGGCCGCGCGAGAAAGTTCGTCCACGTCACCGCGGCGGCGAGCAGCGTCACGATCAGCGACATGCCGACGTGACGCGATCGCGCCAGCGCGACGCGGTAGAGACCGGCGAACGTGGCGGCGAACACCGTGGCGCACAGCACGGCGACGCCGAGATATCGCGCGTGCCTGAAGGAAAGCGCGAGCAGGATCTCGCCCAGCCATTGCAGACTCGTCCAGGTCGCGCCGGCGCGGCTCCAGGTCAGCGTGTCGCGCATCGGGCCGGGCCCATGCGCGAGCGCCTGGAAGCCGGCCCACAGATGCCAGCCGGTATCGGCATCCGAAAACAGCGAAGGCTGGATCTGCGTGACGAGCAGGAACGCGAAGAGAAGGTCCGCAAAGCTCGGGACCAGGCGCCGCGCGAGAGGAGACAGCCGGTCGGCGGTGACGGCCATGTCGGCATCATCGCACACCGCCGGCTGGACTCACATCGACGGCTCGACTAGCTTCGCCGCGTGAGTGAGGAGCGGGTCGTCGTGATTACCGGAGCGAGCTCGGGGATCGGTGCCGCGCTCGCCGAAACACTCGGTGCGCGCGGATTCCACCTGGTGCTCGCCGCGCGCCGTGGGCCCGAGCTCGCCGAGGTGGCCCTGAGATCGGGCGACGCGATCGCCGTGGTCGCCGACGTCTCCCGCCGCGACGAGGTGCGCCGCGTCTTCGATCAGGCGCTGGCCCGCTTCGGCCGGATCGATGTCTGGGTCAACAACGCCGGCCGCGGGATCACCAAGCCGGTCAGCCAGCTCACCGACGACGACGCGCTCGAGATGTTCCGCGTCAATACGCTGTCCGCCCTGTACGGAATGCAGACCGTCCTTCCCCACTTTCAGTCGCGCGGCCGCGGTCACGTGATCAATGTCTCGTCCATGCTCGGCCGCGTGCCGTTCGTCCCGACGAGGTCGGCGTACAGCGCCGCGAAGCACGCGCTGAACGCGCTGACCGCGAGCCTCCGGCTCGAGCTGCGCGATCGCTGGCCCGGAATCCACGTCTCCACCGTTTCCCCCGGCGTGGTGGCGACCGAGTTCGGCTTGAACGCGCTCGGCGGCGGGCCCGATTCCCGCTCGCTGCCGATGGCCCAGCCGAGGGAGGAAGTCGCGCAGGTGATCGCCGAGCTGATCGATCATCCGCGCGCCGATGTCTACACGCGACCCGGCATGCAGCAGATGGTCGTCGATTATCTCGGCGCGCCGGACCTGGCCGAGGCCGAGAAGAAGTTCACCCCCGTACGTCCCAACCCCTGAGGAGATCCGCACGATGAGGTCCGCCCGCCTGATCTTCGCATTGCTGTTCTGCGCCGCGCTCACCACCCCGGCCGCGGCGGACGAGTCCGGCGCCTTCGTGGTGCGGCTCGGCCGGGATACCACCTCGGTCGAGCGCTACACGCGCGGGCCGCGGCACATCGAGATCGATCAGGTGGGCCGCTCGCCGCGCGTCCTGCGCCGCCACTTCGCCTACGACTTCGCGCCCTCGGGCGCGGTGACCCGGCTGACCATGCACGCCGCTCCTGCCGGCGCGGCGGCCGGCGCGCCGGGCACGCAGGACGTCACCGCGACGTTCGGCGCCGATTCGGTGACGATGGAGACGCGGCGCGACACCTCGGTCACGCGGCAGCGCTTCGGCGCGCCGGCGGGAGCCGTGGTGATCAGCAATGCCAGCCCGTGGTCGCTGTACGAGACCCAGACCGCGAAGCTCGCGGGCATGAAGGGCGACAGCGTTCGCGCCGCGCTCTGGTATCTCGGCGGCACGAGCGTGAGCTGGATGACGGTGCGCCGTCTCGGCCGCGATTCGATGGTGATCGAGACCGGCAGCAATCTCTACCACGCCCGTGTCGATCGCGCCGGCCGGATCCTGAACATCGTTCCGATCTACGGCACCGCCGACGTCAACGTCGATCGCCAGACCAGCCTCGATCTCGACGCGATGGCCGCAGGATTCCTGGCGCGCGAGCAATCGGGCGGCGCGATGGGAGTCCTCTCGCCGCGCGACACCGTGCGCGCGACCGCGGGCGGCGCGGCGCTGTGGATCGATTACGGGCGGCCGTCGAAGCGCGGGCGAACCGTGTATGGCGGGATGATTCCGTGGGGCCAGGTCTGGCGCACCGGCGCGAACGCGGCCACCCAGTTCCGCACCGATCATGCCCTGGTGATGGGCGGCACCACCGTCCCCGCCGGCTTCTACACGCTGTGGACCATTCCGTCACCGACCGGATGGAAGCTGGTGATCAACGGCGAGACCGGTCAGTGGGGAACGGAGCACAAGGCGGAGCGCGACCTCTACACCATCGCGATGCCGGTCCAGACGCTGCCTCAGCCGGTCGAGCGCTTCACGATCGGGGTCGAGTCCGCCGGCGATGGCGGCGCGTTGAACTTCGACTGGGACACGACGAGGGCTTCGGTCGCGTTCACCGTGAAGCCCTGACCGGTCGCGATCGCGTCAGGGAGCGAAGCAGAAGGCCGGCGGCGATCCAGATCGCGAGGCCCCGGATCTCGCGCGCGCCGCTCTGGACGACCAGCCACAGGCTGGCGGCGATCGCGATGATGGCGATGGGCGCCGCGCCACGCAGCACGAATCGCGCGGGCGGAGCGGACGGACTCCGGCGCAGCGCGAACAGGGCGGCGGCGGTGATGAGGTAGGACGCGAGCCGGGCCAGCACGCTCAGGTTCAGGACGGTGACGAAGGTTCCGGTGAGCGCGAGGCCGAGCGCAGCGGCCGCGGTGAGCAGGATCGCGAGCTGAGGCGCGCGGAATCGTGCGTCCGTGCGTCCGAGTGCCGCGGGGAACTGGCCCTGCTCGGCCATCGCGAAGAGAAGGCGTGGGCCGAGCAGCAGCGAGGATCCGAGCGCGCCGACCGTCGAGATCAGGGCGCCCGTCGTGATCACCGCCGCCGCGCCGGCTCCGGCGAAATGCGCCGCGGCGTCGGCCAGCGGCCGGTCGGAGGTCGCGAGCGACGGCAGGGTGCCGATGCAGACGATCTGGATCGCGAGGTAGAGAAGGGTCGTGGTGGCGGTCGCGAACAGGACCGCGAACGGCATGTCGCGGCGGGGCTCGTGGGTTTCGCCGGCCGCGATCACCGCCGCCTCGAAACCCCCGAAGGCGAAGATCAGCTGGAGCACCGCCTGTGAGAATGCCGCGGTGACCGGGGCTCGATCCTGAACGAAGCGATGCGGATCGAGGAAGAAGATTCCCGCACCGACGAAGAGGACGAGCGGAATCAGCTTCCCGATCGCGAGCACGCTGATCGCGCCCGAGGCGGGACGAACGCCGGCGAGGTTGATCGCGGTCAGCGTGAGCAGCACGGCCGCGATCGCGATCGCGCGCCCGATCCCGGCGCCGGCCGGAGCCCAGAACAAGGACAGGTAGCTCGCCATCACGCCGCTCACCGTCGCGAGCGCGGCGACTCGCGCCACCCACATCAGCCAGCCGACCAGGAATCCCGCGACCGGGCCGAACGCGACCGAGCCGTAGAGGTAGGGACCGCCGGTTCCGTCGAAGCGGCTCGACACCTCGGCGAAGCAGAGCGCGATGCAGCCGATCAGGATCGCGCAGACGACGTAGGCGAAGATTCCAGCCGGCCCGGCCAGCGCGTGAATGTGTGAGGGCAGGCCGAAGATTCCGGCGCCGATGATGATGTTGAGCATCATCGCGACCATTGCCCAGCGCCCCATCACGCGGCGGAGCGCGTTCGGGGCCGGTGCCGGCGCCGCGGCCGAGTCGATCACGCACCGACGATACAACGGCGACGCGGGGCACGCCGCCCCCCGCGCCTGCCCATGCCCTGTGCGTCAGAAGCGCGCGGTCATCCCCGCGTGCAATCCATCGGGTCGCCAGGACAGTGCGGGCCCGAACTCCGCGCGGCGCCATCCGACCGCCTGCTCGCGTTCGGCGTCCCGCGCGGCGCGCCCCTGATCGTGCCGGCGGACCACGGTGTGCGCGATGATCGTTCCCGTGGCGGCGCCGATGAAACAGTCGGACGGCCAGTGGCCCCTGGAATCGATGCGCTCGAGCACCGCGCTGGTCGCGGCGCCATAGCAGAGAACCCGGAACGGCATGGAGTGAACGTGGTGCGACAGGATGGTCGCGAGCTCGAAGACCACCGACGCGTGGCCCGAAGGAAACGATGAGCCACCCATGAATTCGAATCGGCGCGGGCCGTAACCCTCGAACGGCCGCCGCCGCCCGACCGTCACTTCGGCGATATTGCGCGCCCCTCCCGAGATCCAGTGCGACTCGATGATCTCGCTGGTCAGCTCGCGCAGCGGATCGAAGTGCGTCACGTACCCGACCCCCATGCCGGCGAAGTAGTAGGCGAGCGTGTTGCCCATGTTGCCGACCGGCTGGATCGCGCGGCCCGGCTTGACCGCCAGCTCGTAGACGCGCTCCCCCTTGCTGCGCTGAAAGGCATCGAGGATCTCCTGATCGTAGGCGAACAGCACACCCCCGACCGCGCCGATGCCGAGCAGCCAGAGCGCGTCGTGTCGATGCATCCGGCTCGGTGACGAGACCACGTACCAGGCGTCGGAGACGAACACGTGAACCGCGTGCGCGCCGTCCCGCAGCGGCACCAGCGGAGCATGGCGGTGGCCGCGGGCGCGGATCGTCACCTGAACCGAGTCCGGCGCCTCGGCGATGGAAGCCCCGGTGGAATCGGTGGCGGCGGAATCGCTCGCCGCGCCCTCAGCGCCGGCGTCGATCGTGGCCTCGTTCGCGGCGAGGAGCGTGGCCCAATCGACCGGCGCCGGCGGCGGCGATGGCGTCACGAGGACCAGGGTGAGCAGCGCGCCGCACGGATTCATCGAGCGCTCCGGCGCGTCCGCGAGCCGTGGTCCCCCGCCCCGCGCGCGACGCGCGGAGCGGCCGCGGTCCAGCGCACGATCTGTTCCGGCGACATCGTCCCGAGCGTGAGGCGGCCGTCTTCGTAGCCCCAGTCGAGGTCGGCGAGATACTGCGTGCGCGAGAGCAACGTGCCCATGCAGACCCGCGGCCCCGGCTGATCCCCCTCGCCCAGCCGTTCCACGAGCTCGCGCATCACCTGCTCCGGAATCCTGGTGCGCTCGTTGGGATAGACGAAACCGAACAGCACGAGATGGGCGAGCAGGATCCGCCAGCTGTCGCCGAAGCGCGCTACCAGCCGCTTCCAGTCGAGGCGTGATCCCGCGGCGCGGATGAGATGCAGCACGTCGGCGCCGTCGAATCGCTCGCGCTCCATCACGTACGACTTGGACCAGATCATCTCCTCGGGCGGGCAGAGCAGCGCGGTGTGGCCCAGCACCCGGGCCACGACGCCGTGGTCGAACCAGGTGCGATCCACGGGCACCGCGCCATTGCCGGAATTGAAGATGACGTCGACGTGCTGGGTCCGGTGGTAGACCTTTCCGAGCCAGTGCGGATGGACGATCCGGGTCAGGTAACCGTTGTCGCGGCAAATCGAAAGAACTCGGAGTGCGTCCGAGGGCAGGACAAAGACATCGAAATCGCAGGCCGGCCGGCGGACGCCGATGTAGCGCTCCAGGGCGAAGCCGCCTCCGACCAGGAACGGAATGTCCGCGGTCCTGAGCAACGCGAGCACGCGTGCATAGAAGCTCATCGCGACGTCACGCACGGCAGCCACCCGGAGGCACCTGATGTCGATCGTCCGAATCGCCGCCATCGCCGACCTCCACATCGGAAAGACGCCGAGCGCGGCGGTGCAGGCGCTCCTCCCCCGCGTTCCAGACCTCGCCGACGTGCTGCTGGTCTGCGGCGACGTCACGCATCATGGTCGAGTCGAGGAAGCGGAGATCGCCGCGCGCGAGCTGAAGCGCGTCCGCGTCCCGGTGCTCGCGGTGCTCGGCAATCACGACTTCCACGCCGACCAGCAGGAAGGCATCGACGCCGCGCTGTCGAACGCCGGCATCCAGGTGCTGGACGGGGAGACGGCCGAGCTGTTCGGAATCGGTTTCGCCGGCGTGAAGGGCTTCGCCACCGGATTCGGACTGCGCGTGCTCGAGCCGTGGGGCGAGTCGATCGTCAAGCAGTTCGTCCACGAGGCGGTCAACGAGTCGCTGCGATTGGAGTCCGCGCTGGCGCGGCTCTCGACTCCGCACCGGATCGCGCTGCTTCACTACTCGCCGATCCGCGAGACCGTGGAAGGCGAGCCGCCCGAGATCCATGCCTTCCTCGGCTCGAGCCGGCTCGAGGAGCCCCTCAACCGATACCGCGTCACGGCGGCGTTCCATGGTCACGCCCACCACGGGCAGCCCGAGGGACGCACCAGCACCGGCATTCCGGTCTACAACGTGTCGCTGCCGCTGCTCGCCGCGCTGCGGCCGGAGCAGCCACCGCTGCGCGTGATCGAAGTCGACGTCGAAGCTCCGGCCGCTCCGTAGCATCGAGCCCCCCGCCGTCAGGGTTCATGGAACGCAGCGCGGCCGTCCACGCGGTGCCTCAATGCGAACGCGCGGCCGGTCCCGGGCTCCCCGTGTCGCCTGGGCCCAGTCATTGCTTGCTCGAAGCAGAACTCGCGCCACGCCCCGAACGTGCTGCGCCGTCAGCGCGCGGGGCTGTTTTTCGACGCGACCCAGCGGGTTCAACGTGCCGCATCATGTAATTTCTTCCGGTGGGTTGTAACGCCGAGCACCAGCACGATGACGACGTTTCGCTGAGGAGGCGAAGATGACGGGCGCCGATTCGTGGTGCGAGCGATGAGCTCCGCTCTGCCCGAGGTGTTTCTGGTCCGCCACGGCGAGACCGCATGGACGACGACGGGCCGGATGACCGGCAACGTGGATCTGCCGCTCACGCCGCGCGGTGAGAGCGAAGCACAGTGGATCGAAGGCCGATTGCGGGGGATCGGATTCCACCGCGTGTTCATGAGCCCGCGCATTCGCGCGCGTCGGACCGCCGAGATCGCCGGTCTCGCCGGCCGGGCCGAAGTCGATCCCGATCTCGTCGAGTGGGACTACGGCCGCTATCAGGGCCGCCGACTCGACGAAGTCCACGTCGAGCGACCGGGCTGGTCCCTGTTCCGCGACGGCTGCCCGGAAGGCGAATCGGTGGAGGACATCGCCGCCCGCGCCGATCGTGTGGTCACGCGTCTGCGCGGGATCGGCGACCGCGTCGCGCTGTTCGGCCATGGCCATTTCTTCCGTGCCCTGGGGGCGCGTTGGCTCGGCGCGGCCGTGGGTTGCGGCGCCCACCTGCTGCTTTCGACCGGAGCGCTCAGCGTCCTCGGCTACGAGCACACGCTCGAATCACCTGTCCTCGTCCTGTGGAATGAGAGGCCGGACAGGAAACCCTGAGCGGTGGGCCCGCATCACACGTGAATGTCAGGCCGAACAGGGAGGCGTGACGTCATGGGGATCTCGCTCAAGCCGGCGCATCTCCAGCGCTATCGCGACATCACGCGGCTGCTGATCCGATACGGCAACGCGGACGTGGTGCGGCGGGCCGGGCTCGAGGATGCCGAGCTGCCCGAACCGGAGCCGTCGGCTCGGGGCACCAACGGCAAGGCGCCGCCGGTGGATCCGGTCGCGACCCAGCAGGCGAAGCAGCTCGCCGACGATCTCGAGGCGATGGGGCCGACGTTCATCAAGATCGGCCAGTTCATGTCGACGCGCGCCGACTTCCTGCCGCGCGTCACGCTCGAGGCGCTGACCCGGCTTCAGGACCGGATCGAGCCGTTCCCGTTCGCCGACGTCGAGCGCATCGTCTTTGCCGAGCTCGGGGTGCGGATCTCGAAGGCGTTCGCATCATTCGAAGAGACGCCGATCGCCGCCGCCTCGCTCGGCCAGGTCCATCGCGCCGAGCTGCGCAGCGGGCGCACCGTGGCGGTGAAGGTGCAGCGGCCGGGCGTCCGCGAATGCACCGCCCAGGATCTCGAGGTACTCGGCGAGATCGCCGCGTTCGTCGACGGACACTCCGAGGCCGGACGCCTCCACGGATTCCAGGACATGCTCGACGAGTTCCGCAAGAGCCTGATGCGCGAGCTCGACTACCGTCAGGAGGCGCGTCACCTCAGCATGCTGTCGGGCAATCTGGCCGGGCTCCGCCACATCGTGGTGCCGAGTCCGGTCGAGGACTATTCGACCTCGCGCGTCCTGACCATGGAGTTCATCCACGGTCGCAAGGTGACCGCGCTCGGACCGCTCGCCAAGCTCGAGTTCAACGGCCTGCCGCTCGCGGTCGAACTGTGCCGCGCCTATCTGCGGCAGATCCTGGTCGACGGCTTCTTCCACGCTGACCCTCATCCCGGCAACATCTTCCTCACCGAGGACGGCAAGCTGGCGCTGCTCGACCTCGGCATGGTCGCGCGCCTCAGCCCGACGATGCAGGAGGATCTGCTCAAGCTGGTGCTGGCGATCAGCGAGGGACGCGGGGAGGATGCCGGCGACGTCGTGATTCGGATCGGACAGCCGACGCCGGGGGCCGACTCGGGTCCGGTGCGCCGGCAGATCGCCGAGCGCGTGGTCAACATTCAGGGTCTGGCGCTCCGCGACATCGCGCTCGGCCGGCTGCTGTTCGAGACCGTGCACATCGCGGCCGCGGGCGGGTTCCGGCCGCCGCGTGAGCTGACGCTGCTGGCGAAGACGCTGCTCAACGTCGACGAGACGGCGCGCCGGCTCGATCCCGATTTCGATCCCAATGCCGAGATCCGGACCTACGCCGCGGAGATCATGCGCCGGCGCATGCTGCGCAGCCTCTCCCCCGGCAAGGTCTTCGCCGGCGTGCTCGAGCTGAAGGAGCTGGCCGAGCAGCTGCCGCGACGCCTGAATCAGCTGATCGACGCGGTGGCCGAGAACCGCATCCGCGTTCACGTCGACGCATTCGACGAAGTGCTTCTGATGGAGGGACTGCAGAAGATCGCGAACCGCATCACGCTCGGCCTGGTGCTGTCGGCGATGATCGTCGGCGCGGCGCTGCTGATGCGCATCGACACGTCGTTCCGGATCCTCGGCTATCCCGCGCTCGCCATCCTGTGCTTCCTCGGCGCCGCGCTCGGCGGAGTCCTGATGGTCGGCAACATCCTGCTCAACGATCTCAAAGCGTCGAAGGAACGGCTGCGGTCTCCGCGGAAGTAGCCTCACGGCGATAGGCGCGCAGCGCCGGAGTGCGCGCCGCGACGAACGCGGTGGCCAGCAGGCATCCGATCCCGCCCGTTACCACCGATACCACCGCGCCGAATCCGTTCGCGACCAGCCCGGCTTCGAGCTCGCCGAGCTGCGGGCCGCCCATGAAGAAGATCATGTTGATGCTGGTCATGCGGCCGCGCATGGCGTCCGGAGTGTGGAGCTGGCGGATGATGTTGCGGATCACCATGCTCACCGTGTCGGTCGCTCCGGTGAGCGCGAGGCAGGCGAAGGTGAGCCAGAACCACGGCGAGAGGCCGAAGACGATGGTGGCGACGCCGTAGCCCGCCACCGCGACCAGCATCACGCGGCCGCGCCGCTCGATGCGGTCAATCAGCCGGACCAGCATGAGGCTCGTGATCATCGAGCCGATCGCGGGCGCCGCGGAGAGGAGCCCGTAGCCGCGCGCGCCGACGCGCAGCACGTCCTGCGCGAAGATCGGCAGCAGCGCGGTGGCGGAAGCGAAGAAGGTGGCGAAGAAGTCGAGCAGCATGGTGGATCGGATCAGCGGCGCGCGAAACACGAACGACAGACCCTGACGGGCGGCGTGAACGCTGATCTCGCCGCGGTGTCCCGGCCCGCGCTCGGGAAGATCGCGCATGGCGATGAGCGCGCCGATCACGAACAGGAACGAGATCGCGTTGAGGGCATAGGCCCAGCCGATCCCCGCCCCGCCGATCACCACCCCGCCGATCGCGGGGCCCAGCACCGACGCGGTCTCGAACATGATGCTGTTGAGCGCGATCGCGTTGGGCAGATGGTGGCGCGGAACCAGATTCGGAATCAGGGACTGGCGCGCCGGGGCGTCGAACGATCCGAACGCGGAGCCGGCGGCGGCGAGCAGATAGATCGGCCACAGCGACCTCAGTCCGGTGAACGTGAGGAACGCGAGCGTGGCCGCGGCCAGCGTCATGCCGCTCTGCGTCACGATCAGGAGGCGGCGGCGGTCGACCGCGTCGGCGACCACTCCGCCCATCAGCGAGAAGGCGACGATCGGAAGCACGCGAACGAGTCCGACCATGCCGAGCGCGAGCCCGCGATGCTCCGGCCGCGCCAGCAGCGACACGTGCCAGAGGATCGCCGCGGTCTGCATCATCGAGCCCGCCATCGACACCAGCTGGCTGGCCCAGAGCAGGCGGAAATTGCGGTGGCGGAGCGCGGCGAACGTGGACGGGCGGGCGGGTGAGGTCATGGCGAACCGGCCGGAATCTGGCATACTGCCCCGCTGACCGGCAACGACCGTGGTGCTTCGCGCCGCAAAGACCGCGGAGCTCGCACCGGATTCCCACTCCAGATCACGTCGAGGACCAGAGCCGTGACCACACCCGATGATCGCGAAACGAAGCCCGGATCCACCGGTAGTCCCGAGAAGCAGGTGTGGCTGCCGCCGCGTCTGCGCGACAAGCTCGACACCTCGGGCGGCGGGGGAAGCGACGACGATTTCGATTTTCTGAAGAAGAAGTC
>DATJEP010000146.1:0-23724 GCA_035496475.1 Candidatus Udaeobacter sp.
AAACGATCGAGCTTCGCGGTCGCGGTCTGGGCGATCCTGCGTAAGGAGTGCCGCACGGAGTGGCGCACCCGTTACGGGCTCAACGCCTCGCTGCTGTTCGCGCTCACCACGCTCACCGCGGTGAGCTTCGCCGCCGGCCGCCTCGGCGACCGCACCGATCTTCTCGGGGCGCTGCTGTGGATCGTGCTGCTGTTCGCGTCGCTCGCCTCGCTCAGCCACGCGTTCGTCCACGAAGTGGAGGGGCGCACGCTGACGCTGCTGCGCCTCGTCGCCTCGCCGACCGCGATCGCGCTCGGCAAGCTGCTGTTCAACTTCCTGTTCCTCGCCGTGCTCGAGATCGTGACGGTGCCGCTCTTCCTCATCCTCATGGGTGCGCCGTCGCCGCGCTGGGGATCGTTCCTGCTCCTGCTCGCCCTCGGCAGCGCGGCGCTGGCCGCCAGCTCGACGCTGGTCGGAGCGCTGATCGCGCAGACGCGCGGGCGGGGGGCGCTGTTCGCCGCGGTCTCGCTGCCGCTGCTGCTTCCGGTGTTGGCCGCCGCGGTGGTTGGAACGCGGGCCCAGTGGGCCGGAGGCTCGATCGCGGCGCCGGCGCGGCTGCTCGCCGCCTACGGTCTCGCCGTCCTGGCCGTGAGCCTGCTGCTGTACGATCAGCTGTGGGAGGAATGAATTGATCGCTCGTGTCGCGCTGTTCGTCTGGATCGTCGCCTGGCTCGCGCTCGGCTTCCTGTGGGCGCCGCTGGTCCCGGTCCTCGACGCCACGACGCGGGTGTTCTACTTCCATTTCCCCGCCGCGATGGTGACCTGCATCGCCCTGGCCTGGTCGATGCTGCACAGCGCGCTCTACCTCAAGCGCCGCGACTTCGTTCACGACGACCATGCCGCGGCTTCGGCCGAGCTCGGCCTCTTGTTCTGCCTGGTGGCGACCATCAGCGGATCGCTGTGGGCCAAGGCGATGTGGGGGGCGTACTGGAACTGGGACCCGCGCGAGACGTCGATCTTCTTCCTGCTGCTCATCTATTCCGCCTACCTCGCGCTGCGCGGCAGCATCGACGATCCGGCGCGCCGGGCGCGGCTGTCGGCGATCTACTCGTGCATCGCGTTCGTCACCGTGCCGCTCCTCATCTTCATCGTGCCGCGCATCTATTTCTCGCTGCATCCCGATCCGCTGTTCAACACGCGCGGCAAGCCGGACATGGACGGGCGTATCATGGCGTGTGCCGGGGCCCTGGTGCTCGGCTTCACGGCGTTGTTCTTCTGGCTGCTGTCGCTGCGCGTCCGTCTCGGCCGGCTGGAGCGCCGGCGCGAGCTGGCGCTCGAGACTCGGGTCTGACGGGACGCCGGGCGCGCATCGGCGCCGGCGCGGGAGGCATGCACTGAACGGAAACCTGGTGGTGCTGGGGGTGGCCCTTCTGGTGTGGGGGCTGCTCTTCGTCTACGTGCTGCGGCTGGAGCGCCGCATCCGGGACCTGGAGAAGCGATGAATCTCAAGATCGGGCTGGCGCTGCTGCTGCTGGCGGTGGCGGCGGCGTTCGGTGTCAGCAGCTTCAAGAAATCGGTCACGCCCTACATCTCGTTCGCCGAAGCGCGAAAGTCGAGCGGGCTGGTGCAGGTCAACGGCACGCTGGCCGACAAGAACTACGTGATGAAGCCGGCCGAGCAGTTCCTCGAGTTCCGGCTCAAGGACTCGCACGGCGAGATCCTCCCGGTGCGCTATCGCGGCGTGATCCCCGGCAACTTCGATCAGGCCCTCGCCGTGGTGGCGATCGGCCGCTACGAATCCGATCATTTCGAAGCCGATCAGCTGCTGGTGAAGTGCCCGTCCAAGTATCAGGCCGAGGCCGAGAAGGGCGCGCACGCCTCGTGAACCTCCGCGCATTCATCCGGGGCATCGTGCTCGCGCTGATCATCGGCGCGGCACCGCTCGCGATGCTCGCGGTCGGCGTGCTGAATCCCGGCCAGGCTCTGAGCTGGATCGCCCTGCTCTCCTCGCTGGTCGCCGGCATCGCGTTCCTGGCCGCCAGCGGCGGCCGCGAGCAGGCACTTCCCGCCGCGCGCGCCGCGTTCCGCCTGCAATGGCTGGCCTATCTCGGCGCCGCCGTCTATCTCTGGCACATCCTCTTCACGCATCAATTCCGCTTCCAGTACGTGGCGTCCTATTCGTCGAGCGCGATGCCGCCTCAGTACGTGTACGCCGCCTTCTGGGGCGGGCATGAAGGCACGTTCATGCTGTGGGCGCTGATCACCTGCACGCTCGGCCTGATCCTGATGCGGCTGCGCCAGCCGCTCGCCACGACGGCGATGTTCTTCGTCAACCTGCCGCTCGTCATGCTCGGGCTCGTGACCGCGATGCGTGGCCCGTTCCTCGAGTTCCCGCTCGGGCGGGTGCCGCTCGACGGCAACGGTCTGAACCCGCTGCTCCAGGATCCGTGGATGACGATCCATCCACCCGTTCTGTTCACCGGCTTCTCCTCGCTGGCGATGCCGTTCGCGATCGCGCTGGCGGCGCTGGTACGCCGTGAGTACGACGGCTGGATCAAGCTCGCCCTGCCGTGGGTGGTGTTCTCGACCGCGGTGCTCTCGACCGGATTCATCATGGGCGGCGTGTGGGCGTACAAGGTGCTGGGCTGGGGCGGCTACTGGGGCTGGGATCCGGTCGAGAACGGATCGCTGATTCCCTGGCTGTGCAACACCGCCCTGCTGCACGGGCTCCTGGTCCAGCGCGTGCGCGGCAGCCTCAGGCGCACCAACTTCTTCCTCGCCATCACCTCGTACGTGCTGGTGCTCTACGCCTCGTTCCTCACGCGCAGCGGCGTGCTGGCCGATTTCTCGGTACATTCGTTCGTGAACCTCGGACTGAACGGCTTCCTGCTCACGTTCCTCGGCGTCGCGACCGTTTCGGGCTACGGCCTGCTGATCTATCGGTTGTGGGACATTCCGGGCCCGCGCGAAGCGCTCGGGAATCTGTCGCGCGACTCGATGATGTGGCTCGGCCAGGTGGTGCTGGTGCTGATGTGCACGCTGACGGCGCTCGGCATGAGCGCGCCGCTGATCACGCGAATGTTCGGTCCGCCCGCCAACGTTCAGACCTCGTACTACAACGTCGTCAACGCCCCGCTCGCGATCGCGCTCGGTCTCCTGATGGGCGTGGCGCCGCTGCTGCGATGGCGCGAGCACGACTCGATACGCCGCGACCGGCGCCGCTTCGTTCCGATCGCCGCGGCGGTGATCAGCGCCCTGATCGCGTGGGCCCTTCACCTCGCGCCGCTCAGCGTGCTCGGCATCGCGGTGTTCGTGGCGTTGGTCGCGGCGATCGCGGTCTTCGTGCCCGGCGTCCTGCCGTCGGTGGCGACGGCGGCGATCGCCACGCTGATCGCGGTGATCGCGGCGGTGCGCGACCCGCTCTCGATCGGCGTCGTGTTCGCGATGGCGTTCGCGCTGTCGTCGAACGTCATCACCACCGTCCGCGGGTTCCGGGCCGGATGGAAGCACGGAGTCGCCTACCTCGGGCACGCCGGCGTGTCGGTGCTGCTGATCGGGGTGGTCGCCTCGTCGAGCTGCGGCAAGGCGACACAGGTTCAGCTGCCGCGTGGTCAGGAACGCTCGGCGCTCGGATATCGCATGACCTATCAGGGCGTGCACCGGGAACGCGACGGACGCGACCGCGTGATGATCGCGGTGAGCGCGCCGGAGGGACGGTTCGAGGCGGCGCCGCGTCTCTACTGGAGCGAGTTCAATCAGGGCTACATGAAGAAGCCGCACATCGAGCGCTTCCTCACCCACGACATCTACATCTCGCCGCTGGAGATGGTGGGGGAGGATCGCCGCGGCGTGAACGCGGCCGACGAGGGCGCGATCTGGCTGTCCAAGGGCGAATCGAAGACGATCGGGCAGGTCCGCTACACCTTCGTCGACTTCGATCCGCAGATGGGCGAGATCGTCCGGATCGCGGCGCGGATGCGAGCCGAGATCGGCGGGCGAACGGTTCCGGTGCGCCCGGTGCTCGAGGTCAATACCCGGACCGGGACACGGAACTCGATCCCGGACTACCTTCCGGGGGGCAGCTCGGTGCAGATCGCCGAAGTTGATCCCAACACCGGACGCGTCGCCGTGACGCTGCCGGGAATGCCCCATGCCGCGAAGCAGGCCGGGATCCTGGCTGTGGAGGTCAGCACCAAGCCCCTGATCAATCTGGTATGGCTCGGCGCGATCCTGATGAGCGGCAGCGTCTTTCTCAGCATGATCCGGAGGGCGCTCGACGTGGCCCGGAAGTGAGGCCGTTTTTTTTTCGTTGCCGACTGCACGCATGTGCAGTAGCCTGCACGAGGTGCCCGACACCTCATGTTCGAGTCGCTGAGCGATCCGGTGGACGTGCTGACCGCGTTCGTGAACGGAGAGATCCAGCCGCTGCGTTTCCGGTGGAAGGGGCGGATCGTGAGGGTGGGCCGGGTGACCGGACGATGGAATCGTCGTGAAGGGCAGACACGGCTCCAGTACTTCGCGATCGAGGATGGCCAGCGCGGAACCTATGAGCTCTGCTACGACCCGCGCGGGCCCAAATGGATCCTGAGCCGCGCCTGGATCGAAGGAGCACGATGATCCTGCTGGTCGACATGGATGCCTTCTTCGCCTCGGTCGAGCAGGCCCACCATCCTCACCTGCGCGGCCGGCCGGTGATCGTCTGCGGCGACCCGTCGCGGCGCGGCGTGGTCACCGCGGCCTCCTACGAAGCCCGGCCGTTCGGCGTTCGCGCCGGCATGCCGCTGGCGGAAGCGAGACGGCTCTGCCCGGGAGCCGAATACGTCGAGGGGAATCCCGACAAATACGTCGCGCTGTCGGTCCGGCTGCTCGATCTCTACCTGACGTTCTCGCCCGACGTCGAGCCGTTCAGCGTGGACGAGGCGTTCGTCGGATTGTCGAAGCGGCTCTCGCTTCACGAGGCCGAGCTCGCGGCGCGCGAAATTCAGAGCGCGATCGACCGGCGCTTCTCGCTCGGCGCATCGATCGGCGTCGGACCGAACAAGCTGGTGGCGAAGATGGCTTCGGGCGTTCGAAAGCCCAAGGGCATCACCGCGCTCGATTCGGAAGGATTCCGCGACACGTTCTGGAAGGAAGAAGTGCAGGCAATGTGGGGCGTGGGAAAACAGCTCGCCGCGCGCATGCGGTCACTCGGGATTCAGACCGTCGGCGATCTGGCCCACGCCCCCGAACCCGTCCTGAAGGGGGCGTTCGGCATCATCGGTCCTCAGTTGCGCGAGGCGGCGTGGGGGAGGGACGATACTCCGCTCGTTCCGCTGCATCAGGGAGTGGACGCGAAATCCATGGGGCACGAGGTGACGCTGCCCGAGGACTGCGCCGATCCCGACACGCTCGAGGGAACGCTGCTCCGGCTCTCCGACCAGGTCACGCGCCGGCTGCGCACCGATGGCTATGCCGGCCGCATCGTGACGGTGAAGCTCCGGAACCATCGATTCGAGACCGTGATGAGGCAACGCGCGCTGACCTCCCACACTCAGGATTCCCGCCGCGTCTTCGAGGTCGCGCGCGAGCTGTGGCGCGCGAACTGGAGCGGGGACGCGGTCCGGCTGCTCGGGGTCACCGTCTCCGGTCTCGAAACCGTGACCGAGACGGTTCAGACCGAACTGTTCGATCGCGACCGCCGCCGCGATTCCCTGACCCGCGCGCTCGATCGGGTGCGCAACGGATGGGGCGAAGCCAGCGTGGTCCCGCTGGGATCGCTCGTCCATCGCCGCGAGCTCGGCCACGTGCCGTTCGGCGCGATGTCGGGCAGGAGCGCGGTCGATGAGGCGACGCGGAAGCGCGATGCCGGCGCCTCCCCCGCACCGCACTCACGAGAACTGCACGCACGCCGTCCGCTGAAATCGGGAGCCCGGGAAGGCCGCAGCGATTCGACCCCGCCATGAGCGCGAACGGCCGGATCCGGATCGGAACCTCGGGATATTCGTTCGCGGACTGGGTCGGTCCTTTCTATCCGGCCGGCATGAAGTCCCGTGACTTCCTCGCCTTCTATTCGCGCACCTTCGACATCGTCGAAGTGAATTCCACCTACTACCGCATTCCGCATCCGCGCGTGCTCGAGCAGATGGAGAGGAAGACGCCTCCCGAGTTCCGCTTCGTGGTGAAGCTGAATCACACCATGACCCACGAGCGGACGCGGGACGCGGCGGTCTACCAGGAGTTCCGGACCGCCATCGAGCCGCTTCGCGCCGCCGGCAAGTTCGAAGGGCTGCTGGCTCAGTTCCCCTGGGCGTTTCGCCATTCGAAGCCGAGCCTCGACCATCTGCGGCTGCTGCGCGAGGCCTTGCCGGGCATGCCTCTGTTCGCCGAGTTCCGCCACGACTCATGGACCGCTCCCGACGTCGAGCCGTTCCTGCGCGAGCATCGCCTGGGCTACTGCGTGGTGGACGAGCCCGCGCTGCCGGGCCTGATGCCGACGGTCACCGCCCGCACCACCGACGACGCCTACGTCCGGTTCCACGGCCGGAATGCGAAGAACTGGTGGGGGCCGGAGAACTCCGCCCGATCCCAGCTTCGCTACGATTACGACTACAGCGCCGCCGAGCTCGGCGAATGGGTCCAGCGTGTCGCACAGCTCGCCGAGCAGGCGCGGCGGACGTATCTCTTCTTCAACAACTGTCACGCCGGTCAGGCGGCCCGAAACGCCTCGCTGATGAAGGAGCTGCTCCGGCAACAGCAGCTGGCCTGAGCCGTTTGCCACGCGCGAATCGGTTCGGATAGCTTCCGGACCGAATGCGCCTCGGCGACTCGAGGCGGCAATTTCCCCGCCGCGGCCGCGGAGGAACAGCGTGGAACAACCGACTCGTCCACCCGCTCCGACCGCAAGCGTTCCCGCACGCCGCGTTCTCTTTCTCTGCACCCACAATTCGGCCCGCAGCCAGATCGCCGAAGGGCTGGCGCGCTCGATCGCTCCCGAAGGGGCCGAGGTCTGGAGCGCGGGAACCAGCCCGGGCGCGGTTCATCCGCTCGCGATCGAGGTGATGAAGGAGATCGGCATCGATCTCAGCGGCCATCGCTCGAAGAAGCTCGACGAAACGCCGTGGCGTGAGGCGGACACCGTCGTCACGCTGTGCGCCGAAGCCGCCGAGTCGTGCCCCGTCATCGGCGGCAACGTGAGGCGGCTGCACTGGCCGCTACCCGATCCCGGCCGCGCTCCCGAATCGGAGCGGCTGACCGCGTTCCGCACGGTGCGCGACGAGCTGAAGTGGCGGGTGTCGTCGCTCTGGCCCGGCGGGGACTAGGCCGGTCGCCTGGGACTCCAGCCGGCCTAGGCCACGTGGTTCCGACGCTCCATCGTGATCGCCGGATTCTTCCCCTGCACGAACGTCTCGCATTCGCGCACGTCATCCGGGCTGCCGATGAAGAGCGGCGTGCGCTCGTGCAGCTCGTGGGGCGACAGGTCCAGGATCCGTTTCTCGCCGTTGGTGGCGAGCCCGCCGGCTTCCTCGACGATCAGCGCGAGCGGCGCCGCTTCGTAGAGGACGCGCAGCTTGCCGCTCGGATTCTTGCGGTCGCCGGGGTAGAGGAAGATTCCGCCGTAGAGCAGATTGCGGTGGAAGTCGGCGACCAGCGAGCCGACGTAGCGCGAGCTGTAGGGACGATGGGTCGCCGCGTCGTCGACCTTCAGGTAGTCGATGTAGCGCTTCACCCCGTCCGTCCACTGCGAGTAGTTGCCCTCGTTGACGCTGTAGATGTGCCCGCGCTTCGGGATGCGGATCTCGGTCTGCGACAGCAGGTATTCGCCGATGCTCGGCTCGTAGGTGAAGGCATGAACGCCGTGGCCCGTGGTGTAGACCAGCATCGTGCTCGAGCCGTACATCACGTAGCCGGCACAGAGCTGGCGCACGCCGGGTTGCAGGCAGTCCTGGAGCGAACCGCCGCCGCGCCGCGTGATGCGGGGCAACATCGAGAAGATGGTTCCGATGTTGACGCCGGCATTGATGTTCGACGAGCCGTCGAGCGGATCGAAGTTGACGACGTACTTGCCGACCGGCGCGCCCTCGGGAACGTTGATGATGTCCTCGTCCTCTTCCGAGGCCAGCACGGCGAGCTGACCGGTCGAGCCCAGCACGCGCGTGATGGTCTGGTGGGCGAATTGATCGAGCTTCTGCACCTTCTCGCCGTGGACGTTCTGCCCGCCGGTGTAGCCGAGGATGTCGACGAGGCCGGCGCGGACCACCTCGCGGTTGATCATCTTCGAGGCCAGCGCGATGTCCATCAGCACCGAAGTGAACTCGCCGGTGGCCTCGGGGTGCTTGCGCTCCTCCTGCTCGAGGAACTGGGCCAGCGTGACGGCGCGGCTGTACATGGTGGCTAGTCCGAGAGGCCCGAGACGTCCTCGGGCCCGGCGGTCGCGGCGACCGCGCCCTGCGCGGCCGGGAACGAGCCGGGGACGAACGGCGCGTGCTGCTCCGCCAGCGTCCGCGTGCCGGACACCTCCAGCTGATCGATGAGGAAGCTGAACTTCTTCTCGAGCGCCTGGCCGATCGCGGCGCGTGTTTCGGCGGGCAGGCCCCACAGCTCGCGCTTCCAGCCCCCCAGCGCCTTCTTGCGTGTCTTGTAGAAGAACTGCTCGTCGGTGTCGCTCGGCTTCCGGTCCGAGGCTTCGCTGACGCGGAGCTTCTCGTAGATCTCGTGCTTGAGCGTTGGCGGGAACGCCGGAGAGTCGAACAGCATGTTCTGGAATTCGGTGGCGAGGTGGATCTCGCAGGCCCCGAGCCTGGGGAAGCGGTCGAACAGCTCGGCCGGCAGGGTCGAGGCGCCGTGCTGAACCGCGCCCGCCATTCCGTAGCGCTCGCGCGCCAGACGCGACAGGACCTCGATGGCGTCGAAATCGATCTTCACGTCGGCGATCGAGCCGTCGGGGAGCGGCACGCCGCCGTGCGACGTCCCGGTCTGGATCGAGATCTTGCTGAGGCCGGCGGCCCCGGGTCGCGAGCGCTCGAGCGCAGCCCGATAGACGTGCATGAACGCGTGCAGCTCCTCCGGCGTCGAGTTCTTGCTGCCGACCTCGCCGATCTCTCCGCCCACCGACACCGTCACGCCGGCCGGCTCGTGGTCGCGGATGAACGTGGTCAGGTCGGCGCAGATGCGGCCGTTCAGCTCCTGCTGCGCCTCGTGTCCGTTCTTGGTGAGATCGACCAGCGTCGAGCTGTCGACGTCGATGTTGTAGAAGCCCGCCCGCAGGGCCTCGGCGGTCAGATCACGCACCGCCTCGAGCTCGGCTCCGGCATCCGCGGCGTATTTCCTGGCGTTCACCTGGAAGTGGTCGCCCTGCAGGAACACCGGGCCGGTCCAGCCCTCACGCAGCGCGGCGGAGAGCACAACGAACGCGTATTCCGAAGGACGCTGATCGGTGTAGCTGATCTCGGAGCGGGCGATCTCGCAGATCACCGCACCGGCATCGCGGGCGCGGCGGGCGCGGAACAGAGCACGCGCCGTCTCGTACGCGAGGCCACGGATGTTGATTGCGGGCACGGTGAAGTTCGAAGGTGCGTGGCCGGCGCCACGAGCGACATAGAGTCCGTGGATCGAAGCCGGATAGACGCCGCGCGAGCGCGCCTGATCGTAGACCGCGGCGCGCGCGAGATCGCGCAGCTCGGCGGGCGCGAAGACGCCCGTCCACACCAGGCGGTCGAGGGCCTCGCCGCTGCCGCTCGTCAGCGCGGCCGCGGCATGGCGGACTTCGTCGCGATTCCTGAGCTCCATTGGGGATACGCTCCGGGCAGTACCGTCAGGCAGCGGCCGCCCACGGGGGGAGAGCGAGCGTCGGAATGAGTTTCGAAAGTATACGCGATTCGGATCACCGAGGCAGGGCCCGCGGATGCCGCGCGATCGCCGGGGGCTCGTGCGGACGCCCTTGCGCGGACACGGGCCTTCGCGTGCCTAGTGCGCGGCGGCGCCGAGGCGCGTGAGCGCGGGCTCGGGCCGGCGCAGCTCGGGGAATCGCGCCGGATCATAGGTCGCGATGCCCGGCGCGGGCCGGAAGCTCAGCAGCTGGGTGAGGTCGAGCGTGCACGCGGGCGCCATGCTCATGCCGTGCCCGGTATAGCCGGCGGCGATCGCGAGATGGTGCTCGGCATCCAGCCATCCGACCAGCGGCCGTCCGTCGCGCGCGAAGCCCATCGTACCCGCCCAGCGCCGTTCGATCTCGACGCCCTCGGGCACGAGCTCGGCGAGTCCTTCCTCGATTCCGCGCTGAATGCGGGGCGTCGGCAGGTCGTCGAAACCGGTCTCACCGTCGGGATCGACGTCCCTCCAGCCGCCGATCAGAACGCGGCCATCCGGAGTCTGGCGCCAGTAGCGATATCCCCAGTGCGAGTAGGTGGGATAGGCGCTCACGCTTCGCGGGACGGGCGCGGTCATCAGCATCTGTCCGCGCCGGGGCGCGATCAGCGGCGCGAGCGCCGGACAGAGACTCGGCGCATAGGCGTTGGTGGCGAGCACCAGCACGCGCGCACGCGCCATGCTGGCGCCGGTCGAGACCTGCCAGACTCCGGCGCTCCAGTGCGCCGACGCCACGGGCGAATGAGCGTAGAGCCGCGCGCCGAGCCCGGCGGCCGCCCGCGCCACGCCGTGGAGGAAGCGGACCGGATGGAACTCGCCGTCCTCGCTGGTGAGGAAGGCGGCATGAAAGCGCGTCGCGGCTTCTCCGGGCACGGCCGAAGCCACCGGGATCTCGCGCATGGGGAAGCCATCGGCGTGGAGCAGCGGCAGCGCGGCGCGCTGATCCTCGGTCTCCTCCTCGCTTCGGGTGAGCCGCATGCTTCCGCCCTGCCGGTAGTCGCACTCGAGGCCCAGCGTCTCGATCAGCGTCCGCACGCGCGCATGCGTGCGCCGGCCGGATTCGAGGATGGCCCGCGCTCCGGTGCGTCCCCACAGCGCGATGGCCTCGCCGTAGGGCTCGGCCGGCGCGGCAAGCATGAAGCCGGCGTTGCGTCCGCTCGCCGATCCCGCGAGCACGCCCGATTCCAGCAGCACGACGCTCGCGCCTTCGTCGGCCAGCGTGTAGGCCAGCGTGATGCCGGTCACCCCGCCGCCGATGATGACGACGTCGGCATCGACGTCCTCGGCCAGAGCGGGAAAATCGGGGAAGGGTTCCCGCCACCAGTGCGAATCGGGAGCGGTGGCGGGACCGGTGGGTCCTTCGAGCATCCCGGCATTGTGCCCGCGCGCCGCGCGCGCCTCAAGTCCGGGCGACGCGGGTTTCGATCTCGACCGCCGATTCCATGTCGCGTCGCGTTGACACCACCTTCGCGACGGGCTTCAATCGCGCGAGGTGAATCCCTTGCGAGAACCCTCGATCGACGCCGCCGGGACGGCGCTCGAGCCCGCCCTCTGCCGTCTCCAGGTCAACGGCGAGACGCGCACCTGCGCCATTCCGCCGAACACCACGCTGCTCGACGCGTTGCGCTACGAGCTGGGTCTGACCGGCTCCAAGCAGGGCTGTGACAAGGGCGACTGCGGCGCGTGCACGGTGGTGGTCGACGATCAGCCGGTGCTCGCGTGCATCAGCCTCGCCTTCGCCTGCCAGGGCCGCGAGATCGTCACCATCGAGGGCGTGGCGGAGTCCGGACGGCCTCATCCACTCCAGGACGAGCTCGATCTCTGCGGCGGCGCGCAGTGCGGATTCTGTACGCCGGGGATTCTGATGAGCGCCTGGGCGCTGCTCCGCGCGAACCCACGGCCGAAGCGCGAGGAGATCGCGCACGCGCTGTCGGGGAACCTCTGCCGCTGCACCGGCTACACCAAGATCTTCGAAGCGGTCGAGCGCGCCGCGGCGCGATTGCCGGAGCGCTCATGACGCGCGCACGCGGAACGCCGGGAGGGAAGCCCGGCCGGCGCTCCGCACCCGCTGCCGACGAGGCCGCTCGGCCTCGAGGCGACTCGATGGCGATTCCGGGGGGCCGCGTGATGCCGCGCGAGGATCGGCTCAAGCCGCCCGAGTGGCCCGGTGGACGCAGCGGGGCGCCGCACGGCGCCTTCAGCGTGATCGGCAAGCGCAACCGCAAGATCGAAGGTCTGGCCAAGGTCACCGGGCGCGCGATCTACGCCGACGACATCGCGCTTCCGCGCATGCTGCACGCCAAGATCAAGCGCAGCATCCACGCCCACGCCCGGATTCTCTCGATCGATGCCCGCGACGCGCTGGCGATGCCGGGCGTTCACGCGGTGATCACCGGACGCGACCTGCCGGAATACTTCGGGATCATCCCCTGGACCCAGGACGAGCAGGCGCTGTGCGAAGAGAAGGCGCGTTACGTTGGCGACGCGATCGCGGCGGTGGCGGCGGACAGCGAGTACCTGGCGGACGAGGCGCTGAGCAGGATCCGCGTCGAGTACGAGCCGCTTCCCGCCGTGACCGGGATCGACGAAGCGCTCGCCCATCCGGAGTGGCGGGTCAACGAGAAATCCGCCGAAGGCAACCTCTCGAAGCACGTCCACCTCGAGTTCGGCGACGTCGACGGCGAGCTCGGGCGTTCCGACGTCGTGATCGAAGCCGAGTACTGGTACGAGGGCTCGACCCACGCGCCGATCGAGCCTCATTGCTGCGTCGCCGACTTCGATGCGACCGGCTTCCTGACGCTCTACTCCAGCACGCAGGTCGCACACTACCTGCATCGCGATCTGGCCCGCGTCCTCGGACTCCCGCCGCAGCGGATCCGTGTGATCCAGCCGGTGGTGGGTGGCGCGTTCGGTGGCAAGAGCGAGCCGTTCTCGCTGGAATTCTGCGCCGCCCGGCTCAGCATGACGACCGGCCGCCCGGTCAAGATCCTCTACACCCGCGAGGAAGTGTTCTACGCGCACCGCGGCCGGCATCCGATGCGGCTGTCGTACCGGACCGGCATCCGTCGCGACGGCACGCTCACCGGCGTCGACGCCCGGATCCTGATCGACGGTGGCGCGTATTCGTCGTTCGGCCTGGTCACCACGTACTACTCGGGTCAGCTGCTCACCGCGCCCTACCGGATGGGCGCGTACCGCTTCGATTCGACGCGCGTGTTCACCAACAAACCCTGCTGCGGTCCCAAGCGCGGGCATGGCTCGGTCCAGCCGCGCTTCGCGTTCGAGTGCCAGATCGACAAGCTGGCCGAGGCGATCGGGCGCGACCCGATCGAGGTCCGGCGCGCCAACTTCCTCGGTGAGAACACCCGCACGGTGAACGGCATGCGCGTGACCTCGAACGGATTCCTCGAGTGCCTCGAGGCAGTCGAGAACGCGTCGGGGTGGAAGCAGAAGTTCCGCCGCCTGCCCTACGGGCGCGGCGTCGGCGTGGCCGGCAGCATGTACATCAGCGGCACCAACTACTGCATCTACCCGAACGAGATGCCGCAGTCGGGCGTGCAGATCAAGCTCGACCGCAGCGGACGCGCCACCGTGTTCTGCGGAGCCTCCGACATCGGCCAGGGCTCGGATTCCGTGCTCGCCTACGTGGTGGCGGAAGAGCTGGGTCTCGATCTCGGCGACATTCGCGTGGTCGCCGCCGACACCGATCTCACGCCGGTCGATCTCGGCTCCTATTCGAGCCGCGAGACCTTCATGGTCGGTAACGCCTGCCTGGATGCCGCACGGAAGCTGCGACTGCTGATCCAGCAGGCGCTGAGTGAGCGCTGGGGATGCGGCCGGGACGAGATCACGCTGGCCGCCGGCGTCGCCTGCTCGATTAGGGATCCCGGGCGCGAGTGCATGAGCGTGCGCGAGGCGTTCCAGGTCGCCGAGGCGCGCCACGGCACGCTGGGCTCGGTCGGCTGGTATCAGAGCCCGAAGCTCGGCGGCGACTACCGGGGCGGGACCATCGGCGCCTCGCCGGCCTATTCGTTCACCGCTCACGTCGCCGAAGTCGACTGCGACCTCGAGACCGGTTTCGTCCGGGTGAAGACGCTGTGGGTCGCGCACGACTGCGGCCGCGCGCTGAATCCCGTCACCGTCGAGGGGCAGATGGAGGGAAGCGCTTACATGGGCTTTGCCGAAGCCCTGATGGAGGAGCAGGTGTTCAAGCCCGGCACGCCCGCGCACGGCGCCGGACTCCACCACGGTCCGTCGCTGCTCGACTACCGGATTCCCACCTCGCTCGACACGCCGGAGCTGCACTCGATCATCATCGAGTCGATCGATCCCGAGGGGCCCTACGGTGCGAAGGAGGCGGGCGAGGGCCCGCTCCATCCCAGCGTGCCGGCGATCGCGAACGCGATCTACGACGCGATCGGAATCCGCTGCGACGCGCTGCCGTTCCATCCTCCCCGCATCCTCCGCCAGCTGAGGTCCGGCGACCCGCGCGCCGCCTGGGAGCGGGCGCGGGCCGGGGTACCGGCGGGGCGATGAGCGGCTTCCGCAGGCAGGTCCGGCGCCGCTCGATGCGCTCACGCGCTCCGGGGCCCCGATGCTGACGCTTCCGGCGTTCCAGTGGTCGAGGCCCGCGCGCCTCGGCGACGCGCTCGCGCACCTCGCCGAGCACGGCACCGACAGTCTCGTCGTCGCCGGCGGCACGGACGCGGTGCCGAATCTCAAGCACCGGTTGCACGAGCCGCGCTGGCTGCTGTCGATCGCCGGACTCGGCGAGCTGCGATTCATTCGCGAGCAGGGCGGCGCGATCGAGATCGGCCCGCTCACCACGCTGAGCGAGATCGCACGCCACCCGAAGATCGCCGCCGAGCTGAAATCGCTGGCGCGCGCGGCCTCGCTCGTCGCCTCGCCGCAGATCCGCAACATGGGCACGCTGGGCGGGAACCTGTGTCTCGACACGCGCTGCACCTACTACAACCAGACGCTGTTCTGGCGCGAGGCGCTCGGCTTCTGCCTGAAGAAGAGCGGCACCGTGTGCCATGTCGTGCCTCAGGGCAAGCGCTGCGTCGCCGCGCACTCGTCGGACGTCGCGCCGGTGCTGATCTCCCTCGGCGCCGAGATCGAGATCCAGAGCGCCGGCGCGGTGCGCCAGGTGGCGGCCGAGGACTTTTTCGTCGGTGACGGCGTGCACAACAACGTCCTGGTTCCGGGCGAGCTCGTCACCCGCGTCATCGTCCCGGCCGCGGCACGCCGCCGCGCCGCCGGCTATCAGAAGCTGAGGCCGCGCGGCGCGATCGATTTCCCGATGCTGTCGGTGGCGTTCGCGGCGAGGATCCAGAACCACGCGTGCGAGGAGGCCCGGCTGGTGGTCGGCGCGCTGGGAGCCCGGCCGCGCGTGATCGGCGGTCTCGACGCGCTCGTCCGCGGGCGCGCGCTCGACGATGCCGTGGCCGAGACCGTCGCGGCCGCCGCGTATCAGCAGTGCCGCCCGTTGACCAATGTGCCGTACGATCACGATTATCGGCACGAGATGGTGCCGGTGTTCGTCCGTCGCGCGATTCGCGAAGCGCAAGAGGACATGGCTCGAGGAGAGGGGACCTGATGAGTGAAGGGCCGGGATTCATCCGCGAAGCCGACGTCTGGAATGCGCTCGCGCGGTGGCGCGCGGAGCGGCGGCGGTTCGTGCTTGCCACCGTGGTCTCGACGCGCGGCTTCACGCCACGCAAGGCCGGCGCGCACATGCTGATCGGCGAGCGCGAGACCGTGGGCACGGTCGGAGGCGGCGCGATCGAGCTCGAGGTGCAGACGGCGGCGGCCGAGCTGCTCGGCCGCGGCGGCACCGCCGAGGTCGGCCGCCACCTCACCCAGGAGCTCGGCATGTGCTGCGGCGGCGAGATGAAGATCTTCCTCGAAGTGATCGAGCCCGCGCCGCGGATCTTCATCTTCGGCGCCGGGTACATCGCCAAGCCGCTGGCTGGAATCGCCGCCGGTTGCGGGTTCGAGGTCACGGTGGTGGACGGGCGCGCCGAATGGGCCAGCCCCGAGCGCTTTCCGACCTCGGCGCTGTGCGTGAGGCCCGCGGATGACGCGGTGCGCGATCTCGAGACGGCCGCGGACGACTACGCGGTGGTGATGACGCACGATCACGGCTGCGATCAGAGGATCGTCGAAGTCCTGCTGCGCCGGCCGCTACGATTCGTCGGCATGATCGGCAGCACGTCGAAGCAGCGGAAGTTCGCGCTGCGACTGCGCGCGCGCGGCTTCAGCGATGCCGAGATCGCGCGCCTGCGGTCGCCGCTCGGCCTTTCGATCGGCGGTCAGACCCCCGAGGAAATCGCGGTCAGCGTGATGGCCGAGCTGATCGCCGCCCGTCGCGGCGCCCCGCTGCCCGCATCGTGGGTGCCTCCGGCGCGGGCCGGGCGGGCTCGCGACGAATCCGCCGGCATGGAGGCGCCCCACCGATGATCGCCGGGGTGCTGCTGGCCGCAGGCGCCTCGAGCCGCATGGGACGTGACAAGGCGCTGGTGCGCTCGGGCCGGGACTCGTTCCTGGTCAGCGGAGTTCGTCATCTGTGGGCGATCTGCGACCGCGTCGTCGTCGTGCTCGGCTCGCATCATGCCGAGATCCGCCGCGGGGCCGAGGAGGAATTTGCGCTGCTGGTGAGCCGTCGCGCGCTGGAGCGGGACTTCGGCGCCCGGCTGACGGGCGGCTCCGGCAGGCGCGGCATCGAAGTTCACTTCATCGTTCATGCCGGCTGGAAGAAGGGGATGCTGTCGTCGGTCCGCGCCGGGCTCAAGGACGCTCTCCTCATGCGGCCCGAATCCGTGCTGGTGCTTCCCGTCGATCACCCCGACGTCCAGCCCGCGACGGTGATGGGGCTGGCGCTGCACCTGGAGCTGGTGCGTCGGCGCGCCCCGGCGCGCCAGCGCGCGAATCTGCTCCACGCTCTGATTCCGCGGTACGAACATCGTCGCGGACATCCGGTCGCGCTGACGTCGGCGCTGGCCGCGAGGATCGTCGCCGACCGCACCGCGACCGATCTCAGCGACGCAATCCGCCGCCATGCCTCGGAGGTCACGTATCAGGACGTCGACGATCCGGGGGTGGTGCGAAACCGGAATCGTCCGCGCGACTAGGCCGGGAACGCGGCGGCGTCAACGCAGCGGCGGGATCGGTCCGCGGTCGTCCCGGCTTTCCGAACCGGTCCGATCGAACGATCCATCGAGCATCTCGAAGATCCGCGTGTAGGTCGCCGTCGCCTGGTCCGGATTCGAGTCCGCGAACGAATCCAGCCGCTGCTCGCCCGACGACGGGTCGCGGTACTCCACGTCGATCCACGGGATCTGATTCGAGTAGCGCGTGCCGCCGTAACGGACGCGGATCACGTCCGCGAGCGGGATGACGACGTGCTCGTGGGGGGCCGCATAGCGAATCTCGTCCGATTCGACGACCAGCGTGCCCGGCTCGTCGGCGAACTCGTGCCGGATGTTGACCGGATCGAGCGGCCGCTCGAGCAGGATGCCCGGGAACGTCGCCTTGCCACGCGGCTCGATCGCCAGTGGGTCCTGCGACTCGACCGGATGCATGTGCTTTCGGATCCGCCGCAGCCCATCGGCGGTCGTCCGCACCATCGGAAGGTGTCCCTCGCGAACGATGCGCCCGGCCATGCGCGGATCATCGAACAGCCACGCCTGCCTGAGATGGTCGCCTTCGTCGATGGTCTCGCGCAGACGCAGGAGGTAGCGGCGGCCGTCGCGCGCGTCGAACCAGAGGTCATCGCCCTCGACCAGGCCGTGGAGGCAATGGCGGCCCGGCGCGATGTCGGCGAGCAGCCATGTCTTCTGAGGGAGCACACCAATGGGTTCGCCATCGAGCGAGATCTCCTCGGGCTTCAGACGATTGATCCGCACGAACTGCTCGCGGGTGAGAACCAGCTGCGCGCCCTGCCGAGGTGGATCGGGCACATCGGGGACGTACGCGGTCGTGTAGCGCGGCACGGCCGCCGCCGGCAGGGCCGTCAGCGCGAGCAACAGCGAGCCCAGGATGACCGCGACCTGGGGGATCAGCCCGCCGGCGCCGCGTCCTCCGGGGCTGCTTCCCGCGACGCGCCCACGCACCACAGCTCCTGCCCACGTTGCTCCAGCTTCAAGGCGGTGAGACGCGCTCCCAGGCAGGGACCCTCGACGCAGATGCCGGTCGAGGGCTGATAGCGCGCTCCGTGATGGACACAGACCAGCGCGTCGCAGGCTTCGTCGAAGAAGTGTCCATCGCCGAAGTCGAGCATGCGCCCCTCGTGGCGGCACGTGTTCACGTACGCGAAGAACTGGCCCCGGTATCGCACCGCGAACGCGTCGCGCGAGACCCCATCGATCTCGATGACGAAGCGGACCGCCGCCGTCTCGGACAGTCGCCGCGAATCGGCGAGGATACGAACCGCGGATGCCATGTTCGGTGCTCACCCCAGGAAAGATGCGTGACCGGGCGTCCGGGATGCGCGGCACGTGGGAAGTCCGGCCCGGCGATGCCCCCGGATTTCGCGCGCCCGTGACATTGCGATCATGGAGGGCGAGGAAGGCCGAAGCAATCGACCCGGATCGACCATCGAAACAGAGTCTCGTTGGCGAAGCTCCGGCCTCCGTGTCAGAATCGACGCTCGATTCCACCCGGAGATCCCCGATGAAGCGCCCGCTGATCGCCGTCTATGGCAGCAGCACGATCCGCGAGACCGACTCCGAGTACCGACTCGCGCTCGATCTCGGCCGCGCCCTCGCGCGCGGCGGCGCGGACGTGATGACGGGCGGCTACGGCGGCGCGATGGAAGCCTGCTCGCGCGGCTGCCACGAAAGCGGCGGGCACGTGGTCGGCGTCACGGTCGAGCTGTTCGAGGCGCGTGGCCCGGCGAATCGGTGGGTGAAGGAGCGGGTTCACACTTCCGATCTCTACGAGCGCCTGAAGCACATCGTCGAGCGCGCGGACGGATTCATCGCGGTTCCGGGCAGCGTCGGCACGCTGACCGAGATCTTCCTGACCTGGACCCTGCTGAGCGTCAGCGCGCGGCGTTCCGCGCCCCTGGTGCTCTGCGGCGCGCCCTGGGAGGACTACCTCGAGCATCACCGCCGCCCCGACCTCGTCCGCCCCGATCTCTTCACGTTCGTCCGCGCCACGCCCGATCCCGAGGAAGCCGCGCGTCTCGTGCTCGACGCCGTCGCGGCACCCCGGCCCTAGCCCGCCGTGCCGAAGCTCTCGAGCGCTACCGACCCGCTGATCGTGTGGCGTCGCGAGTTTCCCACCGCCGAATCCACCCTCCATTTCATCTCGCACTCGCTGGGCGCGATGCCGCGCTCGGTCGAGGGCGCGCTGATGAACTACGCCCGGATGTGGAAGACGCGCGGCATCCGCGCCTGGGAAGAGGAATGGTTCGCGCTTCCGACCCGGGTCGGCGACGTCCTGGCGGGAATCATCGGAGCGCCGGCGGGCTCGGTGTCGATGTGCGAGAACGTGACCACGGCGCAAGCCATCGCGCTCTCGGCGATCGAATTCCGCCCTCCGCGCAACCGGCTGGTCTGCACCGCGGAGGATTTTCCGTCGGTGCTCTACCTCTATGAGGGGCTCGAGCGCCGCGGGATCGAGGTGGTGCGCGTCGCGTCCGGCGACGACCACACGGTCGACCGCTCGGATGTGATCGCGGCGATCGACGAGCGCACCGCGGTGGTCGCGATCTCGCAGGTGCTGTTCCGCAGCTCGCAGATCGTCGACGTTCGCGCCATCGCCGAACGCGCGCGCGCGGCGGGAGCGCTGACGCTGATCGACGCCTATCAGGCGGTCGGAACGGTGCCGGTCGACGTCGAGGACCTGGGCGTCGACTTTCTGAGCGGTGGCTCGGTGAAGTGGCTGTGCGGCGGACCCGGCGCGGGCTATCTCTATGCCCGGCCGGAGACGACCTCGGCGCTCCGTCCCGCCTTCACCGGCTGGATGGCCCACGAGAATCCGTTCGCGTTCGACTCGGGTCCGATGAAATGGGACGCGGGCCCGCGCCGGTTCTGGACCGGCACACCCGGGATTCCGGCCTTCGTGGCGGCCCGCTGCGGCTACGACATCATCGCCGCGATCGGAGTGCGCGAGATCCGCGCGAAGTCGCTGCGGCAGACCGCCCGCATGATCGCGCTCGCCGACGAGTACGGCATGAAGGTCGTCTCGCCGCGCGAGGACGCGCGCCGCGGCGGCACCGTGTGCCTCGACATTCCCGCGGCCGATCGCGTGTGCGCCGCGCTCCTCGCCGGGGACGTCCTGCTCGACCATCGTCCGGGCGTCGGCCTCCGCCTCGCGCCGCACTTCTACACCCGCGACGACGAGATCGACGAGGTGATGAAGCGTGTCCGGGATGAAGCACGGCGCGCCCGGGACGGATCGGCCTGAACGCGGCTCGCGTGCCGGGGCCGGTTCCGCTCCCTGAGCGGCCGAAATCGAGCCGCCCGCGCGGGGATTTCATTCGGCCGCGAGCCCAGATCGACTTCGAGCTGAACTTTCGCACTACGGCTCAAGTCGTTGTTCGGCAATCTGCTGAACCCAGCGCCTGAGAAGATCTCGGGGCCCTGTCCGCTCTGGCAGGGCTGATGCACTGTCGCGCGTGGCCTCGCGCCCTCGGCCGCGGAGGGACTCGAACGATCGGGCGTGATCGGGTCAGGGAGGATCCATGGACAGCCGGTATTCCGTGCGCTGGATGCGGCGCGGCGGAGAAGTGGTGGCGATCGAAGACCTGGATGATCTCGAGCTGATCGTGGCGCGGGAGCGGCTCGATCGTGAGGATGGAAGCGATCCCGTCGCGGCGGCAATGCTCGACGCGGTGCGCGACGAGCTGCATCGCCGCAAGGGCTCCGATCCGGTGGAGATCGTCACCGAGCGGCGGGCCGCATGAACGCTCAAGGGCCGTCCGCGGCGCCGGGCGCTCCGTGCTGGACGCGTCGCGATGGAACGAGGGTGCCGCTCGAACTGCTCAATTTTCCCGAGCTGGTCGCCGCCCATCAGATCCTCGTGACCGGCGACTGGAGCGGCGAGGACACACGCCTGCTGCTCGCCGCGATCGAGTCCGAGCTGGAGTTGCGGTGGCGGAGGAAGACGCGCGAGCCGCTCGAGGGCGACCTCGGCGACGGATCGCGCGCCGCGTAGAGCGAACGCGCTTCATCCGGCACGCGGCGCCTGATACATTGCGGGGCATGGAAGCCGCCGCGATCGCCGCCAAGTCGCCGCTCAAGATCCTTCGCGAGCCCTCGGTCTACCTGGTCGGCCGCCAGAGTCTGGATGGCGCCGCCATCGAGCGCTTCCTCGGCGAGCACGGCGTGACCTGGCAGACCGACACCGAAGTCGGCGGCGAGGCGCTGGCCGAGATGGCGGGACGCGTCTGCTACATGTCCTACGGCAAGGGCCGGCGCACCAACCGCGAGTTTCTCGGTCACATCGTCGACGTCGGCCACGGCTCGGTTCTGGAGCATGCGGTGTGGAGCTTCCTCATCACCGGCGTGTCGCGTTCGTTCACCCACGAGCTGATCCGGCATCGGCACTTTTCCTACTCCCAGCTCTCGCAGCGCTACGTCGATGAATCCGAGTCGCCGTTCATCGAGCCCGATCCCATCGCCGACGATCCCGCGCTTCACGCCATCTTCTGCGCGGCGGTGAACGCGGCGCGCGGCGCCTACGACGAGCTGGTGGCGGGCCTCGAGCGAAAATTCTCCGACGTCCCCGACCGCACGCTGCGGCGCAAGCTGGCGCGTCAGGCCGCGCGCTCGGTCCTGCCGAACGCGACCGAGACCAAGATCTTCGTCACCGGCAACGCCCGTGCGCTGCGTCACTTCATCGAGCTGCGGGGCTCCGAGCACGCCGACGTCGAGATCCGCAAGGCCGCGGTGCAGATGCTGAAGCTGATGCAGGCGGAATCGCCGGGGATGTTCTCCGACTACGAACTGGTGCCGCTTCCCGACGGCACGCACGCGACGCACACCGTCCATCCCAAGGTGTAGTCCGCGATGGATGGGGCCGGCGTCACCCGGCGGCGCATCACGCGCTGGTCGGGGGATCGGCGCGAAGCCCTCGACGATCCGGTCGCGGTCGAGCGCCCGCTCGAGATCCGCATCGACGACCGCCCGCTCGCGGTCACGCTGCGCACTCCGGGGCACGACGTCGAGCTGGCGCTCGGATTCCTCGCCGGAGAGGGACTGATCCGGCGCCGCTCCGACATCGACACCGCCGCGCCCGCGCCGGCCACCTGCGGCGATCAGCCCGACTCGATCGACCTTCGCCTCGCTCCGGGGGTGCGCTTCGACTGGACGAAGCTCGAGAGACACTTCGCGGCCACCGCGGCCTGCGGACTCTGCGGCCGCGCCCACCTCGAGTCACTGAGGGCAGGCCTCAGGCCGATTCCGATGGGAGAGACCGTCGACGCGCGGGCCATCGCCGCGTTGCCCTCGCGTCTGCGCCAGGCTCAGGCCACGTTCCTCGAAACCGGAGGCCTGCACGCGGCCGCGCTCTGCGCGGGCCCAACGCTCGAGCTTCAAGTGTTACGTGAAGACGTCGGGCGCCACAACGCTGTCGACAAGATCGCCGGCTGGCTGATCGAGGAGAATCGCTACCCGGTGGAATCGGGCGTGCTGTGGGTCAGCGGCCGGGCCGGGGCGGAGATCGTCCTCAAGGCGGCGCACGCCCGGATTCCGGTGCTGGCGGCGGTCGGAGCTCCGAGCTCCCTGGCGATCGAGCTGGCCGAGGCGGCCGGGATGACGCTGATCGGATTCCTGCGCGACCCGCGCATGAACGTCTATTGCGGCGAGGCCCGGATCCGCCCGTGAGATGGGAGTCCGGGCCGGCGGCCGCTCAGTGAGCGGCGGCGTGAGCCCGCGGCCGCGCGTTCCACAGCGTCAGCATCAGCACCGCGCCGAGCGCCGCGAAGCCGAGCATGCTCGATCCCCACGCGCCCCAGCCGAAGCGGTCGAGCAGCGAGCCGAGACCCCAGCCGACGAACGATTGGCCGAGATACTGCATGCCGTCGAACATCCCCGCCGCCGTGGCGGCGGCGCGCTGGCCGCCGAAATCCATCGAGGCGGTGCCCGAGAGCATCGAGTGCACCATCGAGATCCCGAGCGAGTTCAGCATGAAGGCGACAATGACGAAGTTCATGTTGGTCGACTTCCAGATCACCGTCAGGCAGGCGACGACGATGATGTAGCCGACGAACGCCACCGGCGGCCGGCGATGGCCGAACAGCTTGTCCGAGGCGAATCCGGCGATGAACGCGCCGACGATCCCGGCGCCCACCACCGCGAGGGCGTTGCGCTGGAAGATCGGATTCGACAGCTGCAGATGCTGGACTTCCTGCATGTAGCGCGGGAACCACTGCTCGAATCCGCCGCGGACGAGTCCGGTGCAGAACTCCGCGATCGCGATCGTCACCGCCACCGGATTCGTGAACACGCGCCGGGCCACGTAAGCGAACGTGATCTTCTCGGTGTCGCCGCTGGTCGCGTCCTGCGGATCGAAGGCGGGAAGCCCGGCATCGGCCGGGGTGTCGCGCACCACGAAGAACGTCAGGATGCCCATCACGCCGACGATCGCGGCGGGAAGGAAGAACTTCCATTGCCAGGGCAGCAGCGCGACGGCGGCCGAGCCGAGCAGCAGGAACACCAGGAACCGCCCACTCTGGATCATCGAGCCGAAGATCGCCGAGAAGCGCCCGCGCTCGCTCTGGTGGAACCACGCGGAGTTGACCTTGATCAAGGCGAGGGCGGAGAAGCTCTGGAAGTACATGTTGAGCGTCCACACGGTGGCGAGGTAGCCGAGCAGCAGCGGCCCGGTGCCGAGCACGTGGAGATACGCGCCGATGCCGAACATGGTGTTGAAAACGAGTGCGCCGAACGCGCC
>DATJEP010000147.1:0-11846 GCA_035496475.1 Candidatus Udaeobacter sp.
CTTGAACCTGCTTCGGCATCAGCCCGTCGATCAGCCGGCGCCGCGCCGCGCTCCGCCACAGCCCGCGCCCGCCGGTCTCCGGGAACGTGCGCATCACCAGGCGCCGCAGCGAGCCGCCGCGGCGCAGACGGTTTCCCCCCAGCCACACCAGGGCGCCGAACAGCACCAGCACGAGATGAAAGCGTCGCGGCCACGGAAACGAGAACAGGAACGAGAGCGGGAAGAGCAACGCGAGCGCGAGCAGGAGCCAGCCGAACAGGCGCGGGATGCGCTCGGGATCGGCGGGCGGCGTGAGTCGCGCGAGGAAATCCTCGAAGCGATCGGAGTTGATCATCAGCGCTCCGCCGAGCGTCGCGACCACCGTCCACGCCAGCACGTCGAACAGCATGTCGCGCCAGCCGAGCGGCAGATCCGGACCTCCGGCCCCGACCCACCGCCCGAGCCTCAGCTCCGGCACGTCGGCGAGCGTGAGCAGAGCCTCGAACGCGGCCAGCGTGAGCAGGAAGACTCCGAGCGAGCGCGCCGCCAGGGTGACCCAGCGAATGCCGACGCTCGGCGGCCGCAGTCTTCGCCACACGCGCCGCAGGCTCTCGGATCGGAAGCCGTGCGCGACCCAGATCAGCGCGTTGATCGCGCCGACCGAGACGCCGAGGATGATCGAAGGCTGGAACCCGGCGTGCTCGAGTGCGCGAAAGACGCCGACTTCGTAGGCGCCGACCCCGCCCCCGCCCGACAGCACGACGGCGATGCGGCGGAACGGCAGATCGGCTCGCAGACGTCGCGACGGGCGAGTCACGCGATGCCGCCGGCGGTCAGGCCGGGTCGGGCGGCCAGACCAGCAGCCGGCCGCAGCCCTCGCAGACGAGCACGCGGTCGCGCCGCCGCGCCTCCTGCAGCACTTGCGGCGGCAGCGATCGATAGCATCCGCCGCAGGCATTCTTGATCACCGCCACCACGGCTCGTCCCTCGCGCGACTGACGCACGCGCTCGTAGCGCGAGCGCGTCGCGGCCGGCAGCTTCTCGAGCTCGGCCGCGCGACGCTTTTCGATGCCCGCCAGCTCGTCGCGGTCGGCGGTCTCTTCCGAGCTCATGCGCTCGAAGCGCTGCGCGCGCTCGGCCTCGACCGCCGCCAGCGACTTCTCGAGCGCCGGCCGGGCCCGCCCCGCCGCTTCCTCCTCCTCCATGCGCGTCAGCACGTCGGTCTCGAGGTCCGATCTCCGGCGCTTGACGCCTTCGATCTCGTGCAGGAGGGCGGTGTATTCCTCGTTCTTCTTCACCGCCGGGAGCTGACCCTGGAAGCGCCGCTCTTCGGTGTTCAGCGCGTCGATGTCCTTCTCGAGCTCGCGGCGTTTCTTCTGCAGCTCGAGGCCGGCGGCGCGGTGGGCGTCGAGGGTATGACGCTCGGCCTGAATGCGGCGCTCCCATTCGGCGCGCTCGAGCGGACGCTGGCGGAGTCGCTGCTCGACCGCGATCGCGGCCTCGTCGAGCGCATGGAGCGCCCACAGCCGATCGAGCTCGTCGCTCATCCGGCACTCCTCGAGAAGCGGCCGCTCTCCGCGGAGGCGCGGAACCGGGTTCGCGCGCGACGCGGAGCATGACGTGGTGGGCGGAACAGGACTTGAACCTGTGACCCCCTGGTTGTGATCCAGGTGCTCTGCCAGCTGAGCTACCCGCCCCCCGAAAACACGCGGCGCGCTTCCGCCCGGCGGCGTGGGCGGCACGTCGCGAGTTCATGGGCCCACCTGGATTCGAACCAGGGTCTCGCCGGTTATGAGCCGGCCGCTCTGGACCGCTGAGCTATGGGCCCAGCGTGGGACGCTCATGAACGCGGGCGCCGGAAGCGCGTGTATCTAGCACCGCGTTCGCGGGAGTGTCAAACGGCCGCCGCGGCGCCGGCCCTCCGCTCCCGCGCGTTTACAGCAGCTCCGTATACGCCTTCAGCCGCCGGCTGCGCGTCGGATGACGCAGCTTGCGCAGCGCCTTGGCCTCGATCTGGCGGATGCGCTCGCGCGTCACATTGAAGAACGCGCCGACTTCCTCGAGCGTCCGCTGAGCCCCGTCCTCGGTCAGGCCGAAGCGCAGGCGGATCACCTTCGCCTCGCGCGGGGTCAGCGTGCGCAGCACGTCGTTCACCTCGTCGCGCAGCATCGCCGAGGCCGCCGAGTGCGCGGGACTCACCACGCTGGTGTCCTCGATGAAATCGCCGAGGTTCGAGTCGTCGTCCTCGCCGATCGGACGGTCGAGCGAGATCGGCTCCTGCGCCGCCTTGAGAATGCTCTTCACCTTGTCGACCGGCAGATCGAGCCGCTCGGCGATCTCCTCCGGGGTCGGCTCGCGGCCCAGCTCCTGCACCAGACGGCGCGAAATCCGCACCACGCGATTGATGTGCTCGATCATGTGGACCGGAACGCGGATCGTGCGCGCCTGGTCGGCGATCGCTCGGGTGATGGCCTGGCGGATCCACCACGTCGCGTAGGTCGAGAACTTGTAGCCCTTCGTGTAGTCGAACTTGTCGACCGCGCGCATCAGACCCGAGTTGCCTTCCTGGATCAGGTCGAGAAACTCGAGCCCGCGGTTGGTGTAGCGCTTGGCGATCGAGATCACGAGACGAACGTTGGCCTCGATCATCTCCTTCTTGGCCTGCGCGGTGGCGCGCTCGCCGTCGCGGATCTGGCGGTACAGCTCGAGCAGGTGCTCCTTCGTCATCCGTGATTCATCTTCGAGCCGCCGCGTCTCCTTGCGCAGGTTCTTGATCTCGTTGACGAACTCGACGATCTGCGCCGGCTGCAGATTGGAGTCCCGCCGCACCGCGCGCAGCTCCTTCGGTCCCTTCTTCAGCCGCCGCGCGAAGCCCATCATCTCCTCGACGCCGTGACCGAAGCGCCGCTCCAGCGCCTGCTCGACCTCGTCGAGCTCGAGCGCGCGCTCGGCCAGTTCCTTCACCGGCGACGCCATGCCCTCGACCATGCGCGGATTCATGCTGAGCTTGTGCAGCTCCTGCGTCAGCTCGGCTTCGACCTTGGCGAAGTTGCCCTGGAAGTTCGAGCGCTGCTTGTCGTTCATGCGCGCGCTCTGCCGATCGATCAGATCGTTGTAGCGCTTCTGCAGCACGAAGACGCGCTCGAGGATCTTGACCGCGCGCTGGCGCTCCTTCTTCAGCGCCTGCTCGGTGGCGGCCTCCTCGGCCACCTTGATGAAGTCCTCGATCTTGAGCTGGCCTTCCTTGAGCTTCTTCAGCATGGCGCGGATCTCGCGCACCGCCGGCTCGGCGCGGAACAGCGCCGAGACGACCTGACGCTCGCCGGCCTCGATCCGCCGAGCGATCTCGACCTCGCCCTCGCGCGTGAGCAGCGGCACGCGCCCCATCTCGCGCAGGTACATGCGCACCGGATCGTCGTAGCGCACCGGCTGCTGCGGCGCCGCCTTCGCGGCCGGCGTGGTCTTCTTGTCCTCCAGCTTGCGCAGCTTCTTCAGCCGTTCCTGCGCGTCTTCCTCGCTGGCGAACACTTCGATGTGCATCTGGTTCAGCATGCCGTGGATCTCTTCCATCTGCTCGACCTGGGACTCGGGGTCTTCGTTGTCGTCGAGCATCCACACCACCTGATCCTCGGTGACGTAGCCCTGCCGGAGCGCAAGCGACTTGATCTCGTCGAGCTTCTTGCGCTGCTCGGCCTTTTCCTTGAGCCGGGTCTGCTTCGTCGGTTTCGTCTTGGTCGCGGTGGCTGCCGCCATGGGCATGGCGCTCCTTTATGTTTTCAGGTTTCGAAGCGATTGCTGAAGATCGATGACTTCGTGGGCGAGACGCGCCTCCTCGTCGGGAGGCAGCGGCTTCCTCAACATCTGCGTGAGCTCGCGATGGCGCACTTCGAGCCGCCGCACCTGCAGCAGCCGGACCGCGCCCCGCGCCTCGGCGCTCCAGTCGAGCTCGGGCGCGGCCGCCATGAGCTCGCGTGCCAGCGAAGCGGCATCGCCCTCGAGCTCGGCGCCGCTCCACAGCGCGCGCGCGAGCATCGCCGATGCCGGATCACGGAATTCCTCGCTCGAGAGTTTCTCGCGAGCGGGCTCGAGCTCGGAGGGCGCGAGCAGCAGCGCCTGAAGCAACCGGCGCTCGAGCGATTCCTCGTGACGCCGTTGGGCCCGCACCGCGGCGCCGACCGGATGCTCGACGCTCGCGCCGCCGCGTTGCAGCTGAGCCGCGCGCGTCAGCACGGCTTCCGAGAGTCCCAGCACCTGACTCCCGCGCTCGGTCATCAGGCGAAAGCGGACGGGGTCCTTGACCCCCGACAGCAGCCGCACCATGGCCTGCGCCGCGGCCTCGCGCGGATCACCGGCGGGCGCGCCCTCGTCCCCGCCCGACTTCGCGCGAAGCACGTGACGCTGTACGAACTCGGCGGGATCCGCGGCGGTCCGCCGCAGGACCACCCACGCCTCGGCGCCGCCCTGCCGCACCAGCGTGTCGGGGTCCTCGCCATCCGGCAGATCGACGATCGCGACGTCGAGCCCTTCGGCGAGCAGGATGCCGAGCGAGCGCATCATCGCGTCGCGGCCGGCGCGGTCGCCGTCGTAGGTGAGCGCGACACGCGGCACCAGCCGCTTGATCTGCCTCGCCTGATCCTCGGTCAGCGCGGTGCCCGACGTCGCCACCGTGTTCGCGAGCCCGGCCTGATGCAGCGCGATCGCGTCGAAATAGCCTTCGACCACGATCAGCTCGCCGTCCACCGGCACGTTGCGACGCGCCTGATCGAGCGCGAACAGGAACGAACCCTTGTGATAGACGGCGCTCTCCGGTGAATTCAGGTACTTCGGCTCGTCGCCTTCGGCGATCGCGCGCGCGCCGAAGCCCACCACCGTTCCCCCGCTCGCGATCAGCGGCACCATCAGCCGGTTGCGGAACCAGTCGAAGATTCCCGCCCCGCGGCCCGACGACGCGTCGCGCCGCGACGCCAGCCGCGCGTCGACCAGCACGTCCTCGCCGAAGCGGTCGCGCAGCCGGCGCGTCAGGTTCTCCCAGCCGGCCGGCGCGATGCCGAGCCGGAAGCGCTTCGCGGTCTCACGGCTGATTCCGCGACGCTCGAGGATCGCGCGCGCGAGACGGCCCTGCTCCGGATCGCCCAGCCACTGCTCATACGCCGCGGCGGCCGCTTCCAGCGCTTCGAGCAACGGAGCGCGCACGCCGCGCGCGGCGGAGCGCCGCTCGGGAATCGGAATCCCGGCGCGGCGACTCAGCATCTCGGCTGCCTCGAGGAACTCGAGGCGATCCAGCTCCTGAACGAACTTGAAGACGTCACCTCCGGCCTTGCAGCTGAAGCAGTGATAGAACTGGCGCTCGGCGTTGACCGAGAACGACGGCGTCTTTTCCTTGTGGAACGGGCAGAGGCCCATCCAGTTCCGGCCGACGCGCTTCAGCGCGACGCGCTCGCCGATCACCTCGGCAATGTCGCTGTGGGCCCGCACCTGCTCCACCCAGTCGTCCGAGGACCGCATCGACTCCCTCATCGCAGCGTCGCCACGGTAGCGCCGCGGCCTCCTTCGTGACCCTCGCCGAGACGCGCGTGCTGAACCTGCGGATGTCCGCGCAGATGACGCTCGACCGCCGCGCGAAGAATGCCCTTTCCGATGCCGTGAACGATCCGAAGCTCCGTGAGGCCGGCCAGGATGGCCCGATCGAGACCCTCGTCGACCGTGCGAATCGCCTCCTCGACTTCCATACCCCGGAGGTCGATCTCGAGTGACGGCGCCGCCTCCTGAGTCTCCCAGCTCGCCGAGGCCCGCGCCTTGAGCGGCGCCGATTCCGCGTCAGCCGGCGCCAGCCGTGTCACATGACTGTGAATCGTCCAATTGCCGCGCTTGAGGACCACCTTGCCCTCGGGGTCGGGAGGGCTCACGACCTGAGCGATGACGCCGAGATCGGTCACCCGCACCTGGCGGCCGGGATCGATCGCATCGGCCGGCAACGCGACCCGCGCGTGGGCGGGCAGCGCCTCCTCGACGCGCTGATTCAGGCCGGCGAGATCGCGTTCGGCGGACTCGATCGCGCCGCGCAGGGTCTCGGCGCCGGCCCGCGACTTGTCGGCCCGCCTCGCTTCACGCTGAACCGTCTGCCACAGCTCGCGCGCCCGCGCCAGCAGTCCGTCGCTCTCGCGAGTCAGCTTTCCGCGCAACGCCTCGAGGTCGTGCCGGAAGGTCTCCGCCGCCTGGTGATGCTCCTCGGCCGCGCGCTCCGACTGTTCGCGCGCCGCGCGAGCCGCGGCGATCTCATCCTCGAGACGTCCGCGCAGCGCATGAAGATCCGCGATCAGACGCTCGAGCGCGCGCGATTCGTCCGAAACGCGGGTGCGCGCGCGGTCGAGCAGGTCGGCCGGAAAGCCGAGGCGCTCGGCGACCGACAGCGCGTGACTCGCGCCCGGCACTCCGGAAATGAACCGGAAGCGCGGGGTCAGCGTGTCGAGGTCGAACTCCATCGATCCGTTGACGACGCCCGGAACTTCACCGGCGAGATGCTTGAGGCTGCCGAGATGGGACGTCATCACGCCCCATGCCCCGCGCGCGGCCGAATGCTCGATCAGCGCGCGGCCGAGCGCGGCGCCTTCCTCGGGATCGGTGCCGGCGCCGAGCTCGTCGGCGAGCAGCAGGCTCACCGGCGAGGCCGCCTCCGCCATCTCGGCGAGTCGCGCGAGGTGCGCCGCATAGGTCGACAGGCCGAGATCGACCGACTGCTCGTCGCCGAGATCGACCACCATCCGATCGATCTTCGGCACGCGGCTTCCTTCGGAGCAGGGAACCGGCAGCGCCGAGTGCGCGAGCGCGACCGAAAGCCCCACGGTCTTCAGCAGGATTGTCTTGCCTCCCATGTTCGGCCCGCTGACGATCAGCAGGCGTCCGCCCTCGCCGAGATCGAGATCGAGCGGCACGGTATCCGCGCCGCGCGACATCGCGAGCAGCGGGTGACGCGCCATGCGCAGCGACAGCCGATCGCCACCTGGAGCGATCGGAATCGCGCCGAGCGCTCGCGCCCAGCGGGCGCGAGCCCGCAGCGTGTCGAGCCACACCAGCTCACCGACCAGCGCGGCGACGTCGGCGCGCCGCTCCCACACCGCGCCCGACAGCTCGGCCAGGACGCGGCGCTCTTCGGCGACCACCTCGGCGCGCGCCTCGATCAATCGGTTGTTGGCCTCGCAGGCCTCGAGCGGCTCGACGAACAGCGACTGGCCGCTGCCCGAGACGTCGTGCACGATGCCGCGCCGCCGCTGAAAGCCCGAGGCCGGGACCAGCGCGACGAATCGGTCGGCGTGGCGCGTCACGTAGGCGTTCTCACCGAAGCCGCGCGCCCACGCGCCGACGCGCTGCTCGAGATCGCGCTCGCCGCGTGACAGCTCCGCGCGGGCTCGCTTGAGCGCCGGCGAGGCGGCGTCGCTGACGCGGCCGTCCGGCTCGAGCGACTCATTGAGCTTTTTCCGCAGCGGATCGAGCACCGGCAGATCCCCGATCCGCTCCGCCAGGTTCGCATGGCGCTCCGCGATCTCCGGATCCTTCCAGCGCTCGATCGTGGCCCGGCCCGCATCCAGCCACTCGCGAATCGCGATCAGCGCTTCGCCATCAAGCGGCTCTTCACGCCCCTGTTCGAGCCATGCCAGGACATCGACCGTCCCGGTGTCGCACCATTCGCCGGGCTCGCCGGTACGGCGGATCGCCTCGCCGACGAAGCCGCACTCGCGCTCACGCTCCACCGAGTCGGCAAGCGGACGCCACGTCATCAGGCGGCGGCGCGCCGCGTCGCATGTGGCGTGCTCCGAGATCGCCGCGCACACGCGGCCGAACTCCAGCAGTCGAAGGGAATGATCGTCCACGGGTTTCGTGCTGCCTCGTCGTCGAAGAGCGGACGCGGTTCGCTGGAACCGCGGATTCGCGGCTCATGTGAGCCGCGACGTCGAATCAGGAAGGATGGCCGGCCGCGCGGACGCGCCGCGCGGCATTCTGAAATCGCGCCTTGAGCCAGGCGCTCTCGGGAATCACATGATCGCCGAGATCACACGCGCGCACTGCGCTCGACAGCACGCCGCGCGACACGCGGGCGCTCGAGGCCCACGCCCCCGCCTGGCGGGGCCAGGGCAGGAGCAGCGCGACGAGCAGAACGAATGCCGCAACGATGGCGCCGAGCGAAGCGCCCACGAAGAAACCCGAGACGCGATCGAGCCAGTTCACCGGCGATCGTCGGATCGCGTCCGCCAGCAGATCCCCCCACCACGTCAGCAGTGACGCGACGGCGAGACCGAGAAGCACGGCGATGGTCCAGCGCAGGATCAGGAAAAGAACGGCGGGCCGTGCGCCCAACCAGTGCGCACCGACCCACCGTGAGATCACGACGGCGGTCCAGATCCCGAGCACGACGCCAAAAAATGCGAACACCTGCCGAACCGATCCGCGCGAAATCCCGCGGACCGCGAACAGGAGCACCAGAACGACGAGCGCCCAGTCCAGCCAGGTGAAGCCGTCGATCAGTCTCAGTTCCGCTAGTTCTCCTGCTGCCGCCGTGCGAGATTCTTGCGCTTCGCCGCGTTCAGCTTGCGCTTGCGTCGTTCACTGGGTTTCTCGAAGTGCTGATGACGACGCAAATCCGCCATGATTCCAGCCTTCTCACATTTCTTCTTGAAACGACGCAGGGCGCTTTCGAAGGACTCTCCGTCCTTCACCCTGATGCCGGGCAAACAATCACCCCTCTCTCAGCCAACTTGATCAAACCGTAACGGTCTGCGCGCGCAAACCATTGGCGCGTCTTTGAGTGCATTGGGCGCGAACTTGGCAAACGCAGTGTATGGCCGTGCGCGGCAATCCGTCAAGCTCGTGGCCCGCGAGTGCGGACGGGATTGGATGCGGTTCGCTCGAAAACGTCACCCGTCCGCCCCCGAGGCCCACCACGCGGCCCACGCCATGGCGGCCGTCTCGCTTCTCAACCGACTTTCGCCCAAGGAGATAGGCTTGAATCCACGCGCTTCGAGCAGACCGCGCTCACGGTCGTCGACGCCTTCGGCCGGCCCGATCATGCCGATCGACATCGTCTCTTCCGGTGGGCTCACGCGCTTGAGCCCGTCCGGATCCGCGAACCACAGCGACGCTCCCGGGGGAATCGACTCCAGCAGCTCGGTGAGCCGGCGCGGCGGCTCGATCCGCATCAGGTAGACGCTCCGCGACTGCCGGAGCGCGCTCCCCGCCAGCCGGGACCATCGCGCCATCCGGGATGGCCTCGCCTCCCACTTCGACCGCGCGCAATCCACCGGTTGCATCGTTCCGACCCCGAGCTCCGCCAGCTTCTCGACCAGCCAGTCCGCTCGTGTTCCCTCGGGCGCCCCGCACCAGACCACGCATTCGCGTTTCCGTGGCTGCCGGACTCGGGACTCGACCTCGGCCGTGACGCTCGGCGCCACGGTGACGAGCCTCAGGTGCGCGAGGTGCCCGGCGCCATCGGTGGCCCAGAACGTATCGCCGGGGCGGGCGCGGCAGACGTGCACGACGTAGTGCGCCGGGTCGTGATCGAGCTCGATCCGCTGGCCCGGCATTCCGAGCTCGGCGAGGAGGACCAGCGACGGCGTGGCGTCCGCCATGCGCCGCGGCGTCAGCTCGGGAAGGGCTCGCGCGCGCGATCGCCCGACGGCTTGGCGGGGCGCGGCGGCTTGAAGCTGTCGGCACGCGCGAGCTCTTCCAGCAGCCGGCGCTCGTTCGCGCCGATCCGTCCCGGCACGAACACCTGGATGCGCGCCAGCAGGTCGCCATGTCCTCCGCGCAGCGCGGGCAGGCCGCGGCCCCGGGCGCGCACCACGCGCCCGCTCTGAGTTCCCGCCGGGATCTCGACCGTGATCGAGCCGCCCACCAGACCCGGGACCTCGACCTTTCCGCCCAGCGCCGCGGTCGGAATGCTGACCGGCACGTCGATGCGAAGGTCGTCGCCGCTGCGCTCGAACAGCGGGTGCGGCTTCTCCTCGATCAGCACGATGAGGTCGCCGGCCGGTCCGCTGCGCGGTCCCGCGTCTCCCATTCCGCGCAGGGGAATGAAGTTCCCGGTGGCGACGCCGGGCGGAACCTTGACCGCGATCGTATCGGTCTCGGCCACCGTTCCCTCGCCGCCGCAGGTCTTGCACCGGTCGCGCACCGTGCGGCCTTCGCCCCCGCACCGACCGCAGGTCGAAACGTTGACGAACTGCCCGAAGATGGTCTGCTGAACCTGGCGGACCTGGCCGCGTCCGCGGCACTGAGGGCATTCGATCTCGCCTTCGCCGCCCTTCCCCTTGCAGGTGGGGCAGGGACGCAGATGCTTGACGCGGATCTTCTTCTCGACCCCGGTCGCGACTTCCTCGAGCGTGAGCCGCAAGCGGACCTGGAGGTCGTCTCCGCGCGCGGGACCGCGCCGCTCGGCGCCTCCGAACAGATCCGAGAAACCGCCGCCGTCCCCGCCGAAGTCGCGCATGAAGGCGCGCAGCGCGTCGGCGAGATCGAAGCCGCTGAAATCGGCTCCGCCCTGCGGGGCCGAGCCCGGCGCACCGGCGTGGCCGAAGCGGTCGTAACGCCCGCGCTTCTCGGCGTCGCGCAGGACTTCGTAGGCTTCGGTGGCGTCCTTGAACTTCTGCTCCGCGCTCTTGTCGCCGGGATTGCGGTCGGGATGATTCTCGAAGGCGAGCTTTCGATACGCCTTCTTGATCTCGTCCTCGGTCGCCCCCTTCGGAACGCCGAGCACCTCGTAGTAGTCGCGGCGGGCCATCCGCTAGCCTTGATCCACCGAGGCGGCCTCGCCGCCCGGCCGCGCCACCACGACGCGCGCGGCACGCAGCACGCGGTCGCCGCGCCGGTAGCCCTTGAGCGCGACGTCCACCACCGATCCCGGCGCCGAACCGGGGGGCGCGTCGATCTCGAGCAGCGCCTCGTGGAATGAGGGGTCGAACGGCTGGCCCAGGGGCTCGATGACGTGGACGCCGTTGCGGCCGAGGTATTCGCGCAGGCGATTCGCCACCAGCTCGACGCCCTTGAGCCAGCTCTCCGGCGCCCCGGCGTCACGGCCGGCCCGTACCGCGCGCTCGATGTCGTCGATCGCCGAGATCATCTCGAGCATCACGCGCTCCTCGGAGTCGCGGCGCGCCTCCTCGACATCGCGGCGCGCGCGTCGGCGGTAGTTCTGCAGATCGGCCTCGGTGCGCAGCCAGCGGTCCTTGAGCTCGGCGGCGGTCTCTTCCGCAGCGAGCGTGGCGGGCGCGGCGTTCGGCGGCGCGGTCGCCTCGTCGCTCGCGGCGCCGGCGTCCTCGGCCACGGGAAGGTGCGGATCGTGCGCTTCCGGCGTCCGCGCGTCATCGGGCGCGTTCGGGTCCAGGGGTCCGCGCGGCTCGCCCGGCCGCGAAGATCGCACGCCGCGACTCATGAAGACCTCAGCCGTGCAGCAGATCCGTGACGCGATTGCCGACCGCGTCGACCACCGCGAGCACGCGCGCGTAGTCCATCCGGCGCGGGCCGAGCACTCCGAGGGCACCCCAGGGAGATCCGGGCAGGGCATAGCTGACGAGGCTGCATGCGGCGAGAGTAGGACTCTCGTCAAGACCGACGCGGACCGCGGCCTGGCCCTCGACCGTCTCCGCCATCATGCGGTCGAGCGGCGAGCCCTGCTCGATCACGCGCAGGATCTGGCCCAGGCGCGCGGCGTTCATGAATTCCGGCTGATCGGCGATGTGCGACATGCCGGCGCTGATCAGCGCGGCGGGCGCGGGACCGGCCCAGCGTTCGGTCGCGGCGCGCACCACGCAACGGGACGCGCCGCCCTGCGCCAGCGCGGGATCGGACGCCAGGCGCTCGCGCACCTCCGCGAGCGG
>DATJEP010000148.1:0-6952 GCA_035496475.1 Candidatus Udaeobacter sp.
TTCACATCGGCGCGTGGGAGGACATCGTGCGCCGGCGGCTGTCGGGCGAGGCGGTGAACGCGACGCCCGAGATGGACTGGCCGCCGGTCACCGCCACCGACGACGATGCGTGGGCGGGAGCGCAGGCCGAGCTGGAGCGGATCCATCGCGGCCTCGTCGACGCCATCGCCGCGTTCGACGCCTCGAAGCTCGACCACAAGCCCGCGGGCGGCTCGACCGCCTACGTCCTCATGCACGGCGCCATCCAGCACGACCTCTACCACTCCGGACAGATCGTGATTCTCAGGAAGGGAGCGAAGTCGAAATGATGCGTTCCGTATTGCGGCTGGGCGCGTGTGCGCTCGGATTGACGGTGATTGTGTCGCCGGCCGGGGCGCCTCGCGCCGCGGACGCGCCGTATCACGTGGTGGCGCGCTATGTCGTCGGCGGCGAAGGCGGCTGGGACTATCTGACGGCGGACGCTGAAGGGCGCCGCCTGTACGTGACGCACGGCACCCGCGTCGAGGTGCTCGATCTCGACTCGGGCAAGAGCGTCGGCGCGGTCGAAGGCACCGTGGGGGCTCACGGGGTCGCGATCGTTCCGAAGCTCGGGCGCGGCTTCATCGCCAGCGGCCGCGATTCGGCGGTGGTGGTGTTCGATCTCAAGACGCTGGCGGTGGTGAACCGGCTGCGCGTTCCGGCTCGCTTTCCCGACGCGCTGATCTACGAGCCGGTATCGGGCCGCATCTTCACGTTCGACGGCGGCAGCGACAACGCCTGCGCGTTCGATGCCGCCACCGGTGCGTTCGTCGACTCGCTGCCGCTCGGCGGCACACCGGAGTTCGCGGTGGCCGACGACGGCAAGGTGCACGTCAACATCGAGAGCACGAGCGAAGTCGTCACCTTCGACGCGAAGAAGCTGAAGGTTCTGCGCCGCACCTCGCTGGCGCCGGGGGAGGGGCCGTCCGGTCTCGCGATTGACGCGGCCCATCACCTGCTGTTCTCCGGCTGCCACAACAAGAAGCTGGTCGTGACCGACGCCGCTTCCGGCAAGGTCGTGACCACGCTGCCGATCGGCGAGGGCGTCGACGCCGTCTCCTATGATTCGAAGCGGCGTGTCGTGTTCGCCTCGAACGGCGACGGGACGCTGAGCGTGGCGCGCGAAGCGAAGGAAGGCGAGTTCAGCGCGGTCGAGACCGACTCGACCCAGCGCGGCGCGCGCACCATGGCGCTCGACCAGAAGACCGGGCGCGTGTTCGTCGTCACCGCCTCGTTCGGACCGCCGCCCGAGCCGACCGCGGAGCGGCCGCACCCGAGACCGACGATTCTTCCGGGCACGTTCGTCGTGCTCGCGCTCGATCACTGAGAGGAACCTCCGATGCGAAAGCCGACGCCTGCCGATGCCGAGCTGCTGCTCCACCTCTACGAAATGCGCCGTGATCCCGAGCTCCGGCGGGCGCGTCAGTGGTTTCTCACCGAGTTCCGTCCGGGCTCGTGGCAGGAGATCCGAGCGCGCTACCTGTCGCACAGCGAAGAGGACCGCTGGTTCCGGATGACGACGTCGTACTGGGAGATGGTCGGCACACTGCTGGCGCACGGCGTGCTGCATTCCGACCTCTACTTCGACCACACCGGCGAAGACATCGTGACGTGGGAGCGGTGCAAGAGCTGGATCACGGATGCGCGCGCCGACATCCGGCCCACCTACCTCTATCGCTTCGAGCGCATGGTCGGGGAGCACCTGGCGTTCCGGGCCCGCGCCAACGCCGCGTTCGCCGCCGCGAAGTCCGGCGCCTCGCCCAGAGCACGGCGGACGGCGGGAAGCGGGCCGCGTCGTCCGGCCGCGCGCGCCGCCTCGGCCGCGTCGCGGCGCCGCGCGCGGGCTCGCTGATCCGTGTCGAGCACGTTCGGGCACCTGTTCCGGGTCACCACCTTCGGCGAATCGCACGGCCCCGCGGTCGGCGTGGTCGTCGACGGAATGCCGCCGGGAATCCGGATCGAGGCCGCGGCGATCCAGCATGAGCTCGATCGCCGCCGGCCCGGCCAGAGCGCGCTGACCACGCAGAGACAGGAAGCCGATCAGGCCGAGATCCTCTCCGGCGTCTTCGAAGGCGTCACGCTCGGCACGCCGATCGCGATCCTCGTCCGCAACAACGACGCGCGCTCGAAGGATTACGACGCGCTCAAGGACGTCTACCGGCCGGGCCACGCCGACTACGTCTACTTCGAGAAGTACGGCATCCGCGATCATCGCGGCGGCGGACGCTCGTCAGGCCGCGAGACCGTGGGGCGCGTCGCCGCCGGTGCGCTGGCGCGCGCCGCGCTCGGAATGCTCCGGGTTTCCATCGCGGGCGGCACCGTCCAGGTCGGCGAGGTGGTGGCGGCGAAGCGCGACTGGAGCGAGGTCGAGAAGAATCCGGTGCGCTGTCCCGATTCCGAAGCCGCGGAGCAGATGGCGAAGGCGATCGAGAGGGCGCGCGACGAGAAGGATTCGGTGGGCGGAGTGGTCGAAGTCGTCGCCAACGGCGTGCCGGCGGGATGGGGCGATCCCACCATGGCGAAGCTCGACGCCACGATCGGGGCGGCGATGCTGTCGATCCCGGCCACCAAGGGCGTCGAGATCGGCGGCGGGTTCGGCATGGTGGCGCGCCGCGGCTCCGAGACCAACGACGTGATGAAGGACGGCCGCTACCTCACCAACTTCTCGGGCGGGATCTCGGGCGGCATCTCGAGCGGGGCCGAGATCGTCGTGCGTGTCGCGGTGCGGCCGGCGACCTCGATCGGCAAGCCGCAGACCGCGGCGACCCAGCAGGGCGGATCGACCACGATCGAGATCCAGGGGCGGCACGACCCCTGTATCTGTCCCCGCGTCGTGCCGGTCGCCGAGACCATGCTGGCGATCACGCTGATGGATGCCTGGCTGCACCAGCGTGCGGTCCGCGGCCGCGATCGCTGAACACGCCCCCCGCGGCGTGTCGAGCACGTGCCTTCGACCAACCTCTGAAGCGCGAGACCGAACCCGCTGGCCGGTCTTCGACTGAGACCGGAGATGTCGCCCGCAAACGGCTGCGCCCCGCGGTCTTGCCGTTGTAAGATCAAGCGCGACTCGAAATCGAGCGCAAATCCCCGTGCCGCCTGGCCGATCGAAAGGCACATGCGGTCGAACCCGGCCGGGGGCATCAGGGTATCCCGAACGTGGGCTTGCCCGATCTCTCGAGCCTGCTAGTCTGTCCTCTGTTCCGGCACGGAAGGCGGACGGGCGACCGGGAATCGTTCGAACACGATCCGGTGGAGGAAGCGCCTTGAGCGCACCCACGAAGGGACGAATCCTTTCGATCATGAGTGGCAGCGCGACGCTGCTCTCGATCGCCCTCATCGCCACGCCCGCGCTCGCCACGGTCCGCTACGAGATCAAGGACCTCGGCAACCTCGGCGGCGTGACCAGCGAAGCCGACGGCGTGAATCCGACCGGCCAGATCATCGGGCTGGCGCAGATCCAGGGCGGCAACTTCCACGCCTTCCTCGCCGATCCCGGCGGCATGCGTGATCTCGGCACACTCGGCGGCGCTCAGAGCGGAGCGCGCGACGTCAATTCGCACGGCGACATCGTCGGCTGGGCCAACACCGCGGATGGCGCGAAGCACGGCTTCTACTGGCACGCCGGCCAGATGATCGACCTCGGCTCGCTCTCCAATGGAACCGTCGACGCGTTCTCGCTCAATGACGCCGGCACCGTGGTCGGCTCCTACATCAACGGATCGTTCGAGCGCGCGTTCGTGTGGTCGGGCGGGGTGATGCAGGACATCGGCACCCTCGGCGGCACCGACAGCCGCGCGATCGCGATCAACAACCACGGTGACGTGGTCGGCTACGCGCGGCCGGTCGACGAGCAGCAGATCCATGCCTGTCTCTGGCAGGGCGGCGTCGCGCGCGATCTCGGCACGCTCGGCGGCTGGGCGAGTCATGCGCTCGGGATCAACGATCAGGGCAAGGTGGTGGGCTGGTCGCTGATGGATCCCGAGACCATGAGTCACGGGTTCGAATGGTCGGACGGCGTGATGGTCGACCTCGGCAGCATCGGCGGACGCTACAGCTCGGCGTTCGCGATCAATACTTCGGGCCAGGTGGTCGGGACTTCGACCGACGTGAACAACATCGAGCACGCGGTGCTGTGGGAGGGCGGCCCGATCCAGGATCTGAACTCGATGATCCCGCCGGGCACGGGCTGGTTCCTGAACATGGCGTCCGACATCAACGACGACGGCGTCATCGTCGGCGCCGGCACGATCGGCGGCGCCACGCACGCGTTCCTGCTGACGCCGGTCCCGACGCTCGACGTGCCGCGCCCCGCCGCCGCGCTCGCCTTCGCCGGCGCCGCGCCGAATCCCGGCATGGGAGGAACCACGCTGCGCTTCAGCCTTCCAACGAGCGCCCATGTCACGCTGCGCCTCTTCGACGTGCGTGGCCGCGCGATCCGCACGCTCGCCGACCGCGATTTCGGCGCCGGCCAGAGTCTGGTGGCCTGGGATGGGACCGCGGACGACGGCAGCGCCGCGGGGGCGGGGATCTACTGGGCGCGACTCGAGACCTCGGGCCGCTCGTGGGCCCGGCGCCTGACCCTGCTCCGCTGACGCTCCTCCGCTGACGTTGATCCCCTGATGCGGCCCATGCTACCGTCGTTCGGTCTCTGAACATGGAGGATGGGGTGCACCTTTCGCTTCGTTACTGGATCTGGCGCTGGTACGGCGACGCTTGGCGTGGCCGTAGGCCGGCGTTGGTCCAGTGAAGCGAATCGCTCCAGCGCATTCCTCGCGGCCCACGCCCGAACGGCGTGGGCTTCTTTGTTTGAGGAGCGTGAGGAGCGGAGGGAATCCCGGGCCCGCATGCTGATCCTGCTCAAAGCCGGCACCACCGAATCCACCGTGACCGACGTCATGTCGCGCCTGCGCATGCTGGGTCTCTCGGTGCATCGCACCGATCACGATCGCCGCGTCCGGCTCGCGGCGATGGGCGACGGCACGCCGGTGGATTTCGAAGCGCTGAAGCACTGGCCCGGCGTCGAGTCGGTCGAGAAGATCCCGGTGCCGTTCAAGCTGGTGAGCCGCACGTTCCATCCCGCCGACACCGTGATCAGCGTCGGCCGCTGCGCGATCGGCAGCGGCCAGCTCGCGCTGATGGCCGGACCCTGCTCGATCGAGGGCGAGGAACAGGCGTTCCGGATCGCCGAAGCGGTCTCGAAGGCGGGCGCCACCGTGATGCGCGGCGGCGCGTTCAAGCCGAGAACCTCTCCTTACTCGTTCCAGGGACTGGGGGAGGAGGGCCTCAAGATCCTGCGCCGCGCCGCCGACGCGTTCGATCTCGCGGTGGTGAGCGAGGTGATGGATACCCAGCAGGTCGCGACCGTCGCGCGCTACGCCGACATCCTCCAGCTCGGCGCCCGCAACATGCAGAACTTCGCGCTGCTCCGCGAGGTCGGTCATGCCGAGAAGCCGGTGCTGCTGAAGCGCGGGCTGGCCGCGACGATCGAAGAATGGCTGATGAGCGCGGAGCACATCCTGTCCCAGGGCAACTCGCGCGTGATCCTGTGCGAGCGCGGCATCCGCACGTTCGAGACCTACACGCGCAACACCCTCGACCTGAACGCGATTCCGGTGGTGAAGGAGCTCAGCCACCTGCCGGTGATCGTCGATCCCTCGCACGGCACCGGGATCCGCAACAAGGTGGCGCCGATGGCACGGGCCGCCATCGCCGCCGGCGCCGACGGTCTCATCATCGAAGTGCATCACGATCCCGATCACGCGCTCTCCGACGGCGCGCAGTCGCTCTATCCCGACCAGTATCGCGAGCTGGTCGATCAGATCCGCACCATCGCGAACGTGCTGGGGCGCAGAGTGTGAAGCGCGGCCGTCGCCGCGGAGTGAGCCCGGCTCCGCCGGTGCATGCCGCGCATCCCGCTCCGGCCGGATCCGCGCCGGCCGCGGCGCCGCCGGGCGCGATGGATCGCGCGGCGCTGGCCGTCCTCGCCGGATATTCGCTGCTGATCCTGGCGGTGCTGCTGATCGCCCACCGCACGCCGCTCTATGGCGTCGAGACCGACCTCGTCGGCGACTACATTCCGGCCGCGCGCGAGCTGCGAGCCGGCCATTTCGATCCCGGTCACTTCGCGTTCCGGCTGATCCGCGGGTTTCTCGGCCCGCGCGTCGCGCTGGCCTCGCTGATCGCGTTGCTCGCGACCCCGGTCTTCGTGCGCGCCGCGATCGAGTGCGGCACCGACATGCCGGCGCTCGCGCTGGCGCTGGCGGCCACCGGCCTCGTCGCTGCGGCATCGGCCTCGGGCCGCGGATCGACTCTGATCGCGGCCGGCGCCGTCGCCGGCTATGCGGCGATCACGCGCTACAACGCGCTGATCCTCCTGCCCGCGGCACTGTGCGTCTTGCTGCGTCCGCCCGGCCGGACCAGAGAATCGAGCGCGTCCGCCGGCGGCCCATGGCGCCGCGCCGCCCTCTACTCGATCGCCTTCGCGGTTCCGGTCGGGGCGTGGATCCTGGCTCAGGTGGCCGGGCACAAGGGGGCGCTCGAGAACGGCAACTACATCAACATCGCGTTCGAGTTCTACGGCAGGAACACCTCGTGGGAATTGTTCTGGCTCGAAGCCGCGCCCAAGTTCCATTCGTTCGCCGAGGTGTTTCGCTACGACCCGGCCCGCTTCGTCACACACCTCGCCATGAATCTCGCGACGCGCTGGTGGACCGACGCCCATCTGCTGCTGCCGGTCTGGATCGGCGCGATCGCCGTGCCGGGAATGGTGCTGTCGTGGTGGCGACGACCGGGCGTGTGGCTGATGACCGTGCACTTCCTCCTCGGCTACGCGGTGCTCTGCCTCACGTTCTATGCGCCACGATTCTTCCTCTACCTGATTCCGTTCTATCTCTCCGGCGCTTTCGGCCTGCTGCTCGGTCCGCCGCTCTTCGGC
>DATJEP010000149.1:0-8560 GCA_035496475.1 Candidatus Udaeobacter sp.
CTCGATGCCGAGGGGCGGGAGCGGGCGGCCGGCGCGAACCGCGTCCACGCCGCGGACCGATCGCAGCAGAGCGGCGCGCGTGCCGTGATCCGCGCGCGTGAGCCCCGCCACCAGCGCGGCGCGAAAATCCGCGCTCGAGCATCGGCTGCCGTCCGTGTATCGAAGCTCCGGCGGAAGATGGAATCGCACCGCGAGGCCGCGATCCAGCACCTCAATGCTGTCCGCCGCGCCGGGCACGATGTGGCCGCTCGAATCCTCTTCGGTCAGCCCTCGGGTGAGAGGCCGCTCGATCGCCCAGCGCACGGGATCGGGCGGTCCGTCGGGATCGAACGCCGGAGCTTCGTGACCCGCGACCCACTCGACCGTGACTCCGCGCGGGAACCGTCCGGCGCCGCCGCAGCTCGGCAGGATCACGAGGCCCGCGATCAGAGAGAGCAGGTGCCGGAGCCGCCGTGATCGAGGCATGGAACCGCGGAGTCTAGTCAGGGCCCACGCCGCCGACAAGCGTTGACCCTGCTTTTTCACGCGTGATAGCGTCGATTTCATGACTCACGCCTCCGCACCCCCGGCTTCATCATCCGCGCGTCCCGCCGCCTCCCGGACGATCCCGACCGAGACGCGGGATCGACTGGAGCGCGTCCGCGCCGCGGTCGCGCGCGAAGGGGCCGACTGGGTGCTGGTCCCGGCCTCGGCGGATTTTCGCTGGATCACGGGTGCGCCGGCGCGGTCGACCGAACGGCTGCTGGCGCTGGCCCTGCCACGACAGGGGGAGCCGTTCGCGGTCGTCCCCCGCCTCGAGGCCGACGCGCTCGCGCACGAATGTCCCTGGCTCGAGCTCGAGGTCTGGGACGACGCCGACGATCCGTTCGAGCGGCTCGAGCGGCGGATGTCGCTGTCCCGCGGCCCGCGCATTCTCGTCGGGGACGGACTCCGCAGCGCGCCCCTGCTTCGACTCGCGGCGCGCGCGCGCTGCGCTCCGGCCGGCGCCGCGCTCGCCGATCTGCGCGCGATCAAGGAGCCCGGCGAGCTCGCGCTGCTTTCCGAAGCCGCCTCGCACGCCGATCGCGTGATCGAGGAGGCCGAAGATTTCCTGCGGGCCGGAATCAGCGAGCGCGACGTGATGGCGTTCGTGATCCAGCGCTTCGAGACGCTCGGCGACCGTGAGGCGTGGGCGATCGTGGCGTCGGGGCCGAACGGCGCGAAGCCGCACCACTTCACCTCGGATCGGGTTCTCGCCGAGGGCGACGTCGTGATCCTCGATCTCGGCGCCTACACCGGCGGCTACGGCTCGGACATCACGCGCACCGTATTCATCGGAGCCCCGTCGGCGGAGGCGGAGCGCGTCTACCAGATCGTGAACGAGGCGCGCGCCGCCGGCATCGCCGCCGCGCGCGACGGCGTTCCCGCCGAATCCGTCGATCGCGCCGCGCGCGACGTCATCGGACGCGCGGGCTACGGCGAGTTCTTCGTGCACCGCACCGGACACGGCGTCGGTCTCGAAGTGCACGAGCTTCCCTACCTCGTCGCCGGGAACACGCGGCCGCTCCGCCCCGGCATGGTGCACAGCGTCGAGCCCGGCATCTACCTGCCGGGCCGCTTCGGCGTGCGGCTCGAGGACCTCGTCGTCGTGGAGGCGCAGGGCGCCCGCAGACTCAATCAGGCGCCGTTCGATCCGCGTCCACCGCGGCTTCGCTCGTGACCCTGCTCGAGCAGGCGCCGGATCGCACGATCCTCGAAGGATTGAACGACGAGCAGCTCGCCGCGGTCACGCACGGCGAGGGCCCGCTGCTGATCGTGGCCGGGGCCGGGACCGGTAAGACGCAGGTGATCACCCGCCGCATCGCCTGGCTGATCGCGACGCGGCGGGCGCGCCCCGACGAGATCCTCGCCCTCACCTTCACCGACAAGGCCGCGGCCGAGATGGAATCCCGCGTCGACGTGCTGGTGCCCTACGGCATGGTCGGCGCGAACATCGCCACGTTTCACGCGTTCGGCGACCGTCTGGTGCGCGATCACGCGATCGAGCTCGGCATCACCTCGCAGCTCCAGGTGGGAACGCGCGCCGACATGCTGGTGTTCCTGCGCGAGCGCATCTTCGAGCTGGGCCTGTCCCGCTACCTGCCGCTCGGACGCCCCGACCAGCACCTCAACGCGCTGCTCGGCGTCTTCGACCGCGCGCGCGACGAGGACGTCTCTCCCGAGCAGTATCTGGCGTTCGCCGAGCGACTCGCGGCCGAGGCCGGCGACGATCCCGAGCGCCGCGATCGCGCCGAGGCCGAGGTCGAGAAGGCGCGCGCCTACGCCGCCTATCAGAAGCTGCTGCTGGAGAGCGGGCGCGTGGACTTCGGATCGCAGATCAGCCTCGCGCTGCGGCTGCTGCGCGAGCGCCCGCACCTTCGCCGCCGTTATCAGGACGCCTATCGCTGGATCCTGGTCGACGAGTTCCAGGACACGAATCACGTCCAGTTCGAGCTGGTGAAGCTGCTGGCCGGCCCGCGGCCCAACCTCACCGTGGTCGGCGACGACGACCAGAGCATCTACCGGTTCCGCGGCGCCAAGGTCGAGAATCTGCTCGGCTTCCTCGAAGTCTATCCCGGAGCCGAGACCGTGCTGCTCCGGCGCAACTATCGCTCCGGCCGGCGCGTGCTCGACTGCGCGCATCGCATGGTCCAGTTCAACGATCCCGACCGGCTCGAGGCCAAGGATCCGGTGCGCTTCAACAAGCGCCTGATCGCCGACCGCGACATCGAGGGAACCGTCGAGCACTGGGCGTTCGAGGGCATGAGCGACGAGGCCGACGCGGTGGCCGCCGACATCGAAGCCGACATGGACCGCGGCGGACGATCGCCGCGCGACATCGCCGTACTCGCCCGCACGCACGCGCATCTCGATCCCGTCGCGCTGGCTCTGCAGGCCCGCGGAATCCGCTTCCGGCGCGCGAACCAGAAGGGACTCTACCGGAGACCCGAGGTGACGCTGTGCCTCAACGTCCTGCGCACGGTCGCCGATCCCGAGGACGGCGCGGCGGCGTTCGGACTCTTCGGCGATCCGTTGTTCGAAGTGGATCCGGTCGACCTGGCGCGGCTCTCCGCCGACGCCGCGCGGCGCAACCGCGGACTGCTCGAAACCGCCTCGCGCGCCGTCAGCGAGCCCGGATCGAGGCTGGGTGAGAGCACGCGGCAGGGCATTCGCCGCTTCGTCGACCTCCACGCGCGGCTCGCGGCGAGCGCGACGCGGCGGCCGACGTCGGAAGTGCTGTTCGAATTCGTCAGCGAGAGCGGCTGGCTGGCGCAGCTCTCGCTCGAAGACACCGCCGAATCGGTCGAGCGGGTGCAGAACCTGAACCGGCTGTTCGGGATCGTGAAGCGCGTCGGACCGCTGCTCAAGAGCGACCGCGTGCCGTTCTTCATCGCCCACCTCGATCTCCTGATCGAGGCCGGGGACGATCCGCAGGCCGCGGTCGTCGACCTCGAGGACGACTCGGTCCAGCTGCTCACCGCGCACAACGCCAAGGGGCTCGAATTCCCGGTGGTCTACATGGTGCAGCTCGCCGATGGCCGGTTCCCGCAGTGGTCGCGCTCGGATCCGCTCGAGCTGCCGCTCGAGCTCCGCCACGGCGGCGATCCCAGGCTCGAGCAGGAGCGCGAGGAACGGCGGCTCTTCTACGTCGCGATGACGCGCGCGAAGGATCGCCTGGTGCTGTCGCACGCCGACGACTATGGATGGACGAGGAAGGCGAAGCCGAGCAAGTTCGTGATCGACGCGCTGGCGCTGCCGAGCCCGCCGAAATCGCGCAAGAGCGCGACCTCGCTGGAATCGATCGCCCGCCACGCCCCGGCGGCGGAGACCCCGGCGGCGCCGGCGGGACCGGTGCCCGCCGACCGCACGCTCCAGCTCTCGCACAACCAGATCGACGACTGGATCACCTGCCCGCTCAAGTATCGCTTCGCCCATGTCGTTCAGGTCCCGCTCGCGACCGATCCGCGCTTCATGTTCGGCATCGCCATGCATCACGCGGTGCGCGTGTTCCTCCAGCACCGGCTCCACGGTCATCCGATCAGCGTCGAGGACGTTCAGCAGGCGTTCGAGAGCGCGTGGTCGAGCGAGGGCTTCATCTCGCGCGAGCACGAGGAGCGCCGCCTCGCCGAAGGCAAGGAAGCGCTGCGCCGCTTCGTCGAGCGCGAAAACGCGTCGGGCCGCTCGCCGCTCGCGAGCGAGATGGAATTCAAGTTCCGGCTCGGCAACGACGTCGTGGTCGGGCGGTGGGATCGGATCGACGAGATCAACGGCGAGATCGTCCTCGTCGACTACAAGACCTCGGAGATCGACGACCGCGAGAAGGCGGCGGAGCGCGCCGAGAAGAGCGTGCGCGACGGACAGCTCGGTCTGTACGCGCTCGCCTACGCCGAGACGCGCGAGTCCACGCCGGCGCGGGTCCAGCTCCACTACATGGATTCCGGCGTGGTCGGCGAAGCCCGCGTCCAGCGCGAGCACCTCGAGCGCGCCCGCGCCCGCGTGCGGACGGCGGCGGAAGGCATCCGCGCGGCGCACTTCCCCGCCAGCCCCGATCAGAGAAAGTGCGGCGACTGCCCCTACTCGCGCTTCTGCGTGCACAGCGCGGCGCGGGGCGTCGCCTGAGCCCGGCGGAAGCGGAGCCCGATCCCAGAGCGCTGCTCGACGCCGCGGTCGAGCTCGCGAAGAACGCCGGCGCGATCCTGGCCGAGGGCTATGGGCGCCTCCATCTGCCCGAGCACAAGGGCCGGATCGATCTCATCACCGAATACGATCGCCGTTCCGAAGCGCTCCTCATCGAGGGACTGAGATGGCGATTTCCCGACCATGCGTTGCTGGCCGAAGAGTCGGGCGAGCACGCCGCCGTCGGGCGGGTTCGATGGATCGTCGATCCGCTGGATGGCACGACCAACTTCTCCCACAACTATCCCTTCTTCGCCGTCTCGATCGCGGCCGAGGTCGACGGCGTTCCGGCCTGCGGCGTGGTGTTCGACCCGGTCCGCGAGGAATGTTTCGCCGCGGCTCGCGGGCGCGGCGCGACGCTGAACGGCGCGCCGATCCATGTTTCCGCGATCGAGAGCATCGAAGACGCGCTGCTCGTCACCGGATTCCCCTACGACGTGCGCGAGCATCCCGGGCAGAGCCTGCCCGCGTTCGAGGCGTTCCTCTCCCGCGCCCAGGGAATCCGCCGCGACGGCTCGGCGGCGCTGAACCTCGCCTATCTCGCGGCCGGCCGCTTCGATGGATTCTGGGAGGCAAAGCTCTCGCCGTGGGACATGGCGGCCGGAGTCCTGATCGTGCGCGAGGCCGGGGGTCGGGTCACCGACTACGATCTCGAGCCCTTCGGCCTCGACGAGAAACGGATCCTCGCCAGCAATGGCCGGATTCACGACGAGATGAGTCGCGTGCTGCGGGGCGCCGGCGCATGGCCGGCACGGCAGGACGTGAAGCGCTAGAGCGAGGCGCGGCCGCGGATCGTCAGGCCGCGGCTCTGCTGGGCGGCAGCCCCAAGCGCACGCGAATCTTCGCCACCAGATCCTTCATGTCGTACGGCTTGGTGACGAAGGCGTCCGCTCCCATCTCCAATGCCAGCTTGCGGTCGGCTTCGCCCGAGCGGGCGCTCAGGATGAAGATCGGGATCGCGCGGTAGCGCTCGTCGAACTTCAGCGTCCGGCAGACCTTGTAGCCGTCGAGCTTCGGCAGCATGAGGTCGAGCAGCATCAGGGTCGGCTGCTGGGTCTGCGCCATGCGCAGGCCCTCCTCGCCGTCGCCGGCCGAGATCACCTCGAAGCCTTCGACCTCGAGCCCGAAACGAAGCACGGACACGAGGTCGGCCTCGTCATCAATGATGAGAATTCTCGGTGACTTCCCGGGCATGCGATCCCTCGCGGACGGAAGCGGCTGATGGCGTTATCGGCGCGGCCGGCAGCGGAATTCACCGGGATTTGAGGGGTCGGAACGAGGTTTCCGCCTGTGTTTTCAGGGCGGTCCCGCGGCTCATGACGGCGACGTGGCTCCAGCCTCAGCTGCCGGCCCCCGCGTGTCCGCGGGAGGGCGCCGGCGAGGGCGCCGCGGGACCCGCCTTCCGGAACGCCCCTTCTGCACGGGCCTCGTCGCCCGAGACCAGATCCCGAACCCGGATGTCGAGCCAGTAGCGACCGGGAGGAAGCGGCTGCACCGGCACGCTCACGAACTGGCGGCGCAGCGATCCCATGTTCTCGTCCTCACGGCTCGCGGTGATCGAAGGCACTGGAGGCCGCGGCGAGACCACCCGCTGGAGCCAGATCCTCGGATCCTTTTCGGCGGAGCGGACGCTGTAGACGTACTCGAACCGTGAACGACCGTCGCGGTCGAGCGCCAGGTGATCGATCTCGAAGTAGGCCTGGAGCGGCTCATCGGCAGCGACGCTGGCGGCGGGATTGGCGGCGGGACGCACCGGCATCTGGGTCAGGTCCGGCGGGCCGCACGCGATCATGACGTCGCTGAGCGAGAGCGCGGCCGGGCTCCGGTCGAGGCGGGTCTCGAGGCGCGCGACGCCGCGACCGCCGTTCCGGGATCGCACCGAGATCGAAGCCCGGTAGCTTCCCGGCGGCAGAGCCGCCGCGAAGTCGGCGACCCGCGCCGCGGTCGGATCGCATGCCGAAGGCGACAGGGCGCGACGGGCGCGGGCGATTTCGACCGCGCTCGAATCGAGCACCACCCATTCCGCCCACAGGCTGTCGCCGGGAACTCCGGGCGCCTCGACCGACTCGACGATGCGGCCGCCCTGATCGCCGGGGAATCGCGTGAGCGAAGCGATGACGGGCAGGGGTCGCGCGCCCGGAGGCAGAACCGGAAACACTCCCTTGAGATCGTGCGTGGCGAGCGCATCGTCGCGGCCCTGCAGCACCCTCGGGTCCGGCCTCGGATCGTCGTCCTCTTCGAGATCGGTCGGCAGGAGATAGCGCTCCGACAGGAGCCAGTCCTGCATCACCACGTTCATGCCGAGGGCGGGATAGCTCCACACCAGCGTGTTCGCCGGAGCGTCGCCGACGAACGTCAGCACGCCTCCGTACATGATGCGATTCGAATAGCCGACCGGGTTGTACTCGGCGTGCTCGGGCGGACCGTAGCGGACGTAGACCTCGCCGCGCTCGTCCCACTGATGGTGCTTGGCGTCGTAGTAGAGGAAGTAGGCCTGGGTGACGCGCGACCAGTATTCGAGCTGCGCTTCGTTCTCCGGCGTGGCCGGGTCGGGATCGTTCTCCTTCCAGAATCTCCGCCGGAATTCCATCTGATCCATCACGCCGAGGCGATGGAAGATCGCGGTATCGCGCTCCGACGCCACCGGGCTGATGTCGTCGAAGCGCGCGCGCACGTCGGGGCGCAGGCGCGGGATCGCGCGGATGAAGAGGCTCTCGGCTCGCTCCACCTCGCCGCTGCGGAATTCGGTGTAGGCCGCGGCGAGCTCGGTCTCCGGCACGTCGGGCCGCTGGTCGAGGGCGTGCCGCGCCGCGGCGCGAGCCGCCGGCAGCTTGCCCTGCTCGATCAGGAGCGGCGTCAGCATCAGCCACGCGTCGACGTACGACGCGTCGAGCCGCGCGGCGTAGGAGAAGTTCTCGACCGCGTGATCGAGGGAGGTGCGATCGAGATACTTGAGCCAGTCCCTCCGCCACACCACGCCGAGGCCGAATCGCGTCGGCGCGTCCTCCGGCGTGATGCGGGCGACGCGCTCGAATCGCGTGCGCGCGCTGCGCAGGTGCCCGGCCTGGAGGTAGGCGCGCGCCAGCGTCAGCTCGTATTGCGCGTTGCCGGGGTCGAGCAGCGTGGCCTGTTCGAGCTCGTCGAGGGCCATGCGGCGGGTATCGAACGTGGCCTGAGCGAGGTGGCGGATCGCCTGGTCGTAGAGCTGGGCCGCCTCCTCGTGCCGGCCGGCGGCCACTGCCGCGCGCGGCGCGGGCATCAGCATGAGGACGAGAACGATGGCGAGAAGACGTTGCGTCACTGGAGTTCCCCGCGGCCCCGGCGAAAATCAGTATCCCCCGTGCATTCGTCGAGGGTCAACGCCCGGGATCGAGTCGGGCGCGGACGATCGCCGCAGCGCCCGGCGCGGCTTGACGCACTGAATGCGTTCGTTCACGATCGCCGGTCCGTGACGCCACACTGCATGTCCCAGAGACGGTCCTCCGTTCGTGTTTGAAGCCTTCGTCATCACCCTGCGCGAGGGTGTCGAAGCCGCGCTGGTGCTGGCGATCGCGCAGAGCCTGCTGCGTCGCCGCGGTCTCGGCCATCTGTCCTTCGCCCTCGCGGCCGGCACCGCGCTCGCCGTCCTCGCCTCGGCCGTCATCGCCTTCCTGGCCACGCGGCTCAGCTACAACCAGGAAGTGGCCGAAGGCGTGGCGATGCTGGTCGGCTCCGCGCTGGTCGTGACGCTGACGGTGTGGATGTGGCGCGCCGCGCCGCACATGAAGCGTGAGGTCGAATCCGGGATGGAACGCGCGGCCGGCGGCAGCGCGCTCGGCGTCTTCACGTTCGCGTTCGGCATGGTGCTTCGCGAAGGCGTCGAGAC
>DATJEP010000150.1:0-2434 GCA_035496475.1 Candidatus Udaeobacter sp.
GTGCGGGCACTGGCGCTCGTCACGGTGGCCTCGATCGTGGCCGCGCGATTCGGCGGCGAGCTGCTCGATCCGATCGGCGTGCCGGGCATCTGGGTATCGGCGTGTCGCGGACGCAGTACGTCTACGCCGTCGCCGTCCCGCTCCTGGCGCTCTTGATGGTGCGGAGCCTCGAGACCGCGGATTCGCCGTCGAGATCCGCTCAAGGCAGCCTGCTCGACGCGGCGCCCGCGTGAGGCGGCTCCTTCCGACGCCCGATCGTGAAGAACAACCCGCCCTCGCGGCCGAGCGTGCGCATCCAGGCGATCTGTGCCAGCCAGCTCTCGAGCCCCCAGTTGTCTGCAGCGCGCGTGAGCAGGTCCTCGGAAGTGTCGCCGAAGACCGCGCTCGGGTACGTCCGCAAGTACTCGACCCCGTGCTCCGCGAACCAGCCCTGGACTTCGGCCATGGTGTGTCGATGCTCCTCGGGATGCCGGTACTGGTCCCGCAGCCAGGCCTCGCGGCGCTCGGGATCGCTCGAGCGATCCCGAAGCACCGGATCGAAGGGCACGACGCGAAAGCCTGACGCCCGCGCCACCGCGCGCCGGAGCCGCGTCGGGATGCGCGCGATCGCGTTGTAGACGCCGAGCACGATGACGCCTCCCGGACGTGCGAGCTCGACCAGCCGGCCGAACGACGCGCGTGGGTCGCGCGTGTGGTGCACGACCCCGGACGAGTAGACGACGTCGAAGCCGCCGCGCGGCAGGCCGGCCTGGCGGAGATCGGTCTCGACGAACAGCACCCGCTCGAGACCGAATCGCGCGGCCGCGGCGGCGCCGAGCGCGAGCGACGCGCGGGTGAGATCGGCGCCAACCACGCTGCGGTCGGCGCTGGCCAGGTACAAGCACATCTGGCCGGTGCCGCATCCGACGTCCACGACGCGCGCGTTCCCGGGAATCGCGCGGTCGAGCAGCCGGGCGAAGGCGTTGCGCTCGGCGCGCGCGCGAAGGCTCTGCAGGCTCTCGCGGGGCGGGTAGCCCGGGAACGGCGCGCTCTCGTAGAAGCGGCGCACCGTCTCGCTCACGCCATCCGACGGCAATCGCAGGTTGGGGACGCCGTCGACGACATCGAAGCGCGCCGCGCATCCAGTGCACGACCACGCGGCCGACAGCCCGCCGCCGCACGCCGGGCAGGCCACGAGCTCCCGAACGTCCATCCGGTCAGAAGATCGCGTAGATGAACGGCGCGAGCGCCTCGACCGTCGCCGCGACGATCAGGATCAGGCCGAACACGCAGAGGAAGATCGCGAGCGGCGCGAGCCAGCGGGCGCCGGTGTCGCGACGCCACAGCCCGCGGGCGAGATCGGCGAGCGAACCGGGCGTGCTCGCGAGGATCGTCATGCGTCGACGCATGCCGCCGCGTCTCTTGATCATGCGACGTGCTCCTTCGCCGGCTTCGCCGACGCGACGGCGCGCTTGGTGACGAGGACCGACCCGGCCACGAGCGCGTCGATGCCGCAGCGGCGGAAGGTCGAGTAACCTTCGAGCGCCGAATTGACGATGGGCTCGCCCGCCACGTTGAACGACGTGTTGAGCAGGACGGGAATCCCGCTGCGGCGCGCGTAGGCCTCGAGCAGCGCATGCAGCCGCGGGGCCATGCTGCGCTCGAGCACCTGCACCCGCGCGGATCCGTCCACGTGCGTCACGGCCGCGAGGTCGGCGCGCCACTCTGGCCGCACCGGAAACACGCCCGACATGAAGCGGGCGAGCCGCGCGCCGCCCGCGGGCAGCTCGAAATAGCGGTCCGCCGCTTCCGCGGTGACGACCGGCGCGAACGGCCGGAAGTCCTCGCGATGCTTGATGTCGCGATTCAGCCGATCCCGCATTCCAGGCGCGTGCGGCGCGGCGAGCAGGCTGCGGTGGCCGAGCGCGCGCGGGCCGTACTCGCTGGCGCCGTCCATCCAGCCGACGATGCGGCCCGCGGCGAGATCGGCCGCGACCCGCTCGACGAGCGCGGCGTGGTCGAGCTCTTCCACGTGCTGACCGTCTTCGCGAGCCGTCCGGGCCAGGCGATCGGCATCGACTTCAGGGCCCCAGAACGGATGATCCGGCACGTCCTGATCGGGACTCGCGAAGTACAAGCGATCGGCGTAGAGCGCTGCGCCGAGCGCGCAACCGGCGTCACCGGGGGCGGGCGGCACGAAGACGCGCTCGAATCCGGATTCGGCGAGGATGCGGGCGTTGGCCACGCCGTTCAGCGCAACACCCCCGCCGAAGCAAAGATCCGGCAGCTTCGTTTCGCGCTGCAGCGCGCGGGCGATGTCCACGAGCGTGTCCTCGAGCACGAGCTGGACGCTCGCCGCGATGTCGGCGAATCGTCGGCCCTCGGCGGTCTCGACGTCGATCGGCTCGTAGGACGGACGCGGCGGCCCGAAGAGATCCACGAACTTCGACGAATA
>DATJEP010000151.1:0-6544 GCA_035496475.1 Candidatus Udaeobacter sp.
CGGGATCCATGCCCGCGCGCGCGAACGGAGGAGCCCGCGCCCCCTCGATGGGTCACGCGCGGCGCCTCGGGCGCGCGGGTCACGACTCCCGCGCGAAGTCCCAACGAAGGCGCCTCGGCGGCGGCCGCGGCGGGGGCGCCACCCGGATCGCGGAGCGCGCGCGCGGCCTCGGATTCGGTGAACGACGTCTGCTGCGCGCGCAGGACGAACCGCTCGGGCGCGTGGCCGATCACGTCGAAGGGATAGCAGGTGATGAGGGTCAGCGACCGGGTCGCCGTCGAATCGAGCACGTCGACCCGCGCCGGGCGGACGACTCCACTCCACACCACGCGATAGCCGTACGTGCCGAGCGGCGTGACGATCCGGATCTGGTCGTTGGCGCGTGCGCGGCCGAGCCCGCGGAAGAACGTATCGCGGTGACCGGCCAGGGCGACGTTGCCCGACTCACCCGGCCGCGACGTGGTGCGAACGTGGCCGACCGCATGACGCAGCACGGCGGGGCTCACGCCTTCGGCGATCATCGCGGAAATGCGCAGACGGGGGATCTCGATGCGTCCGATCGTCGCTCCGGTGGAGAGCTCGGGGGACGCACCGTCATCGAGTCCCCGGGTCAGGCGATCGAGCCGCAGCGATTCCGCCGTCTGGAACGCGTAGGTCTCGCCGTAGTTCTCGACCCAGAGTCCAAGCAGCACGAGCCCGACAAAGAGGAACCCGCGCTCGAGCCATCGCAGGGCCACGGTTCCGTTCATGTCGTCTCCCCGTGCTTGATGCGCCGCTGGAAGCGCGCCCGCCGCCGGGACGCCGGGCGCGCCTTCTCACATTCCGTTCGGCCGGCTGCCCGCCGGGATGCTGGTCGTGCTCTCGCGCGAGTAGGCCTGCCGCCCCGCGTCGATCGACGAGCTCAGACGTTCCTGCTGGTCGCCGATGAAGTTCTTGGTCGTCTGAAGCGTGTCCTTGGCGCGCTGGCCGACCTTCGACGCCATGTCGCCGATCTTCTTGCGCGTCTCGACTCCGCTCGACGGCGCGAGGAGCAGCGCCGCGACGCCGCCCGCGATCACTCCGAGTCCGAACATGAGGATTCCCTTGCCCACGTCATTCGTTCCGTTCTGCATGACCTATACCCTCCGTGTCATCGCTGGAGTCGTTGGTGAATCATTCCTGCCGTCGTGATGAGGGTTCGACCGCCGGTCGAGCAGCCGGCCGAGGCCCGCGCGCACGCCGGCCACCAGCGCCGCCACCTGACGGATCGGCGGCTCGATCTGATCGAGCACCTGATCGGCCGTCCCCGCCACGCGGCCTTCGACGCGACGCGCGACGTCGGCCATGTCCTCGACGCGCGCCGCGATCCGATTGGCGTGTTCCGCGATCTCATGAGTCGTCGCGAGCAGCGCCTCGGCCTTCTGCATCAAGGCCTTCACCCGCACCACCGCCACCAGGGCGCCGATCAGCCACGCCAGCTGGCAGACCGCGACGACGGCGAGCGCGATGGCGATCCCGGTCATGACGCGCTACGTCCTCTGCGCCGGATGCCCCACAGCGTCGCCGCGGCCGCCAGCGACACGAGCCCGATCAGCGCGAGCCGCGGCTGCGAGCTGGCCGTCTCGGGCAGCTTGCCGCTCTTCTCGTGCTCGGCGCGCTCTTCGGCCTGCTCCTGGGCCGGAGTCTCGCCCTGCTCTTCCGCGACCTGGGCATCATGATCGCCGTGCTCCTCGACCGCCGTCATGTTCGAATTGTAGGTGGCGGGACGTGCCTCGACTTCGTTCTCTTCCTCGTCTTCCTCGTAGCCCAGCTGCTGACGCTCCGACTCCGACATGTTCTCGAACGGGATCAGGCGCTGCGCGTAGAAGCTGCCGTTCTCCAGCACCTTGAACTCGACGCGCATCTGGGTGCCGAGGGCGTGGTCGGCGGGGAGCATGGTGCGCGAATCGATCAGCAGCGTGACCCGCTCACCCCTCTCCGTGTCGATCACCATTTGACGGTCGTCGAGCGATACCAGCGTTCCCGAGATCGCTGGTTGAGTCTTCTGGATGAACTCGGTCGTCGCGGGGGTGACCGTCGCGGACGCCGGACGTCCGCCGAGAAGCACCATCGCGGCCGCGAGCAGAATGAGGCGCGTCTTCATGATCGGTTTCCTTTCGTTTGCGGCGACTCGGTCGCCGACGAAACGCGGCCTCCACCGGAATCCCACTTACGGGCCCGCCGACAGCCCTTGGGATCCCGAGCTCGATTGAATGACTTGCTCGACGGCGGGAGCCTCCGATTCCGGGCCGGCCGCCCGGTCCCTGCTCGTTCGCTCGGCGGTCGTTTCGAATGCGCCGCCGCGCTCGCTGATCCTCGCGAATCCGGTCTGCTCCCCTTCATTGCCGCCGGCGCGCCGCTCCAGCCGCGCCGGGATCACGGCACCGGGACGAGCCTGCGACGGGACCGTGAGGACGACCATTTCCCGATCAAGCCGCAACGCTTCACGAGGTGACATGTCCGACAGCATCGCGCCGGCATCCACTCGATGCTCGCGGGCCGGGCCCGGCGCCGAGGGGGTGCCGGTCAGGAACGCATGATTCCCGGAGACCGCGAACACCGCTCCCGCGAATGGCGAGAGCACGATCACGGCGGTGGTGAGTCCTCGGAGTGTCAGCATGTACGGATCCATCGTGGTGTGCGTTGGTTCCCATCGTGCGGCGATGAACGCGGGCGGGGCCACGCGAGATTCATGCCAGCGAGGCTTCGAATCAGCGCGGCGGCCACGGTCGATTCAGCAGCGGCGCGGGCTTGAACTTGCGTGCGCAAGCGACCGGCTTTCCATGGACGACACATCGCGCGGGTCGTGAAGTTCCTTCAATGAGCGGTAGTTTCTTCAATTCCCGGGATGCATGGGCGTTCGAATCGAAGGCGTGCCCTCGACGCCAGCGAGTATGATGACGGGGCGCATGACGGCGTTCGCGGAGGCCGGGCATCGGAGGCGGGATGCGGATCGCGGCAATCGACATCGGCACGAATTCGATTCACATGGTGATCGCGCGCTCGACGCCGGCGGGCTTCGAGCTGGCGGATCGCGAGCGTGAGGTCGTCCAGATCGGTCGCGGCTCGTTCAGCGGGGGTCGCCTGCGCGCCGATGCGATCCGGCGCAGCGTCGAGGCGCTGGCCCGGTTCGTCGATCTCGCCCGCCGCCAGCAGGTCGACCGCATCCTCTGCACCGCCACCGCCGCGGTCCGCGAAGCCAAGAACGGCGGGTCCTTCATCGAGGCCGCGCGCGAAGGCGCCGGAATCACGCCGCGCGTCATTCCTCCCGAGGAGGAAGGGCGCCTCATCTACCTCGGGGTCAAGAGCGCCCTGCGCCTCGACGAGCGGCCCGCGCTGATCGTCGACATCGGCGGCGGCAGCACGCAGCTCGTGGTCGCGAATCGTGACCAGCTGATCGAATCACGCAGCATGCCGCTCGGGGCGCTGCGCCTGACCGAGCTGTTCCTCGAGTCCGACCCTCCCTCCCGTCGCGAGCTGCTTCGGCTCAAGCGCCACGTGCGCCGGGTCGCGGCGGGTCCGCTCCAGACCGTGGAGGCGCTCGAGCCCCGGACGGTCTACGGATCGTCGGGGTCGATCCACGCGCTCGCGCAGCTCGCGCACCACGAGGACCAGGGGCAGGCACTGCCCCAGCTGAATGGTCACATCCTGACCCGCGATTCGCTCGAGCGGCTGCTGCGCAAGCTCCAGCATCTCAGCCTGCCGGCGCGCGAGAAGCTGCCGGGCATTGATCCCCGGCGCGCCGAGATCCTGATCCCCGGCGCGGTCGTTCTCGCGCACGTGCTGGAAGAGCTCGACGCCGACGGCATCACCATTTCGGATTTCGGCGTGCGCGAAGGCCTGGTGATGGATTACCTCGCCTCGCACAGCCGCGAAGTCCGGACGCTCGGCGAGGTCGAGGACCTGCGGCTGCGCAGCGTCCTCCAGCTGCTGCAGAAGTTTCAGCCCGAAGAGCGGCACCTGAAGCACGCCCGCCACGTCGCCCGTCTCTCGCTCGCGCTGTTCGACGGACTCAGCACCCTCCACGGTGAGGACGGCGCGGCGCGCGAGATCCTGCACTTCGCGGCGCTGCTCCACGACGTCGGCGCGGTGGTCGGGTACGACCGGCACGCCGAGCACTCGGCGTACGTGATCCGGAACGGAAGCCTGCGCGGTCTTTCGGCGTCGGAGATCGAGATGATCTCGATCGTCGCGCGCTACCACGGCAAGGGGCGCCCGCGGAAGAAGGACCGCCTGGTGCGGGCGCTGAGCGGCGCGCGGCGGCGCACGGTGCGCTGGCTGTCCGCCCTCCTTCGGATCGCCGAGGGCCTCGACCGCAGCCACTATCAGCTGGTGCAGGAGGTCCGGGTGACGCGGAAACAGGGCCGCATCGGCCTTCGGCTCACCGCCCGACGCGGCGCGGGACTCGAGCTGTGGGCGGCCCGCCGGCGCCTCGAGCCGCTCGAGCGGCTCACCCGATCGAAGGTCACGATCTCGCTCAAGACCTCGGAGCCGGCGACTCGCTCCCGGCGTCCCGCCGCGACCGCCCCGGCGGCCCCGGCCCTTCGCCGCGGCCGCAACGGCGCCGCACCCGGCTCGGGCCGCGGGCCCGCCGAGCTCAGGAAGCCTGGTAGGACACCGCGGCCTCCGGCGGCGGCTTCCGCCCCCGATCGCCGCTGAGCGCGAGTCGGCGGAATTCCTCGAGCCGGGCGCCGCGCCCCGCATCGCAGGACTCGAGCAGCGCCCGGACCGCGGCGGGCGATGCGCCGTTCGCCATCGCGCGGCGCGACATGCGCGACATGCGCTCGCGAAAGTTCGAGAGATCCTGGAGCGCGCCCAGCGCGTCCTGAATCTGCTTCAGCCACCTCTGCTCGGCGCGATCCGCGTCGCCGGTGACCGCGGCGTGGCGCTCGAGCACGTATCGCCATCGCTTTCCGTGGACCCGCGCGCCGTGCAGAGCCTCGGCCTCGGCATCCGGCCTCGAGACCGCGTCGCGAATGGCGGCGTCGGCGCGGGCGCGCCGGCGCACCTGCCGCGCGTGCGCCGCTTCGAGCAGCGTCTCCTCGCTGGCGCCTTCGAACAGCGGCTGCCGCCACACCCGCTCGAACCGCCGCCGCACGTCATCGATCTCGCGCCGCCCGCAGACTCGGGACGCGCGCCGCTCCAGCGCCGAGAGCCGCTGCTTGAGACGCTCCTGGAACTGAACCGACAGCACGCGCGCGGCGGGCGGAAGCTCGCCGAGGCGGTCGCTCAGCAATCCGACCGCGATCTGCATGTCCCGCGCGACGGCCAGCGAACGGCGGAGCGAGCGCAGCGCGCGGCGGGCCCGGCGCCGAGTCCGCCTGCGGGTGACCGGCTTCAGGAGATCGAGCGCCGATTCGAGCCGCCGCGTCGCCACGCGCACATCGTGCACCGCGCGCTCATCGGAACGCCGCCGCGCCTGGCGCGCGGCCCGCTCGAGCTCGCCGATCAGCCGGAGATGGTCGGCGAGGATGCTGGCCCGGACGTTTTCGACGCGCGGCGCGATCACGACGTCGAGAGACGCAGACGCTCCGCCCCGCGGCCCGACCTGAGAAGGCGCGAGACGTCCTCGCAGAGATCGGCCGAGTTCTCGTCCACCCCGCGCGTCGCGTCGAACGTGCGGAAATGATATTCGGACGCCAGCACATCGAGCTCCTCGATCACGCGCTTCTGGTAGTGGATGAACGATTCGTACAGGTCCTCGCCCATCGGCAGGTCCATCCCCGATTCCCAGTAGTCGAACCCGCCGTTCGAGAGGACGCGCGGCACCAGGTCCGGGACACTGATGCGGAGGTAGTAGACGGCGTCGGGGCGCAGCGCGAACTCGAACACGCGCTTGATCCAGACCGGATCGGCGCCGCGCACGATCGCGCGCGCCATCAGCGAATAGAGGTAGCGATCCGTCAGCATGACGAAGCCGGCGCGCAGCGCGGGCACGATCTGATTCTCGAGCCGGTCCGCGAAGTCGGTCGCGTAGAAAAGATTGAAGGCATTCGAGCCGAGGGTGTTTCCCTGCTTGGCGCGGCGGATTCCGCGGCTCGCGAGATCCGACCGGCTGAGACCGGTCTCGGCGACCGCGTAGCCCAGGCGCTCGAGGTGCGTGCGCAGGCGATTGACGTGCGTGGTGCGCCCCACGCCGTCCGTGCCTTCGATCACGATCAGCCATCCGGTCAGCTCGGCCGGATCGACTCCGGGGATGCGGATGCCGTGCGACTCAAACCCGTTCATAGGCTGCCTCTCCGCGCGGCTCGGGCAAGTGAGGCTGGATGGCCTGGCGCAGCAGACGCTGCTGGACCTCGACCGGCTGCGTCGCGTCCATCACCTCGAGCCCGAATTCCTGCACCAGCTTTTCGTATTCGATCAGGATCCGCGACTGGAAGATTCGGTACGACTCCTGGGGATCGGGGTGGAGTCCGAGATCCATTCCGGCCTCGTACCATTTGAGCTTCGGCCGGCCCGACAGGATCCGGCGCAGCGCGATCTCGAGCGGGACGCGGAAATAGAACGCCTTGGTGGGAGTGCACGC
>DATJEP010000152.1:0-23502 GCA_035496475.1 Candidatus Udaeobacter sp.
CGCGCGTGCTCGAGATCCTGAGGAACGAGCTGGAGGCGGCGATGGCGCTGAGCGGACGCCCCACCCTCGCCGGCATCGACCGGTCCCTGATCGCGACCTGAGCGCGCCGCCCTCGCCGGTCCGGCACCCCGGCCGGCGGCATGACGAAGGCGCCGCGGTCATGTCATGATGGAGAGGATGAGATCCACCGAATCTCTTCGTACGGCCGTGACCGCGGTGGTCGCGGCCGTCGCCATGACGATCTGCTCCCTCGCCGGGGCGAGCGACGCGCGCGCGGCGGCGCCGGCCAAGCCGGGCCGTGGGACCGGCGCGCATCGTGCCGGGCCAGCCACGCCCTATCGATCCCTCGAGGTGCGCGTCCGCACCCGCGACGGCCAGACGCTGGGCGGCACGCTCACGCTGCCGGCCGGAACCGGAAGGCGTCCGGCGGTGCTCGTGCTCTCGACCGCCGATACCACCGACCGCGACGGCACCGGCGGTCACGGTTTCTACCGGCCGTACCGTCAGATCGCCGACACGCTGAGCCGGAACGGAATCGCGGTGCTGAGGCTCGATGACCGCGGCGTTGGACGATCGACCGGGCGCCTCGACACGCTCGACACCGCGGACCGCGCCGAGGACGCCCGCGACGCGCTCAAGTTCCTGCGCGCGCGTCCCGAGATCGACGCGCGGCGCGTCGGCATCGTCGGCCACAGCGAAGGCGCCTCCATCGCCGAGATGGTCGCCACCGGCGACACCGCGGTGCGCGCGCTCGTCGTCATGGGCTCGCCGGCCTACATCGGCCGCGAGACCTGGGAATGGCGCGAGAGGCGGGGCTTGAAGAGCGCTCCGTATTCGCCGGCGGTGCGGGAGAAGCTGTTCAAGTCGGCGCTCGTTCAATGGCAGGCCCGGATCGCGAAGGATCGCTGGGCGAGATTCTTCGACAGCTACGATCCGCTCGTCGCCGCTCGAAAGGTTCGCGCGCCGATCCTGATCCTGCAGGGCGACGAGGACCTGGCCTGTCCGCCGGCCAGCGCCGACGTGCTGGCGGGGGCGATCCGCGGCGCGGGCAACGACGACGTCACCGTGCAGCATCTGGTCGGCGTCGATCACGCCTTTCTACGTGTCCGGGATTTCGACCAGGGCGTCGCGTACGGCGAAGGCGCATATCGGCTGGGCAGCAACGTGCTCGGCCGGATCGTGGCCTGGATGGTTCCGCACCTGAAATAGGATCGCTAGGCGGCCCGGCCGAGCGCGGGCTCGGCGGCTCGGGTCTTTCGCGGCCGCGCCCGGATCCACCACGGCGCGCGATGGAACGCGGCGACCGCCCAGGTCGCCAGCAGTGCGTCGAGAAAGCCCTGCATCCGCGTGTCGAACGATAGGCCGAGCACCGCGGCGGCCACCGCCGCCGCCAGGCCCGACAGCACGAACGTACGCAGGATGGCGGCGGGCGTATGGAGCGCCGCCGGATCGAGGCTCGTCACCTCGCCGTCACGGGGAAGTCCGAGCGGTTCGATCACCGGGTCCGCGTTCGGCGTCACCACGTTGCGATGCCAGCCGCGCAGTCGTTCGAGCAGCGCGCGCGAACGCGCTCGGATCGAGGCCAGCGATGACACGTCGGCGGGGCGGAACGAAACCACGCCGCCGCGATCGGTGGCGGCATCGCGCCAGGTCACGAGAACGCGCGGCGCGGAAATCCAGTTCGGCAGACCGGGGACGGGGTCGATCGACACGATGTCGGCGCGCGAGAGCTCGAAGCGCGTCGCTTCTCCGACGTAGCACAGCCGCTGGCGCATCGGGAACAGGTGCCCCACGTCCCAGTCGCCGTGAAAATCGTAGAGGCGCGGCTCGGCGCTGGGCGACAGCCCGACAAACCATCCGCCGCAGCGATCGGCATCGAGGCCGCGCCTGCGCCGCTGTTCCGTGATCCGGCGCCGCAGCGCCGCATAGGGACGGACCGCCAGAGCGTCGGTCGCGCCGAGCGTCACCGCGATGCCGGCCAGAGCGGCGAGCACGATCGCGGCGAGACGCGTTCCCGGCAGCGGCATGTCGGAGCGCAGCATCGCGACCACCGCGGCGGGAACGAGTCCGTAGAGCGCCAGCAGCACCACCACTCCGTTGGCGTTGACGCGCGCCTTCCACAGCGCGGTGAAGAATCGATCGCCGAGCTTCGGCACGTCGAGCGCGAAGCGCTGGTCGACCGGCGGCGTGTGATGCAGCAACTCCTCGACCCGCGCCGCCGGGAGTCCGGCACGCCGGCCGATGGCGTGCGCGCGCCTCACCGTCGAAGGATGGGTGAGGCCGCGTTCCGCCCACGCCCCCCAGTCGAGCGGAACGTGGTTGACGCGGGAAAGTCGGACCAGCGCGGTGATCAGGGATTCCGGATCCCGGGTCAGCTCGATGGCGGCGGCGTCGGCGGTGCGCTCGAATCGGCGCGCCACCAGCATGGTGACGAAGCCGCTCAGCAGGACCGACAGCACGATCGCGAGCACGCGCGACAGGCCGACGTTCTCGGCCAGCGAGGGCAGGATCGCCGCCGAGACGACGGCCGAGGCCACCAGCGTGAGGGCGAGCTTCCTCGGGTGGCCGGCGCGAAGGTGTCCGATCTCGTGCGCCAGCGTCGCCGCCACCTCGCGCTCGCTCAGGTGTTCGAGCAGGTAGTCGGTCAGGATCACCGAGCCGCCGTTCATCGCGAATGCGTTCGCGAGCCGGCCTCGCGTGGTCGGCAGCACGTAGAGCTGGCGGATCGGAACTCGAGCGCGGCGGGCGAGATCGAACAGGCAGTCGCGCAGCGGGCCGGTGGTGACCGACAGCGGCTCGAGACCGAGCGCATCGGCGTGCAGGCGCAGCAGCCACATCCGCGACAGGACCACGCCGACCGCCGAGAGCGCGCCGAGCGCGGCGTGATGGGTGAGGAACGCGATCGGCGTGAGGAGGAGCAGCGAGAACGGAACGATCAGCGCGGCGAGCTGAAGCAGCGACGAACGGAGATGCTCGCTCAGCGTGGTTTCGGAGCCGCGCAGGCGGCGCTGGACGTCGTGCGTGAGCGCCTGGATGCCGAGCGAGGCCAGCGCGGGCGGAATCACCGTGAGCATCCATCGCACCACCGAGGTCCAGCCATCCCGCTCCGGCCGCAGCACACGGGGCAGGTTCTGATCCGCCCCCGAGATCGAAAGCGCGACCAGCCACAGCAGCCAGGTCCCGATCACCAGCCATTGCGCGCGCCGCGCGTAGCCGAACCAGGCCGGCGCCACGTCTCGCGAAGGCGCGAGCAGCGCCTGACGGCGCAGCCAGGCCGCGCATCCGATCGGGGCGGCCAGCGCCACGAGCGCGAGCGCGCATCCCATCAGCGGTTCGTGGACGAGGAGCGCCAGGCGCATGGCGAATTCGCTGAATGCGGAGCCCATCCTGATCGTTATCGGCGGGAGCGAGGCGCGAGTCGCGCGCGAACCTCTAGATCACGGTGGGAGACGCGGCTTCGCGTTCGGCGGGGCGCGCGCGGCCGAGCGCCGCGATCGACGCGATGCCCGAGACCGGGCCCAGCGCGAGGATCGCGAAGGCCCAGCGCCAGCCGATCGCCGAGACCAACACCGGCACGAGCTGAATGCTCGCGATGGTGAGGAGGAATCCGAGCGAGGTCTGAAGCGTCAACGCGGTGCCCACGGCGTGCGGTGGCGTGACCTCGGTGACGAGCGCGCTGAACTGCGCCGAGTCCGCCACCACGAAGAATCCCCAGATCCACGCGATCGCGGCGATCCAGAACGGCGCGGCGCCGAACACGAGCCCCACCGCGAGCGAGCAGATCCCGCTCGCGATCATCGCCTGGATCACCACGCGCTCGTAGCTGGTGCGCGCCGCCGCGATGCCTCCCCACACGCAGCCTGCGCCTCCCGCGACCAGGGCGCCGAAGGACACCAGGTCGACCGCATGGCCGCCGGGCGACGGGGTGCCGTGGGCGGCATGCGCGGCGAACGCCGCCGCGATCCACGCGGGCAGCCACACCCACATCGCGTAGAGCTCCCACATGTGGCCGAGATACCCGCCGATCGCGAGCCGCGTCGAGCGATGGTGCAGCACGACGCCGACCAGCTTCCAGGAGAACGGCCGCCGCTCGAACGGAAACGGGCCGTCGCGGTAGGTCGCGGCGACGAGAGCGGCCGCGGCCGCCACGGCGAGCGACGTGACGAGAAGGACCGGTCGAATCCCCGCGCCCGGCAGCGCGTGGACGAGGTACGGCAATCCCTTTCCGATCGCGAGCGCGCCCACCAGAACGCCGATCGCGAGACCGCGGCGCCGGCGGAACCAGGTCGCCGCCATCTTCATTCCCGGGGGATAGACACCGGCGAGGAAGAATCCGGTCAGGAATCGGGCGGCGATCGCGGCGGGAAAGCCCGGCGCCAGCAGCAGGGCCGCGTTGGCGAATGCCGCGCCGGCCGCCGACAGGGCGAAGTACGGCCGCGCCGGCAGGAGGTCGGCGAGATTCAGCAACGCGGCGACCGCGGTGCCGGCGACGAAGCCGAGCTGCACCGCCGTGTTCAGCCACGCGACATCGGGGCCGCGAAGATGCCAGAGGATCTGGAGCTGGGGCGCGATCGCGTTGCCGGCGAACCACGCCGACATGCCGAGCAGCTCGGCCAGGGCGAGGAGCGCGAGCATGCGCCAGCGCGTGGCTCCGTGGTCGGCATCGGCGGATATGGGCGCGCGGCTCGTCACGCGCCGCAATATAGACGCCGGGTGCGCCGCTGTGTAGATTTCCAGTGCCATGCCTCCATCCCGCCTCACGACGTCGACCATGGCCGCGCGCATTCCCTACGCCAACGCCGCGCCGTTCTACGCCCTGTGGTCCGACGCGCCGTTCGCGGTGCGCAACCTCGTGCCCCGCGATCTCGGCCGTGAAGCGGAGGCCGGAAGGATCGATCTCGGGCTGATGGCGGCCGGCGACTTCCTGCGACTCAAGCCGCGCTTCGAGCTGCTCGGCAACCTCGGCGTCGCGACCCGCGGACCGGTGCTGTCGGTCCTGCTCTACTCTCGGCGCCCGGCCGGCTCGCTCGCCGGATCGCTGATCTCGGTCACGCCCGAGACCTCGACGTCGATCCGGCTGCTCCGGCTCCTGCTCGACGTCCGGCGCGGGCTCGAAGGCGTGCGCTACGTGCGCGGGCTCGAGCCGGCGCAGGCCGACGCGCTGCTCATGATCGGCGACGGCGCGATGCGGATGCGCGATCGCCGGCCGCCGGGGTTCACGTACACGCTCGACCTCGGCGCCGACTGGCTGGAATGGACCGGACTCGCGTTCGTCTACGCGGTGTGGGCGGCACGGGCCGAGCTGCCGGCCGAGGTGAAAAGCGACCTGCGCGAGTTCCTCGATGCCTCGCTCGCGGCCGGACTCACCGCGCTGCCCGAGATCGCGCGGCAGCAGACCGAGCCGGGTTGGAGCGCGGACGAGACCGAGACCTACCTCAGGCGCTTTCACTATCGGCTCGGGCCCGACGATCTCGCCGGCCTCGAGCGTTTCGATCAGCTGATTCGCGAACACGGATTGGTGGAGCTCGATTGAGCTCGAGGAGTGCGGAATGAGCGTCATGCACGTGGTGGATTACGAAATCGTCGGTGACGACATGCAGTTCGTGAAGATCGAGCTCGACCCCGGTGAGGCCGTGGTCGCCGAAGCGGGATCGATGATGTACGTCGAGGATGGGATCGAGATGGAGACCATCTTCGGCGACGGCTCGTCCCAGGCCGCGCAGGGCGGCGTGGTCGGCGCGCTGCTCGGGGCCGGCCGGCGCCTGCTCGCGGGCGAATCACTGTTCATGACGGTGTTCACGAACCGGTCGAATCAGAAGCGCAAGGCGGCATTCGCCGCGCCCTACCCGGGGAAGATCGAGGCGCTGAATCTCGGGCAGCTCGGCGGCGAGCTGCTCGCGCAGAAGGATTCGTTCCTGTGCGCCGCGCGCGGGGTAAGCCTCGGCATCGCGCTCCAGAAGCGGTTCGGGGTCGGGTTCTTCGGCGGCGAAGGCTTCATCATGGAGCGGCTGCAGGGGGACGGATGGGTGTTCGTCAACGCCGGCGGCGCGCATGAGGAGCGCACGCTGGCGGCGGGCGAGACGCTGCGAATCGACACCGGATGCATCGTCGCCTATACGCCGGGGATCGATTTCGACGTTCAGCTGGTCGGCGGACTGAAGAGCGCTCTCTTCGGCGGCGAGGGACTCTTCTTCGCGACCCTCAAGGGACCGGGACGCGTGTGGCTCCAGTCCCTGCCGTTCTCGCGTCTCGCGAGTCGCATCTACGCGGCGGCGCCGCAGACCGGCGGCCGCCGGCGTGAAGAAGGCTCGATCCTGGGGTCGCTCGGCAATCTCCTCGATGGGGATGGTCGATGAGACGTGCGGTACCCGAGAGCGCGGGGCCGGAAGTCCGGATGCGTGCGTTCACCGCGGCTGGCGCGTTCGCGCCCGCGCCGGCGCTCGCGATCGCGCTGGCCCTGGCCGGTGCGCTCGCCTGCGCGAGTCCCGCGAGCGCGGTCCCGCCACTCTCCCACGTGATCGTCGTGGTGATGGAGAACAAGGCCTACGACGAGGTGCGCTGGCAGCCGTTCACCGCCTCCGCGATCAAGGACGGCGTCGTGTTCTCGCGCTCCTTCGCGGCCGCGCATCCCTCGCAACCGAACTACCTCGCGCTGTGGGCCGCGAGCACGATGGACATCGGTGACGACGACTGTCCGCCCGCCGGCGCGCCGTATCGCGACGAGAATCTCGGACACGCGTGCGAAGCGGCGGGACTCACCTGGCGCTCGTACGCCGAAGACCTGCCCGCCGCCGGCTCCGACACCTGCATCGCGTTCGGTCGCCTGTATACGCGCAAGCACAACCCGTGGACGAACTACTCGAACATCGATCATTCGAACGAGCGGCCCTTCTCCGATCTCGCGGCCGATCTCGCGAACGGCACGCTGCCGAACCTGGCGTTCATCTCGCCCAACAACTGTCACAACTCGCACGATCGCGACTGCACCGCCCTGGATGCCGACGACTGGCTCAGCCATCACCTGCCGCCGATGATCAAGGGGGTGGGCCCGCGCGGACTCGTGATCGTGACCTGGGACGAGGACGACTACTCCGACAACAATCACGTGCTCACGTTCTTCAACGGGCCGATGCTGGTTCCCGGCCAGGACTCGACGCGGATCGTCACCCACTTCACCGTGGTGCGGACCATCTGCGAAGCGCTGGGAATCCCCTCGTTCGCGAACGCCGACGCCGACAGCGCGATCACCGGAGTGTGGCGGCCGGATCCGGCGCTGGCCGAGAAGGACTCCAGCTCCGGTCCGTGGCTCGGAGCGCCGTATCCGAATCCCGCCAGCGGCCGGGTGTTCACACGCCTTCGCCTGACGGGACCGGCCAGCGTCACCGCGACCGTGCTCGATCCCACCGGCCGGCGCATCCGTGAAATCGCGCATGGCCGCCGCGTCGGCGACGTGGCTCTCGAATGGACCGGACGCGATTCGACCGGCCACCCGGTGCCTCCCGGGGTCTACGTGCTGAGCGTGAACCTCGACGGCCGCGAGCTCGAGCGGAAGGTCTTCCGCCTGCAGTAGCCGCGCGCCAGGCTCATCGCTCTCCGCGGAACGCGACCAGCGAGAGTGGCGGCAGTGAGATCGTGATCGAGTGCGAGCGGCCGTGCATCGGCACGCCGTCGGCATCCGCGCCGCCGAGATTGCCCTGACCGCTGCCGCCGTAGAGCGAGGCGTCGCTGTTCAGAATCTCCTTCCAGCTTCCACCCCAGGGCACGCCGACGCGATAGCCCCATCGGGGCACCGGCGTGAAGTTGAAGACGACCAGAACGCACCGGGCATCGTCGCGGCCACGGCGGAGCAGGCTCATGATGCTCGACGCGATGTCGCTGCAGTCGACCCATTCGAATCCGTCGCCTTCGCAATCCCGCTGGTGGAGCGCCGGCTCGCCGCGATAGAGCGTGTTGAGGTCGCGGACGAAGCGCTGGATTCCGCGGTGGAGCGGCTGGCCGAGCAGATGCCATTCAAGACTCGAGTCGTGATCCCACTCGCGGCCCTGGGCGAATTCGTCCCCCATGAACAGCAGCTTCTTGCCGGGCTGCGCCATCTGCGTGCCGAACAGCAGGCGCAGGTTCGCGAACTTCTGCCAGGCGTCGCCCGGCATTTTCGCGAGCAGCGATCCCTTGCCGTGGACCACCTCGTCGTGCGAGAGCGGCAGCACGTAGTTCTCGCTGCGGTAATAGAGGCCGCGGAACGTCAGCCGGTTCTGGTGCCAGGGGCGATGGACCGGATCGCGCGCGAGGTAGTCGAGCGTGTCGTGCATCCAGCCGAGATCCCACTTGTAGCCGAAGCCGAGCCCGCCGGCGAACGTCGGTCGGGACACGTTGGGCCACGCGGTGGATTCCTCGGCGTACGTCGCGATGCCCGGGTGCTCGCCGTAGACCTTCTCGTTCAGCCGCTTCAGGAACTGGATCGCGTCCAGGTTCTCGCGTCCGCCGTAGCGGTTCGGCAGCCACTCGCCGGCCTTGCGCGAGTAGTCGAGGTAGAGCATCGACGCCACCGCGTCCACCCGCAGACCGTCGGCGTGGTAGCACTCCAGCCAGAACAGCGCGTTCGCGATCAGGAAGTTCTGAACCTCGGTGCGGCCGTAGTTGAAGATCAGCGTGCCCCAGTCGGGATGCCGGCCGAGCCGGGGATCGGCGTGCTCGTAGAGCGCGGTGCCGTCGAAGCACGCGAGTCCGTGGGGATCGTTGGGAAAGTGCGCCGGCACCCAGTCGAGGATCACGCCGAGGCCGCGCTGGTGCAGCGTGTCGATCAGGAACATGAAGTCCTGCGGCGTTCCGAAGCGGCTGGTCGGCGCGAAGTATCCCACCGTCTGATAACCCCACGAACCGTCGAAGGGATGCTCCATCACCGGCAGCAGCTCGACGTGGGTGAAGCCCATCGCCAGCGCGTGATCGGCGAGCGGCTCGGCGACCTCGCGATAGCCGAGCCAGCGATTGCCCTGTTCCGGAACGCGCCGCCAGGATCCGAGGTGGACTTCGTAGATCGAGATCGGGCGATCGATGGCCTGCAGCTCCGCGCGGCTCGCCATCCATTCCTGGTCCCGCCACGCGTAGCCGGACAGCGGCCACACCTTCGACGCCGTGCGCGGACGGATCTCGGTCGCGAACGCGAACGGATCGGCTTTCTCGAGGCGCTCTCCGCCGGCATGGGAGAGGATCGAGTACTTGTAGAGCGCGCCCTGCTCGAGCCCGGGGACGAACCCCTGCCAGATGCCGGAATCCGCGGTCGGGGCCAGGGGATGTGCGCCTTCGCGCCAGCCATTGAAATCGCCGACCAGCGCGACCTCGCGCGCGTTCGGCGCCCACACGGCGAAATGCGCCCCGCTCTCTCCGTCCCGCTCGATCAGGTGCGCGCCGAGCCGCTCCCAGGAACGAAGGTGAGTGCCCTCGCCGAGCAGGTGGAGATCGAATTCGGAGATGAAGGGCTCGGTCATCGGGGACGCATCTTACTCCAGCGCCGCCCGGCCGCCGGTTCGCGCCGTGCGTCCGCCGCGAGGCCCGGTCCGGTACCGTGAGATTCAGCCAGGCTCGACCGGCCGCCGGAGACCGTTGTATCTTCGGTCGCCATGTGGAGCACGATCCAGCGCAAGGCCGGGAACCGGGAGCGCCTGACTCCCGAGGAGGGAGTCCATCTCCTCACCACGGCGCCCCTCCTCGAGCTTGGTGCTCTGGCTCAGGAGGTCCGTGACCGGCGAACCAATCCCCGCGTCGTGACCTACGTGGTCGACACCAATCCCAACTACACCAACATCTGCACCGTGGATTGCCACTTCTGCGCCTTCTATCGCAAGCCGGGGGCGAACGCGCCGGATGCGTACACCTACGATCTCGAAGGCGTGATGAAGATGATGGCGGACGCCGACGCGCTCGGCGCCACCACCGTGCTGCTCCAGGGGGGCTTGAACCCTTCGATTCCCTGGGAGTTCTATCCGTCGATCGTCCGCGAGGCGCGGCGGCGCTTTCCGCACATCACGCCCCATTTCTTCTCGGCGCCCGAGATCCATCAGATGGTGGAGGTCTCAGGACTCACGATCCGGGGCGTGCTCGAGGCGCTCTACGAAGCCGGGCAGCGAACGCTGCCCGGCGGCGGGGCGGAGATCCTGGCGACGCGGGTGCGCCGGAGGATCTCGGTGAAGAAGGGCGGTCCCGAAGCCTGGCTCGACGTTCACCGCGAAGCACACCGCGTGGGCATGCGGTCGACCGCAACCATGATGTTCGGCCACGTCGAGACCGATGCCGAGGTGATCGAGCATCTGACGTCGGTGCGCGCGCTCCAGGACGAGACCGGCGGGTTCACCGCGTTCGTTCCCTGGTCCTACAAGCGCGGCAACACGCCGATGGAATCGAAGGTCAAGCATGTCGCGGGCGCCTCGCGCTACCTCAGGATCCTCGCCTCCGCGCGGCTCTACCTCGACAACTTCGACCACATCCAGGCGACCTGGTTCAGCGAGGGGAAGAAGACCGGGCAGATCTCGCTCCACTTCGGCGCCGACGACTTCGGCGGCACCCTGTTCGAGGAGAACGTCCATCTCGCGACCGGGCACCTCAACAAGACCACCATCGCCGAGATCGAGACCCTGATCCGGGAATCGGGCTTCACGCCGGCACAGCGCACCACACTCTACGAGATCGTGCGCACCGCGCCCGGCCCCGAGGCGCTCGGAACGCTGAGCGCGGACGTGCCGCTCTTCGTCGAGGGTCTGAGCGAGCGTCCGGCCGAGTATCCCGAGGTGCTCGAAGGCGAGGAGCTTCCGGTCTCTTCCACGGTCCGCCCTCCGGGCTGATCCCGATCCGGCGCGCGAGAACGATCGAGTGAAATCCCTCGGCTCCGCGCTCCTCACGCTCGGACTCTTCGCCGTCGCGCTCGGCGCCATTTGTTTCTTCGCACTGCGTCTGACCCAGGGCTCGTTCACCTACCCGCTCGACGACAGCTACATTCACATGTCGATCGCGCGGAACCTGGTCCAGCACGGGATCTGGAGCGTGTCGGGAGCCGGTTTCACCTCGTCGACGTCATCGCCGCTCTGGACGCTCCTGCTCGGCGTGGGCTTTCGCATCTTCGGAATCCAGCCGCTCCTGCCGCTCGTGCTCGCCATTCTCGTCGCGGCGCTGGTGGTGTTCGGGCTCGACAGCGCCCTGCGCTCGCGCGGCGTCACCCCGCTGTGGCGGCTCGCGATCGAAACCGCCGCGGTGTTCGCCACCCCGCTGCCGGCGCTCAGCTTCACCGGCATGGAGCACGTGCTCCATTTCCTGCTGGCCCTCGCCATCCTCCACTTCGGCGCGCGCGCTCTGGCACCCTCGCCCTCCGCGCGCGATCGCGGATTCCTGATCGCCGCCTGCGCGCTCGCCGCCTCGGTCCGATACGAGGCCCTGTTCATGGTGGCGGTGCTCGGTCTTCTTCTGCTCGCGCACCGGCGGATCCGGCTCGCCTTCGCGTGCGGATTCGCGGCGGTGCTGCCGGTCGCGCTCTATGGTTTCTGGTCCCGCGGGCAGGGATGGTTCCTGCTTCCGAATTCCGTGCTGCTCAAGGCCGCGCTTCCGTCCGGTTCCGTGAAGGCCGTGCTGAAGAACGTTCTCGACCGCGGACTCGATCAGCTGTGGGCGAACCCGCAGCTCCTCGTTCTGCTCGCCGCCTCTCTCGTCCTGCTCAGCCTGCCACGCCCGGGCGCGGAGGGCCGGGAGCATCGCGACGCGCTCAAGATCTACGTCGGCACCCTGCTCCTTCACCTCGAGCTCGCGGCCTCCGGCTGGTTCTATCGCTACGAGGCCTACCTGGTCGGGCTCGGGATCTGGCTGGTCGGGGCCGGTCTCTTCGACCAGCGTGAGCACCTGCGCGCGTTTCTGTCGCGGCCGGGATGGGTGCGGCGGGTGGCGGCGCTGACGCTGGTGATCGCGGTGGCGCGACCGCTGGGACAGCGCGCGATCCGATCCCTCGAGGAAGCGCCGCGGGCCTCCGCCAACATCTACGAGCAGCAGGTTCAGATGGCGCGATTCCTCGAGCGCTACGACCACGGCCGGCCGGTGGCGCTGAACGACATCGGCGCCGTGACCTGGCTCGCGAACGTTCGCCTGGTCGATCTCTGGGGGCTCGGCAGCCTCGAGCCGGCCCGCCTGAGACTTGAGCACCGCTATGGTCCGCGCGCCATCGACGACATCAGCCACGCCGCGGGAGTCGAGGTCGCGATCCTCTATCCCGGCTGGTTCAAGCCGTTCGGCGGCCTGCCGGCCGAATGGACCGAAGTCGGTCAGTGGCGGATCAGCCGCAACGTGGTATGCGGCGCGGACTCGGTCTCGATCTACGCCGTGTCGCCGGCGGCGGTCGCGCCGCTCACGCGCGAGCTGCGCGAGTTCGACGCGGTGCTGCCGGTGACGGTCGCGCGCTCGGGCGCCTACACGAAGACCGGAGTGGTCGCCGCGCTGCGGTGAGACGAAGCCGGCCGCGACACGGCCGGCGCCGGCTTCAGTGGTGCTCCGCCGCTCCCGCCGCGCCTCCGGCACGCACCACCGCCGGAGACTCCCACAGGCGCACCGGCGCGAAATCGATGCTGCTCGCTCCCGGCACTCGACGCGCGACCGAGTCGAACTCGGCGCCGGTGCGCGTGTGACCATGGACCGGCTTCACCTGGGCGCGATTCAGCGACACGCCCCACCAGCGCGCATCGCGCGCCTGCAGGGAGTCCCACCCCGCCGGCGTGATCCGCCAGGTGTCGGGCACCATCAGGCCGCCGTCGAAATAGGGGATGCCCTCGTCGGCGCGCCAGACGATGCGATGATTCCCGGCGGGATCGTAGAAGCGGAAGAACAGCAGCGAATGCGTGTCGCTGTGGAGGATCGGATCGTCGGGTCGGGCGGTACGCGCCAGCTCGTCCGCGGCCCGCTTCAGCATGATCGGCTCGGGAAAGCGATCCGGTTTCCAGTCCGCGTGCAGCGCGAACAGAAGCAGCGCGGCGGACACGAGAAACCGCAGCGGACGGACCGGCAGCGTCAGCGCTCCGGTGGTGACGAGCGGAAAGAGCAGCAGCGCGACATAGGTGGTCTCGCGCGGGAAGTTCAGCGACCAGAGCCGCAGCGAAAGCAGCGGCAGGATCGCGAGCGCGAGCAGCAGCGAGGCCGCGCGTCGCCGTGAACGATCGACCAGCGGCCACAGCGCGAGCAGCGCATAGACCGGAATCAGGTAGTTCGCGCCCGACAGATCGTGACCGAGCGCGAACCAGTCGGATCGATACGGGAAGTGTCCGTGATGCGCGGCGTCCTCCTGAATGAACTGGCTGATCTGGGTCGGCAGCTGCGGCAGGAACGCCAGCACGAGCACGGCGTGGAGCCCGAGCCAGCGCGCCAGCGCGCGGCCGTCGCCCCGGAGGACGATCACGCCCCAGGCGAGGAGGACGAACAGGATCGCGAGCGACACGTAATGCGTGTACATCGCGCACGCGCCCCACACCACGTAGGCCACCGCGGACCGGGTGCGGCGCGTCTCGATCCAGTCCCACGCCGCGCTCACGGCGAGGATCACGAGCAGGCCCTCGAGCGCGAACGCCTGGGCCTCCTGGGTGAATCGCACGTGGCCGTGCGCGACCGCGACCAGCGCGGCGGTGAGCAGGGCCGGGCCGGCGCCGAACATGCGGCGCGTGAGCCGCGCGCACACCACGATGCTGGCGAGCGCGAGCAGGATCGGGAGGGATTTCAGCTCGTAGCCCGAACGCGCTCCGAGCGCCAGCCAGAAGTGCTCGATCACGTAATGGAGAGGCGGGTGGATGTCGTGGCGCAGCGTCTCGATCAGTTGAGGGATCGGCAGACGCGCGACCATGGCGATGTAGATCTCCTCGAACCACAGCGGAACGGTGATCGCTTCACGCAGGCGAAGCAGGGCGCCGATCACCAGCACCAGGCCGAGCAGCCAGCCTCGATTCCCCTGAAGGAATCCTCGAGTCGCGGGGTGGGGCTCGCTCACGGCGCGTGATGCTCGGGCAGGGAGAGCGCGGTGTCGCGGCGAACGAACCAGGCGCCGTGAGACGAATGGGTGAGCGGCGCATAGCCTCGATCCAGGAGATCGAGGAAGCTCGCCGCTTTTCCGCTCTGCGAAGGCAGGAACATGCCGTACTCGTCGTGAATGTAGAGGTACGGCGGCCGCGCGGCCTCGAGATCCGAGGTGATGCCGCGCCATTCGGACGCCGAAGCGTACTCGATGAAGCTCCCTCCGTTGCGAGGAATCGCCTGGCGGCGTCCCGACAGCCAGTAATAGAGCGGATTCCCCACCACCCAGATCGGGCCCGGGCGCGCGTCCGGCTGCTTGAGGAACGCGACCTCGGCGCGAATCTTTCGATAGACGCCGCCGGGCCCGGTTCGCTCGAGGTGGCGCTCGAAGTTCGGCGCGGAGAGCGCGAATCCGTCCGCCGCGATGCTGCTCGCGCCCGACCACCACTCACGGAAGGAGGGCGCGAAGGCCGCGATGACGATCACCACGGCAGACGCGCGGAGCACGGCCTGCCCGGCGCCCGGCCGCGGGAAGAGCTCGAGCATCGAGCGGACTCCGAACGCGGCGAGGCAGCCGAGTGGAACCATGAAGATCAGGAAGTGGTACGGCCAGTAGGACAGTCGCTGGATCAGGAGCACGAACGACGCCGTGATCATCCAGATCACCAGCCCGAGCGTGAATCGATCGGCGACGAAGCCGCGCAGGCCCTTCCACGGAACCGGCGGATGCGCGAACCCGACGAACGCCGCGATCACCACCGGCCACCAGTGCCGGCCGAACCATCGGGTGCTCACGATCAGCGTGCGGGCGCGATTCTCGTGTGCCTGGCGCAGCACCTCGACCGGATACTGGATCGACGTCCACCAGGCGAGGGCGAGCGCGCCGTGGGTCCCGAAGTAGGCGGCGCACCCCGCGAACGGCAGGGCGGCGCCGAGCGCGATCGCGGCCGCGCCGCTCGCGAGCGCGGCCGGTCCCAGCGTCGCGGCATCCGCCAGCGCGATCACCCAGAAGCCGGCGAGGATGGGCAGGAGCAGCAGCTTGAAGACCAGCGCGACCCCGCCGGCGAGGCCGGAGAGCGTGAGCCAGAGGAATGATCGATCGCGCCGCTCACCACTCCAGACCGCGAAGATCAGCGCGACGAGCAGCGGAAGGCCGGCCACGCACTCGATCTGCGCATGGAGGGCGTCGGAGCAGCACGAGAAGAAGAGGCCGACGGAAAGCAGCGCGGCCGATCGCCCCATCCACCGGCCGTAACGCGATCCGACGATCTGGATCAGAACCGCGGCGTAGACCAGCATCACCAGCAGCTCGAACAGATGCTCGCCGGCCTCGCTGTAACCGAACAGGCGCCCGCCCAGCCAGTAGAACGCGAACATTCCCGGCTGCTTGGGATCCCAGTAGTCGCGGTAGAGCACGGCCCCGGACGCGAGCTCGCGGGCGCCCAGCGTGAACATCGCCTGATCCCAGGCGAACGGCTGGGGAATCGTGACGAGACCGAGCACGGCGAGGGCGAACAACGTCAGCCACTCGCCGAGCCGCCATCGATACGCCGAAGGGACCTCGGGCATGAGTCGGGTTGCGGGGCTCCTGGGCTCGACCGGCGCCGGAACGGCGCGCCACACGGAACGCAAGCATAGCGGTTCCGGGGGCGGCCGCCCATCGGATGTCGGATTTCGCGACACAATCGCCACCGGCGAAAGAATCCGAAGCGACGTGCCGCTGCCCTCGTTCGTCAAGAACCAAGGAAAACGCCGGGTCCGGCTGGGAGGGCTCCGGCGGGCGCGGCCCTTGCATTGCGCCCGAAGTCGGCGCGCGCCGCCGCGAAAAAATCGCTCGTTACGCCTTGTCGCCGCGGAAGGGACTGGTTAGTTTCAGCGGTCCAACCGCATCCTCTGGGATCCCCGAAAGGTTCCGTCCGTGCGTCGCGTGCTCCCCATCCTGCTCATCCTGGCTGGCTTCGCCGCCGCGCGCGCGGAGGCGCAGCCGACCGTTCCCGCCAATTTCGTGGTCGAGGATGTCGCCCCGGGCGCCGGCTTCGTCGTGCCGGTGCAGGTGGTGTGGCTTCCCGACGGCCGCATGCTGGTGGTCGAGAAACGCGGCCGCATTCAGGTGGTGAAGAACGGCATCAAGAACGCCCAGCCGATGTGGCAGGGCGACAACGAGGTGCTGGACCAGCAGGATCGAGGGTTCCTGTCTCTCGCGGTCGATCCCCACTACTTCGTGAACCACTACATCTACCTGCTCTATACCGTCGATTCCGACTCCAACGGCACCGACAACAACGCGTATGGATTCGGTCGGCTGACGCGGTACACGGTGAATTTCACCGATTCGAACACGGTGATCCCCTCGTCCCGTCTGATCCTGATGGGAACCTGGTGGAAGGACGCGCCCGAGGTGCTCTCACCCTCGCACAGCATCGGCACGCTGAGGTTCGCGCGTGACGGCAGCCTGCTGGTCAGTGCCGGCGAAGGCGCGGACTTCACCATTACCGACGCCGGAGGTCATCAGCCCACCATCTTCGGCACCAGCGCCAACAAGATCGATCCGTATGAGGACATCGGCGCATTCCGCTCCCAGGACGTGAACATCCTCGCCGGCAAGATCCTGCGCCTGAATCCGGCCAACGGCCACGGCTACATGAGCAATCCCTTCCACGACAGCAACCTCGGTTCCAAGCGCTCGAGGGTGTGGGAATACGGGCTGCGCAATCCGTACCGCTACACCATCCGGCCTGGCACCGGATCGACCGACACCAGCGCGGCCAATCCCGGCGTGCTCTACATCGGTGACGTCGGTCAGGACACCTGGGAGGAGGCCAACATCGCACGCACCGGCGGGATCAATCTCGGCTGGCCGTGCTACGAGGGTTTCGATCCCAATTCCAATTTCCAGGCCGCCAGCCCCTCGCATACCGACTGCAGCTCGTACGGGACGTCGGCGAATCCGGCCAACCCGACCGAGCCGGACCTGTGGTGGAACCACTACGAAGGCTCGGGCAGCAATCCCGTCGGCCTGGTCGGCAATTGCTCGATCGGCGGTTCGTTCTACAACGGCACGCTGTACCCGGTGGGCTATCAGGCCAAGTACTTCTTCATGGACTACGGGCAGAACTGGATGAAGTTCGCCACCGTGGATGGCAACGACAACGTCCTCTCGGTGAGCGATTTCGCGACCGGTCTCGAGGGCCCGGTGGACCTCGAGGTCGATCCGGTAACGGGAGACCTCGTCTACGTCTCGATCTACACCAATCAGGTCCGCCGCATCCGCTACGTCGGAGGAGGCTCCGAGCCGCCGCCGATCACGCTCGGCCAGGCGTCGCCGACCGCGGGCGTGAAGCCGCTGACGGTCAACTTCACCAGCACCGGCACCAACGATCCCGACGGCGATCCGCTGACGCTGTCGTGGAACTTCGGCGACGGACAGGGCGCGACCGGGGGCAGCGCGTCACATACCTACACCATCGCCGGAACCTACAACGCGGTGCTGACCGCCGACGACAGCAAGGGCGGGATCGGCCGCGACACGATCCAGATCTCGGTCGCCGAATCGAGCACGTTCCCGACCACGCCGGTTCTCGATCGATTCAATCGCGCGAATGGGGGCCTGGGGCCGAACTGGACCGACCAGCTGAATCAGCTCGCGATCATCAGCAACGCCGTCGGGCAGACCTCCAACACATGGAACGACGCGGTGTGGGACAGCGCGGCCTATGGTCCGACTCAGGAGGCCTACTACACCTTCAACGCCGTCACCACCAGCTCGCCCGAGCACGACCTCATGCTGAAGCTCCAGGGCACGACCTGGACCGCGGGGCTGGTCGAGATCCACTACGACGCCTCGCAGCACAACGTGGTGGTGAATACCTACGACACTCCGAACTCGTGGCGGGGATGGGCGACGATCCCGAACGTCACGTTCGTCGCCGGAGATCAGTTCGGCGCCCGCGCGTACCCGAGCGGCGCGGTCGAGATCTACAAGAACGCCACGCTGATCGGCACCGCCGACGTCTCGGGATGGCCGTTCCACGCCAACGGCGGATACATCGGAATCGAGATGGCGCTCGCCACCTCGACCCGGATCGACAACTTCGGCGGAGGAGACGCGATCCTCAACAGCAACACGCCGCCGATCGGCTTCATCACCTCGCCGCTCGACAGCACGTTCTACGCCGCGGGCGACAGCGTCCACCTGCGCGGCTACGCGCATGACGCACAGGATTCGGCGCTGGCGCTGACCTACCGTTGGGAAGTCGATCTCCATCACAACAATCACGTGCACCCGGTGGTCGAGCAATCGGACAGCGCGAGCTTCGATTTCGTCGCCCAGAATCACGACGACGGAACCGGAGTCTGGATGCTGATCCGCTACATCGTCACCGACACCGGCGGCATGCGCGACACCACCATCACCCGCATCTTCCCGTCGGTCGATCTCACTCCGGGCCTGGTGACGACGAGTCCGGGCGAGCCGGGAACGACGCAGCCGGCCGGCTGGATGTTCACGATCCGGAACCTCGGCCCGATGCCGGCGCACATCTTCCACTGGATGATCACCGCCGACGGCGCCCCGCTGGTTCAGGGCGACACGCTGGTGGCGGCGCTCGACAGCGTCGAGATCACGCGCGTGCTCGCCCCGACGCTGGCGGCCGGAAACCATCTGGTGCGGGCGATCGTCGACACGCTCGGCACCCAGATCGATTCGCTCGGGTCGATGTACGAGACCAACGAGAACAACAACACCTCGAGCACCACGATCAGTGTCGTGTCGGGAGGCGGAGCGGTCGGCGTTCCGGGCACGGCGTACCGGTTCTCGCTGTCGAGGCCCTACCCGAACCCCGCGAACGGCCGCGTGTCGCTGCGCCTCGAGCTGCCGGACGAGACCGAGACGCGGTTCGAGGTCGTCGACGTGCAGGGCCGCGTCGTCTGGCGTGAGCCCGAGCAGACGCGCGTTCCCGGCATCTGGTCGCTGGATTGGGACGGCCGCAGTGCTTCAGGCGCTCCGGCGCATCCCGGTCTCTATCTCGCGCGCATCACCGCGAACGGGCACACCTATACGCGGCGTTTCGTCCTTCTGCACTAGGGGCGAGCCTGAGGGCTCACCTCGAGCCCGTGGTCGCGAGCTCGGGCCCGAGCGGTCCGAGGTCGAGCCAGATCAACCGGAACCCGTCGGCGGTCCGATACTCCCGCACGTGCTTCACGTTCCATTCGGCGTGATGCAGCGCGTCGGTCGGGCGCGCGATGACGCCGGACCATTCCGGCCATGCGTGCGCGGGATCGCGGAACACCAGCAGCACGCGGCGGAAATCCACCCGGCGCCGGCAGGCGTCGAGCTCGTCCGGCGAGAGCGCGAGGTGGATCACCGGCCGGCGTGACTCCCATGCCAGCACCGGACCGAGATTGCTCATCACCGGCTCCCCGGCGGGGATCTCACGGTTCATGATCGACGCGATCTGGAGCAGCGTGAGCGTCGCCGGCGTGCCGCGCTCCTTCGACGTGTCACGCGCCTCGGCCTCGCCGACCACGGTGAGGTGAACGCCCCAGCCGAGAACGAGCAGGGTCGCGAGCGCGGTGAGCGCGCGGCGCAGCGGCACCGTCAGCGCGCCGGTGCGGCGGATCAGATCCCACAGCGCGAGCAGTCCCGCGGCGTCCACCAGCACGCGCACCGGAAAGAGATAACGCAGCTGCGGCACGCTCACCGCGGTCGCGAGCAGGCTGACGAGCAGCAGCGCGAGCAGCGTCCCCGCGGCGGCGCGGACGGCGCGAGCCGCGTCGCGGGCGGCGATCGCCCACACGGTCAGCGCTCCGAGAAGGAGCGGATGGACTCCGGTCGCGAGCGCGAGCGCGACGGCGGGGAGATTTCTCGCCGTCTTCGCGCCGAGCAGCGTGATCGACGCCATGCCGCGCGGCAGATCGGGCGGAGCGGCGAGATGGAAGAGCGAGAACCACGTGCGCCCCTGCACTCCGTCCCAGACCGAGAGCGCCGAGAGATCCCACGCGGGATTGCCGAAAGCGTGCCACTTGTAGAGCCACCACGGCAGGAGCGGCAGCGCGTAGCCGATCAGCGTGACGACCAACGTGCGGAAGCGCCGGCCGTCGGCCGCCGCCGCGTTGCCGATCGCGAGGATGGGGGCGAGCCACAGCATGGTTCCGCGGAACGCACCGGTAAGGCCGAGCAGGATGCCGAAGAGGAGAGGCCGACGCGGCGCGGCGCCGAGCGCGAGCGCGGCGAGAGCGCCGCAGAGCCCGAGGGTGAAGGGAAGCTCGGTGAATCCGCCGACGGCGTAGTGCTGAGCCTCGGGATCGAGCAGGAACGCGAGCCCGAGAACGAGCCCCGCCGCGGCGCGAGCGGCGGTCCCGAGGCCGGGCGCGAGACGGCGAATCAGATACGAGCCGGCCAGCCCGAACCCGACGGCGATCACGATGTAGCCGATGAAGGGGAGAACCAGCACCACCCACTCGAGCTGATCCGGGCGCACGATTTCCCACGAGCGCCCCTCGATGATGCGGGTCTTCTCCGGCACCAGATGGATCAGGGCCGCTTCGCTGATGACGAGGCCGGGCTGAACCAGCGCCAGCGGCCAGGGTGGCGATGGATGGCGGGCCAGCTCGATCGGCAGCGCGAACGTGGTCGCGAAGCGCCCGCGCAACGCGAGCTCGCGCGCGGCGACGGCGTACTGGGCGGCGTCGTAGCTGAGGACCGGCGACCGGCCGCCGAGATCCCATGCCGTCGCGTGGCGTAGCCACAGCCAGGTCCCGGTGACGGCGAGCAGCGTGAAGAGCAGGAGGTGGGCGAGGAATCGCGGCGGATTTCTCACCCGCGCAGCCTAGACGCTGCGCGGCAGGGCGTCACGTCAGATCACGTCGAGCGTCGGAACGTCGTCGATGACGCCGATCTTCCGGGCGCGCGTGTAGAGCAGCTCGAGCGCGCGGCGTCCGAGGTCACCCATGTCGAGCGTGAGATCGTTGACGTACATGCGGACGAAGCGGCGGCCGCGATCGCGGTCGAGCCCGCGCCCGAACGCCAGCGCGTAGGCCAGCGCGGCCTCCTCGTTCGCGTGCGCGGCTTCGATGCTGGCGCGGAAGCCGGAGCTGATCGAACGCATCAGCGGCTCGCCGAGATCGCGACGCACGACGTCGAGGCCGAGCGGCACCGGCAGTCCGTCGCGTTGCTGCCACAGCTCGCCGAAGTCCATCACCTTGACCAGCCCTTCGTCACGGTAGGTGAGCTGGCTTTCGTGGATGATCACGCCGGCCTCGACCTCGCCGCTCGTCACCGCGGCCGGAATCCGGTCGAAGGCGACCTCGACCGGAACCGCTTCGGCGCACTCGAGTCGCAGCAGCAGCGCCGCGGTGGTGAGCGGTCCCGGAATCGCGACCTTGCGGCCGCGCAGCGAATGGAGCGCGCGCTCCTCGCGCGCCACCACGATCGGGCCGTAGCCGAAACCCATCGAGGCGCCGCACGCCAGCACGGCGTAGCGGTCCATCAGGTGCGCGTAGGCATGCGCGGAGACCGCGGTGATCTCGAGGTCGGCGCGCTCGAGGGCGCGCACGTTCAGGCTCTGAATGTCCTCCAGCACGTGCTCGACCGTGCAGCCGTCGATCGAGGCGGCGCCGGTATGGAATCCGTAGAACATGTACGCGTCGTCGGCGTCGGGACTGTGACCGAAGCGCAGCGTGCGGAGCGCGGCGGGACTGACGTTCATTTCGGATGCCTCCACAGGTACTCGCGCAGCCGGTCGAGGCCGGCGCCGGTGCGCGCCGAGACCACGAACGCGTCGGAATCGGAAGCGCGGAGCGCGTCGATCTTCTCCGGGTCCTCGATACGGTCGCATTTGTTGAACACCAATACCGTCATGCGCGGCGTCTCGAGCAGGCCCTCGAGCACGCCGTCGACCGCGGCGATCTGTCGCTCCGAATCGGGATCCGAAGCGTCGACCACGTGCAGCAGGAGATCGGCCTCGGTGGCTTCGACCAGCGTGCTGCGGAACGACGCGACCAGATGATGCGGAAGCTTGCGAATGAACCCGACCGTGTCGGTGAGCAGCACGGTGCGGCGCTCCCGGCTCACCATCCGCCGCGTGGTGGCATCGAGCGTGGCGAACAGGCGGTCCTCGACGAACACGTCGGCGCGGGTCAGCGCGTTGAACAGCGTGCTCTTTCCGGCGTTGGTGTAGCCGACCAGCGCGGCGCGGAATTCGCGCTGCCGGCGCCGGCGCTGCGTCTGGCGCTCGCGATCCACCGCCTCGAGCTGGCGCCTCAGCACGGCGATGCGCTCGCGGACGCGGCGGCGGTCCACTTCGAGCTGGGTTTCACCGGGTCCCCGCGTGCCGATGCCGCCGGCCTGACGCTCGAGGTGCTTCCACATGCCGGTCAGCCGCGGCAGGGTGTACTGGAGCTGCGCCAGCTCGACCTGGAGACGCGACTCGCGCGTGCGCGCGCGCCGCGCGAAGATGTCGAGGATCAGCTCGGAGCGATCGATCACCTTGATGCCGAGCGACTTCTCGAGATTGCGCACCTGGGAGGGCGAGAGGTCGTCGTTGAAGATCGCGACGTCGGCGCCGGTGTCCTCGGCCAGCTCGCGAAGCTCCTCGACCTTGCCCTTGCCGATGTAGTGCGCGGGATGCACGGCGCCGCGCTTCTGCCGCAGCGTGGCCGCGGGGCGCGCGCCGGCGGTATCGGCGAGCCGGTGCAGCTCCTCCATCGAGCGCTCGAAACCGTGGCTGTCGCGCGACGCGTGCCCGACCAGCACCGCGCGCTCGATGCGCGGCGGGGGAACCACGATTTCAAGCGCCTTCAAGCGCGAGTCTCGATCTCGAGCTCGTAGGGGGCCGGCGTCAGATTCTCGAACGTGCCGTCGGAGCGGACCAGCACGAGGTCCTCGATCCGCACTCCCATGCCGCGCGACGGGTAGTAGAGACCCGGCTCGATGGTGATCACCATGCCCGGCGCGAGCGTCTGCGTATTGCTGGGTGGGCCGCCGAGTCGCGGCGCTTCGTGCACCGCGAGTCCGACGCCGTGTCCGAGGCCGTGCACGTAGCCTTCCTCGGTGGTCTCGCTGGTGCGCAGCGTGGCGTGTCCGCGGCGCTCGTAGAGATCACACACGCGCTCCTGATAGCTGCGGCACGGCTGGCCGACTTCGAGGGCTTCCACCGCGGCTTCGAAGGCGTCGTGGCAATCGCCGTAGATCCGGCGCAGCGGCTCGGGCGCGGCGCCGAGGCAGAACGTGCGGGTGAGGTCGCTGTGGTAGCCGCCGCCGGCCTCGCCGGGAAAGATGTCGATCAGGATCGGAGCGCCGGCGCGCAGCGGCTCGTCGTCGTTGCCGCGATTGTGCGGCACGCCGGCGTCGCGGCCCTGCGAGACGATGCTCTCGCCGTCCTCGCTGAGGCCGTATTCGAGGAACGCCGACTGAAGTAGCCTTCGGAGGTCGCCGAGCGTCGCCGCGCCCGAGCCGTTTCTCTTGAAGCGATCCCCGTC